>DASPXV010000105.1:0-64104 GCA_035637115.1 Vicinamibacterales bacterium
GGATTCCTCCTCGGCGGCACGTCGGGACGGACGACGCTGGCGGGCGAGGGGCTGCAGCACCAGGACGGCAACAGCCTGGTCTACTCGCTCTGCTATCCCAATTGCCTGTCCTACGACCCGGCATACGCCTACGAGCTCGCCGTGATCATCCAGGACGGCATCAAGCGGATGTATCAGGACCAGGAGAGCGTCTTCTACTACCTGACGGTGATGAACGAACAGTACGTGATGCCGGAGATGCCGCCGAACGCTCGCGAGGGCATCCTGAAGGGCATGTACAAGTTCAAGGCCTCACCCGACACGAGGTCGAAGCCGCGCGCGCAGTTGTTCGGGAGCGGCGCCATTCTGAACGAAGTAGTCGCTGCGCAGGAACTCCTGCAGAAGTACGGCGTCGCCGCGGACGTGTGGAGCGTCACGAGCTACACGGAGCTGTATCGCGACGGCCACACGTGCGAGCGCTGGAACATGCTGCACCCCGCGGAGCCGCCGAAGGTGCCATACGTCACCCAGTGTCTGAAGGATGCGCCCGGCGTGCTCGTCGCGGCATCCGATTACTGCAAAGTGCTGCCCGATGCGATCGATCGCTGGACACCGCGCAAGCTGCGAACGCTCGGCACCGACGGCTTCGGCCGCAGCGAGGACCGCGCGGCGCTGCGCGAGTTCTTCGAAGTGGACGCGCGGTTCATCGCCGTCGCGACGTTGTCGGAGCTGCTGAAGGAAGGGCAAGTCGACGCGAAGCTCGTGGCGCAGGCAATCAAGGATTTCGGGATCAACCCCGACAAACCGAATCCGGCGGTTTCATAGGATGCCAACAGAATTCAAGCTGCCCGAACTGGGCGAGAACGTGACCGCCGGCGACGTGATGCGCGTCCTCGTGAAACCTGGGGACACGGTCGCGAATGAGCAGGCTGTCCTGGAGCTCGAGACCGACAAGGCGACGATCGAGGTTCCGTCGTCGGTGGCCGGCACAGTCAAGGACGTCAAGGTCAAGCAGGGGGAGAAAGTGAAGGTCGGCCAGACGATCTTCACCGTGGATGATGCCGATGCCGATGCCGGTGCAGGCGCGAGTGCGCCTGCGGCGAAGAACGGCGACAAGGCGAAACCGCAGCCCGCAGGCGCGCCGGAAGAAGGAGGCCTGAGCCAGGCGGCGACTCCGGATCGTGACGCGCCGACGAGTGGCGGCCGCGCGGGATCGGCTCGCGAGGATCGCGAAGGAGACAAGCCTGGCATCGCCGACCAGCAGCCGCGCGCGCAGCATCCGGCGCCGCGCATGCCCGAGGACGAAATCGAAGACGCACCGCGCCAGAAGCGCGGCGAAGTGGTCGACATCTCGCGCGCGCCGCGCGCGCAGGCGGGTGCCGCACCCGCCGCCGAAGGTCCGGCGCCTGCGGCCGGGCCATCCGTGCGCCGCATCGCGAGAGAACTGGGCGTAGACATCCGCCAGGTCACGGGCAGCGGTCCCGCCGGCCGCATTACCGTGGACGACGTGCAGACATTCGTCCGTGATGCGTTGTCGTCGGGTGGCGCAGGCGGCGCGCAGGCGCCGGCGAGCGCCCCGTCCGCGCAGCCGCTGCCGGACTTCTCCAAGTGGGGAGACGTCGAGCGCAAGCCGATCAGCAACGTGCGCCGCAAGACGGCGGAGCATCTCGGCCACGCGTGGAACGTGATTCCCGCCGTCACGCAGCACGACAAGGCGGACATCACGGCGCTCGAGGAGCTGCGCAGGAAGTACTCGCCGATGGCGGAGCGCGCCGGCGGCAAGCTGACGGTTACCTCGGTCGCCCTCAAGATTCTCGCCGCTGCAATCAGGAAGTACCCGCAGTTCACCGCCTCGCTCGACATGGCGCGCGGACAGTTGATTTACAAGAAGTTCTCGAACATCGGCGTGGCGGTCGACACGGATCGCGGCCTGCTCGTCGCGGTGATCCGCGACGTCGAGAGCAAGGGCATCATCGAGCTGTCGGCCGAACTCGCGAAGGTCTCGGAGAAGGCGCGCGCCGGCAAGCTCACGCTGGACGAGATGTCGGGCGGCGTCATCACCATCTCGAACCTCGGGGGCATTGGCGGTGTCGGCTTCAGCCCGATCGTCAACTGGCCCGAAGTCGCGATCCTCGGTATTTCGCGCGGCAGCTACGAGCCCGTCTGGGATGGCACGGCCTTCCAGCCGCGCCTCATGCTCCCGCTGTCGCTGTCGTACGATCACCGCGTGATCGACGGCGCCGACGCTGCGCGATTTCTGCGCTGGGTTGCGGAGGCCTTTGGGCAGCCGTTCGTCTTAGCGCTGTGAGTGGCCTCCGCGACGCAGCGCGCGACAACTCCTCAAGTTCCAACTCCCAACTCCCAAGGCGAGCTTCTTGCGGAGTTGGGAATTGAGTAGTTGGGAATTGATACGATGCCCAAGTCAACACAGCTCGTCGTAATCGGCGCAGGCCCTGGAGGGTACGCTGCCGCGTTCTATGCGGCGGATCGGGGAATGAGCGTCACCCTCGTCGATCCTGAGAAGAATCCCGGCGGCGTGTGCGTCTACCGCGGGTGCATTCCTTCCAAGGCGCTGCTGCACGTCGCGGACGTGATCAGCGAGTCCGCGCACGCCGCGGACTTCGGCGTCGAGTTCCAGAAACCGAAGATCGATCTCGACAAGCTCCGCGGCTTCAAAGACAAGGTCGTCGGCCAGCTCACCTCCGGGGCCGGGCAGCTGCGCAACCTGCGCAAGATCCAGCACGTGCAGGGCATGGCGAGCTTCCGCGATGCAAAGACGCTCGACATCGACAAAGTGGACGGTACGAAGGAGACGCTGACCTTCGAGCACTGCATCATCGCGACCGGCTCGGTGCCGTCGCGCATTCCAGGCCTCTCGATTGAGAGTCCGCGGCTGATGGATTCGACGGGGGCGCTCGACCTGCCCGACATCCCCAGGTCGCTCCTCGTCGTTGGCGGCGGCTACATCGGCCTCGAGCTTGGCAGCGTCTACGCAGCGCTCGGCAGCAAGGTGAGCGTCGTCGAAATGACGAGTGGTTTGCTGCCCGGCGCCGACAGGGATCTCGTCAACATCCTCGCGAAGCGCATCGAGCAGATCTGCGAAGCCGTGTGGCTGAACACGAAAGTCACCGGCATGAAGGATGTGAAGGACGGCATCGCCGTGACGTTCGAGCCCTCGACAGGCTCGGGGCAGGTGGGCCAGGGGAAATCCGGCGAGCAGACGTTCGATCGCGTCCTGGTGTCGATCGGACGCCGGCCGAATTCCGCGATTCCTGGTCTCGACAAGACGCGCGTCCAGATCGACAAGCGCGGTTTCATCGTCACCGCCAAAAACCGGCAGACGGCCGAACCGGCAATTTACGCGATTGGCGACGTCGCGGGGGAACCGATGCTCGCGCACAAAGCGTCGCACGAGGGTCGCGCCGCCGTCGACGCGATCGCGGGGGACCGGAACGTGGAGTTCTCGCCGGCGGCGATTCCGGCGGTCGTCTTCACCGACCCGGAAATCGCGTGGGCGGGACTGACCGAGACGGAAGCTGAGAAGCAGGGCATCAAGGTCGCGGTCGCGAAGTTCCCGTGGGGTGCGTCCGGCCGCGCGATTTCGCTCGGCCGAACCGACGGCGTCACGAAGCTGGTCATCCATCCCGAGAGCCAGCGCGTCCTCGGCGTGGGCATCTGCGGTCCCGGCGCCGGCGAATTGATCTCGGAAGGGGTGCTGGCGGTCGAAATGGGCGCGATCGCCCAGGACATGGCGATGACCATCCACCCGCATCCGACGCTATCTGAAACAGTCATGGAAGCGGCCGAAGTTTTTTATGGCCATGCGACGCACGTTTATCGACCAAGGCGCGGCTAGAAACAGTTTCCAGTTTCCAGTTTCCAGTTTCCAGTTTTCCAGTTTCCAGTTTTTGTCTGGAGCGTGTACAGTTCCGTTGTCTTCGTGACTGGCAACTGGGAACCGGTTACTGGAAACTGATATGCGGCGTGTTTATCCGCTGGCGCTCCTCCTCTGCGCGAGTACGCTCGCGATAATCGTTCCCCCGGCGGATCCCATCGTCAAAGGCGGCCCCATCGTCTCCGGCGATCTCGCGTGGATGATGACGGCGGCGGGCCTCGTGCTCCTCATGACGCCCGGCCTGTCGTTCTTTTACGGCGGGATGGTGCAGAAGAAGAACGTCATCTCCACGATGCTCCAGAGCCTGATGGCAATGATCGTCATCAGCATCGTCTGGATCGTGTTCGGCTTCAGCCTGGCGTTTGGTGACGACATCGGCGGCGTCATCGGGAACCCGGCGACTTTTTTCATGTTCCGCCACGTCGGGACGGCCACGCATCCGGCGCTGGCGCCGACCATCCCTCTGGTCATCTTTGCGCTGTTTCACCTGAAGTTCGCGATCATCACACCGGCGCTGATCACGGGGTCCTTCGCGGAGCGCGTGCGCTTCTGGGCGGTCGTCATGTTCACCGTCCTTTTCAGCATCTTCATCTACTGTCCGCTCGCACACGCCACATGGCATCCGGACGGTTTCCTGCACAGATGGGGGGCGCTCGATTTTGCCGGTGGAACCGTCGTGCACACGTCCGCGGGGATGGCGGCGCTTGCGGGTGCGATCGTGCTCGGACGCCGGAAGCTGCTCGACATCGGCGGAGAGCACGTGCCCGCCAACATCCCGTTCGTGATCCTCGGCACGGGAATGTTGTGGTTCGGCTGGTTCGGGTTCAACGCCGGTTCGGCGCTCGCGGCAAACGAGCAGGCCGCGCTGGCGTTCGCGACGACGAACACGGCGTCAGCAGCGGCGGCGCTCGCCTGGATTTCGTATGACGTCATTCGCGGCCGCAAGGCGTCCGCGCTGGGCGCGTGCATCGGCGCCGTCGTGGGGCTGGTCGCGATCACACCTGCGGCCGGCTACGTTTCCGTTGCGCAGAGCATCGTCATCGGCACATTCTCGAGCATCATCAGCAACGTCGCGGTGTACTGGAAGTCGCGTTCCACGCTCGATGACACGCTCGACGTCTTCCCATGTCACGGTGTCGGCGGCATGGTGGGAATGATCGCGACAGGAGTGTTCGCCGCGGACGTTGGACTGATCCACGGCGACTCGAAGGTGTTTCTCGTGCAGCTGCTGACGCTCGCGATCGCGGCGCCTTACGCGTTCATCGGATCGTGGCTCCTCTATCGCGTGACCGATGCGATCATCCCGCTTCGCGTGTCGGAGCGGCAGGAGCTGATCGGTCTCGACATCACGCAGCACGACGAGACCGTCAGCTCGCGCGGTGTGCGCACCGCCTTGGAAGCGCTCCAGGGGGAGTTGTTCGGCAGACCGGACGTCTAACGCCCGGGCGGGCGGCCGCTGTCACCAGGCAGCGTTCCGCACATGCCTTGCGACTCTTTCACGTGTTCGACGGCGATTTGCGGCGCGTTGCCGTTCGCCTCGCCGGCGCGCGGCATCGTAGAGGACTGGCCCGCGGTGCCGATTGTGTTGCCGCCCGCATCGCGGACCATCCCCGTCACGGTCACGTGCTTTCCGAGATAGTTCTTCAGATCGTCAGCGTCGCCGGACGTGAGCCGCACCCAGGATCCGCGCGGCACGAGCGGCGCATGTTCCATCCGCTCCTGTCCCTGTGGTTGCTGCTCGGGCGCGACCTCGACGACGTTGCGCAGCACATACGTGTTGGTGCCGGGCGCCGCTTCGATGCATCCCTGTAGCGAGAGCCGCTCATTCACGCCGCGGTTCCCTCCCGCCTGCACGCGCCGGTCGTTGTTCACCTTGTCCGTGCGTCCCGTGCAGGCGATAGCGATAGCGGCCGTCATCATCGCGACAGCCAGATGAGAAACATGCTTCCGCATAACACCCCCTGACACGGGATGTCTGCAAAATCCGGGGTCAGGTCTGTAAAACGCCCTTTAGGGGTGCCAGGTCTGCTGCACAGAAAGAGGTCTGACCCCGCTGAACGGCGATTTCCAGACCTGACCCCCGGATGCAGGGCGGCGCAAAATCCGGGGTCAGGTCTGTAAAACGCCCTTCATGGGTGCCAAGTCTGCTGCACAAAAACGGGTCTGACCCCGCTGAACGGCGATTTCCAGACCTGACCCCCGGATGCAGGGCGGTTTTTAGACCTGACCCCGGGTGGCTTCGAAGGAGTCGGTCTGTTCGTGCGCGTGATACGAGCTGCGGACGAGGGGGCCTGATTCGACGTGGCCGAAGCCGAGCTCGAGGCCGATGCGCTTGAGCTCGGCAAACTCGGCCGGCGTGTAATAGCGCGCCATCGGCAGGTTCGCGAGAGACGGTCGCAGGTACTGACCGATCGTGACAATGTTCACGCCGGCGGTACGCAGATCCTGCAGGGTCTCCACGACTTCATCCCACTCTTCGCCGAGGCCCACCATCAATCCCGACTTCGTCGGGATTGCCGGAGCGATCTCGCGCGAGCGGCGCAGGACGTCGAGCGCGCGCTGGTAACGGCCACCAGGACGTGCGATTCGGTACAAGCGGGGAACAGTCTCGATGTTGTGATTGAGCACGTCTGGTCCCGCGTCGAGGACCGTGTGGAGCGCGTTTTCGTCCCCTTGAAAATCCGGAATCAGGACCTCGAGACGGCAGTTCGGTATGCGCGCGCGCGTCTCGCCGATCGTCCGTGCAAAGTGCGACGCGCCGAAATCCGGCAAGTCATCACGATCCACCGACGTAACGACGACGTAGCTGAGGGCGAGCGCGTGAATGGCGCTGGCCACCTTGATCGGCTCCTGCTCGTCTGGGGGAAGCGGCGCGCCGTGCGTCACGTTGCAGTACCCGCACGATCTCGTGCAGGTGCTGCCGAGGATCATGAACGTCGCCGTGCCGTGATGCCAGCACTCGCCGATGTTGGGGCAATTGGCTTCCTCGCACACCGTGTGGAGTCCGAGGCCGCGCATCAACCCCTTGAGCCTGTGATAGTTCTCGGAACCCGGTGCCCGTACTTTCAGCCACTCCGGCTTCGGCTGACGCGGGAGCTCGGCCGCGCCGTCGGACCTTTTCTTGCGGCCGCGAATGAAATTCAGAGGGGCTGTCGCCAATCCTTCAATTTTATACTAGCGGGATGGCTTCTCTTTCTATCACGTGGTTTGGGCACGCGACGTTCGTCCTCGGCACGCCGGGAGGACGGCGGATCGCGTTCGATCCCTGGCTGACGGGAAATCCCAAGGCACCCGCAGGCGCGAAGATCGATAAAGCGGACGTGATCTGCGTGTCCCACGGCCACTCCGATCACACGGGGGACGTCGTCGCCGTCGCGCGCGCGACGGGCGCGACGATCGTCGCCGTCTTCGAGCTCGCGAACTACTTCCAGGGGAAGGGACTGAAAGACGTCATCGGTATGGGTATCGGCGGGACGGTCGACGTCAAGGGACTCAAGGTCTCGATGACGCCCGCAGTCCACACGAGCAGCATCGAAGAGGATGGGAAGGTGCACTACGTGGGACTCGCAGCCGGCTTTGTCGTCCGTCTCGAGGACGATCGCGCGATCTATTTCGCCGGCGATACCGCGCTCTTCGGCGACATGCGCCTGATCCGCGAGCTGCACGCGCCCGAAATCGCATTCCTCCCGATCGGCGATTACTACACGATGAGTCCTGCGGCTGCGGCGCTCGCGTGTGAGATGCTCGGCGTGCGCCAGGTCGTGCCGATGCACTATGGAACCTTCCCGGCGCTGACCGGCTCGCCGGACGTTCTCAAGAGGCTTGTCGATCCGATGGGGATCGACGTTCTGGTGTTGAAGCCCGGCGAGACCGCGCAGTGATTACTGAACCAGCGCAGTGACCTCCTCGACGATGTCGTCGATGTCGCGAGCGGAAGTCTCCACCGTGTGCTGCGCGCCGGCGTAGAGCGGCTCGCGGGAGGCGAGCAGCGCGCGCAGGTTTGCCATGGCCTGCGGGTGATCCGCCATCGGGCGGCGGTCGCCCTGCCGGACGACGCGGTTCCAGTGATCTTCAGGCGTGGCGCGGAGCCACACGGTCAGCGCGTGTTTCTTCAGCAGCGCGAACGTCTCCGGCGATGCGACGATGCCGCCGCCCGTCGCGAGCACCATCGAGCGCTTCTCGGCGAGCACCTGCGCGAGCGTGTCGCGTTCGAGCCGGCGATAGTGGTCCTCGCCGTACAGCGAAAAGAGTTCCGAGAGCGACATGTCGGCGGCCTTCTCGATGCGTCGATCGAGCTCGACGAAGCGCACGTGGAGCCGCCGCGCCAGCTGCCGTCCGATCGTCGTCTTGCCGGCGCCGCGCAGGCCGAGAAGGGCGACGATCTCGGTCGGTGGGTCGGAGTCGGTCTGGCGGAGCAGGTCCGATGCCGTGATGCCGAACGCGTCCGCGAGATCGGCGAGCCGCTTGACCGAGATGTTCCCGCGGCCCGCTTCCAGTTGCACGAGGAACCTGACCGAGACTCCGGATCGTTCCGCCAGGTCGCGCAGCGTCCATCCGCGTGCCATGCGCAATTCGCGCGTCCGCCCGCCGAGCACCTCGAGCACATCCGTCATGGGGTCAGACCCCCAATTCCCCGCTCATAGGGAAACTTGGGAGCTCAGTGCAATATATAGCACGCTTGGCGACAGTTTGAGCAGTATAGTGCCTTGACACTGCCGGATTACCGGCGATAGGCTGGTGCGATATATGGACGCCGCCACGAAGGTCGCCATGCCGGCCGTTTCGTTCGATACATCCCCCGATCGTTACCGGCACTGGAAGCTCGCGTTCGACGGCCCCGTGGCGACGCTGTCGATGGACGTGCAGGAAGACGCCGGCCTCTCTCCGGACTACAAGCTCAAACTCAATTCGTACGACCTCGGCGTCGACGTCGAGCTCGCCGACGCGATCCAGCGTCTGCGCTTCGAACATCCGGAAGTGCACGCAGTGGTCATCACGAGTCTCAAGGAACGGATTTTCTGCGCCGGCGCGAACATCTTCATGCTCCGCGGCTCGACCCACGCGTGGAAGGTGAACTTCTGCAAGTTCACGAACGAAACGCGCCTGGCGATCGAGGACGCGAGCGAAAACTCGGGCATCAAGTTCCTTGCCGCGCTGAACGGCATCTGCGCGGGCGGCGGCTACGAGCTGGCGCTCGCGTGCGACGAGATCATCCTCGTCGACGACGGTAACTCCGCGGTCAGCCTGCCGGAGACGCCGCTGCTCGGCGTGCTGCCGGGGACCGGCGGGCTCACGCGCGTGGTTGACAAGCGCAAGGTGCGCCGCGACCTGGCGGATGTGTTCGGGACCGTCGCCGAGGGGGTGAAAGGGAAGCGCGCCGTCGAGTGGCGCCTGGTGGACGCCGTTTATCCCACGAGCCAGTTCAAGCAGCGCGTCGCCGCCCGCGCGCAGGAGCTGGCAGGCAGGTCCGATCGTCCCTCGAGTGGTCCAGGCATCAGGCTGACGCCGCTGCGCCCCAGGATCACGGACACCGCTGTGACGTATTCGTCCGTGTCGCTCGAGATCGACCGCGACAAGCGCGTCGCAACGTTGACGGTCAGCGGACCGGAGGGCCACCAGCCCTCAACGGCGGACGAGATCCAGGCCGCCGGCGATCAGTTCTGGCCGCTTCGTGCGTTCCGCGAGCTGGACGACGCGCTGCTGCGGCTGCGGATCGTCGAGCCGCTGATCGGCACGGTCGTCGTCAAGACACGCGGCGACCGGGAATCGATGCTCGCGATGGACGAACTGCTTCTCGCGAACAAGGACCAGTGGCTGGTTCGCGAGATCATCCATTTCATGAAGCGCACGCTGAAGCGAATGGACCTCACATCGCGCAGCTTCTTCGCGTTCATCGAGCCGGGCAGCTGCTTCGCCGGTTCGCTCTTCGAGCTGGCGCTCGCGGCGGATCGTTCGTACATGCTGGACGATCCGGAAGCGGACAACACCATCGCACTATCCGCGATGAATGGGGGACCGCTGAAAATGAGCAACGGGCTGACGCGGCTGCAGACGCGCTTCCTCGCCGAACCGGAACGTGTGGACCAGGCGCTCGCTCGAGAGGGATCCTTCACACCCGAAGAGGCGTTCGAGGCCGGGCTGGTATCCTTCGCGCCGGACGAACTGGATTGGGATGATGAAATCCGCCTGGCGGTCGAGAGCCGCGCCGCCCTTTCGCCGGACGCGCTGACCGGCATGGAAGCCAACCTGCGGTTTGCCGGACCCGAGACAATGGAGACGAAGATTTTCGGGCGTCTGACGGCATGGCAGAACTGGATCTTCATCCGCCCGAACGCCGTCGGCGAGAAGGGCGCGCTGACCGCGTACGGATCGCAGTCACGCCCCGAGTTCGATTTCAACAGGACATAAGAGCGTAGGGGCCGTTCGCGAACGGCCCCTATGTCTACGGCGACGGAGGGATCATGATCTCAGCCGAACGCATCCCCAACAACGTCGGGCTCTCGAGCAACAAGCGGCTGCAGCGCGCGCTCGAGCACTGGCAGCCGAAGTACATCCAGTGGTGGCGCGACATGGGCCCGCAGGGGTTTCAGGACTACCACCAGGTGTACGTGCGCACCGCCGTGAGCGTCGATCCGTCTGGATGGGCGCACTTCGAATACGTCAAGCTGCCGGAGTACCGGTGGGGCATCTTCCTCGCGGATCCCGTGCAGGATCGCCGCATCGGCTTCGGCGATTTCATGGGCAATCCCGTGTGGCACGAAGTGCCCGGAGAGTTCCGCAACCAGTTGCGGCGGCTGGTCGTCACCCAGGGGGACACTGAGCCCGCGAGCGTCGAGCAGCAGCGATGGCTCGGCCAGCGGTGTCCGAGCCTGTACGATCTGCGTAACCTGTTCCAGGTGAACGTCGAGGAAGGGCGGCACCTCTGGGCGATGGTCTACCTGCTGCACTCGTACTTCGGGCGCGACGGCCGGGACGAAGCGGAGGAGCTTCTCGAGCGGCAGAGCGGCAACCGTGACAAGCCGCGCATTCTCGACGCCTTCAACGAGCCGATCGAGAACTGGCTCGACTTCTTCATGTTCACGATGTTCACCGATCGCGACGGCAAGTCGCAGCTGCTCTCGCTCTCGGAGAGCTCGCTCGATCCGCTGTCGCGCACGACGAGGTTCATGCTCACCGAGGAAGCGCACCACATGTTTGTCGGCGAAACGGGCATTGCGCGAATCCTCGAGCGCACCTGTCAGCTGATGAAGCAGACCGGTTATTCGGGGGACGTGCGGGAGCTTGGCGGCATCGACCTCGAGATGCTCCAGAAGTTCATCAACCTCTGGTTCAGTCTCAGCCTCGACCTGCACGGCAACGAAGTGTCGACCAACGCTGCGTCGTACTTCGCCAACGGTTTGAAGGGGCGCGCCTATGAAGACAAGTGGGACGACCATCGCGTCACCGAGGCGATGTATGAGCTCGAGATGCTGGCGGAGGGGAAGCTGGAACGTCGCCATATCCCGATGCGCACGGCGATGAACGAGGTCCTGCGCGACTGGTATGTCGGCGATTGTCTCGCCGGCGTCACGCGCTGGAACAAGATCCTGGAGCGAAACGGATTCTCCGATCGCCTTCGGCTGCCCGATCGGAAGTTCAATCGCGGCATCGGCATGTTCTCGTCGGTGCACTTCGACCCGCACGGCCACCAGCTCTCCGACGAAGACTGGGAGCGCCGCAAGTACGAGTGGCTGCCGGCGCCAAAGGACCGCGAGTATCTCCTCAGCATCCAGGCGGAGCCCGTCTACGAGCCCGGCAAGTTTGCCAACTACATCGCGCCGCCGCAGCGCGGCGTCAAGGGGCAGCCGGTGAACTTCGAGTACGTCCGCACAGAACTCTGACACTGCCGATTGGCGATTGCAGATTGCAGATTCACGGATTGCCGATTGTCGAGTGTCGAATGACGAAGATCCGAGTCGAAACGTCGCAGGGCCTGTGCATGATCGAACTGAACGATCCGCCGGCCAATACGTACTCCTATGAAATGATGCGCGAGATCGACGGCGCGGTGCTCGATGCGCGCATGAACGCCGACGTCCACGTGGTCGTCATCCGTGGCGCAGGAGAGAAGTTCTTCTGCGCGGGTGCGAACATCGGCATGCTCAAGGACGCCGATCCCGACTTCAAGTACTACTTCTGCCTGCACGCCAACGAGACGCTGACGCGCCTCGAGCAGACGCCGAAGCTTGTGATTGCGGCGCTGAACGGCCACACCGTCGGCGGCGGACTCGAGGTCGCGATGGCAGCCGACATCCGCATCGCCAGGAAAGACGCCGGAAAGATCGGACTGCCGGAGGTCGCCCTTGGCGTTCTCCCCGGTACCGGCGGCACGCAACGCCTGGCGCGCCTCGTCGGCAAGGCACGCGCGATCGAGCTCATGGCCACCGGCCGCCTGCTGTCCATGGACGAAGCGAAGGCGCTCGGGATCGTCACAGAAGTCTGGGGTGAATCGGACTTGAATGGCCGCAGTTTCAACGACGCGGTTGTCGATTACGCGCGCCAGTTCACGCCGCCGGCGAAGGCCAGCCGTGCCGTCGGCCGGATGAAGCGTGCTGTGCAGTCAGGCGCGGAGGCCGGCTTCCTCGAAGGGCTGTCGATCGAACGGGAGCTCCAACAGCTTCTGTTCCAGGGCGAGGATGCGAAAGAAGGCATCACCGCCAACCTCGAAAAACGCAAGCCGCAGTTCAAAGGCAAATGAACAAGAAGCTCCTCATCAACAACCAGTGGCGCGACGCCGCCGGCGGCAAAACGATGGAGGTCACCAACCCGGCGACGGAGGAGGTGATCGCGACGGTCGCGTCGGCCGGGAAGGACGACGTGGATGCGGCGGTCGCCGCGGCGCGAGCGGCCTTCAATGGAGCGTGGGGCAAAATGTCCGCGCGCGATCGCGGGCGGCTGGTGAGCAAACTCGCGGATCGCCTGCTCGAAAAAGCGGACGAGGTCGCGCGGCTCGAAACGCTCCACAACGGAAAGCCCATCTTCGAATCGCGCCAGATCGAGATCCCGGCGGCCGCAAAGTGCTTCGAGTACTACGCGGGCTGGGCGGATAAGGTGATGGGGGAAACAATCCCCGTCGACGGCAACTACCTGACCTACACGCTTCGCGAGCCTCTCGGCGTCGTCGCCGCCATCGTCCCATGGAACTTTCCGCTGCTGCTCGCCGCGTGGAAGGTCGCGCCGGCGCTTGCGACCGGCAACGTTGTCATCCTGAAGCCCGCGAGCCAGACGCCGCTGACGGCGATCGCGCTTGGCGAGATCGCGGTGGAAGTCGGACTCCCGCCAGGTGTGCTGAACGTGATCACCGGGCCGGGATCGACGGTTGGCCAGGCGATCGTCGAGCACCCGGGCATTGACAAGATCGCGTTTACCGGTGACACGAGCACCGGCAAAGGCATCATGCGGGCCGCGGCCGACACGCTGAAGAAGATTACGCTGGAGCTGGGCGGCAAGTCCCCGAACATCGTCTTGCCCGATGCCGACATCGACGCGGCGCTGCGCGGCGCGACGACCGGCATCTTCTACGGCAAAGGGGAAGTGTGCGCCGCCGGATCGCGGCTGCTGGTCGCGGCGTCGATCAAGGACGAGTTCATGGAGAAGCTCGCCGCGCGCGCGAAGAAGATGGTCGCCGGCGATCCGATGGATCCGAAGACGCGCTACGGCGCCCTGGCATCGAAGAAGCAGCTCGAGACGGTGCAGCGGTACGTGGACATCGCGAAGAAGGAGGGTGCTTCCCTCGTCGCCGGCGGCGGCCGCGCTGATATCGGGACGGGGAAGGGATACTTCTTCCAGCCGACGGTGTTCGACAACGTCAAGCCGGAGATGACGATCGCGCGCGAAGAGATCTTCGGGCCGGTGCTCGCAACGATTGATTTCGCGGACATCGACGAAGCCATCGCAAGGGCCAACGACTCGCAGTACGGCCTCGCCGCGGCCGTGTGGACGCGCGACGTCAAGAAGGCGCACTACGTGGCGCGCCGCCTACAGGCGGGCACCGTCTGGATCAACACCTACAACGTGTACGACACCGCGGCGCCTTTCGGCGGTTACAAGGCGAGCGGCTTTGGACGCGAAATGAGCGCGCACGCGCTCGAGCACTACACGCAGGTAAAGAGCGTGTGGGTCGACTTGAACATGTGACCGTCACAGACGCCCACGTTCACATCCAGCCGTTCCACATGATGCCGCCCGCCGTGGCGGAGACATTCTGGAAGGGCAAGCCGAATCGCGCGGAGCTCGAGGGCTACGCGGCGGATCCACGTGCGCTGCTCGCGCGCATGGATGCGGACGGCGTCGAGCGGGTCGGGCTGATCAACTACGTCAGTCCTGACCTGATGGGATTTACCGACGAGGCGAATCCCTGGATGATTCGCTACGCGTCGGTGGATCCGTCGAGACTGATCGCTTTCGGGTCCGTCAACCCACGGTTCACGCGCGACGTCGCGGGGCAAACCGCGCGGGTCATCGCCGCCGGCGCACGCGCGCTGAAAGTCCATCCACCGCACCAGTTGTTCCGCGCGAACGCGTACCAGGATTCACTTCCGTCGCTGGCCGATCTCTATCGTGTGGCGGAGCAGGCGGGAGTGCCTGTGACGATCCATACCGGCACGTCGGTGTTCCCCGGTGCGCGCAGCCGGCTCGGCGATCCCATGGACGTGGACGACGTGGCGATCGATTTTCCAAAACTCAGGATCCTGCTGGCGCACGGCGGACGGCCGTTGTGGATGGACGCCGCCTTCTTCCTGGTACGGCGGCATCCGAACGTGTTCCTGGAAGTGTCAGGAATTCCGCCTGCCAGGCTGCTCGAGTACTTTCCGAGGCTGGAAGAACTCGCGGAAAAGGCGGTGTGGGGCAGCGACTGGCCGAGCCCCGGCGTCAAGTCCATGAAAACCAACGCGGACGCCTTCGCGGCGCTGCCCCTCGCGGACGCGACGAAGCGTAAGATTCTCGCGGAGAATGCGGCAAGAATATGGCCCCGGACATGACCCGAGAGATGACACAGATCGGCCTGCTGCGGTGGCGCGCGGAATTCCCCATCCTGGAGACCTGCACGTACCTCGTGAGCCACTCGCTCGGCGCGATGCCGAGGAAGACCGCGGCGTACCTGCAGGAATTCGCGGACACGTGGTCGCGCCGCGGCGTGCGCGCCTGGCACGAAGGCTGGTGGGAGATCGGGCGCGAGACGGGAAATCTCCTCGCGCCGGTTCTCGGCGTGCCGGCGAACAGCATCTCGATGCACCAGAACGTGACCGTGGCGCAAGGCATCATTGCGTCCTGTTTCACGTACGACGGGCCGCGCCGGAAGATCGTGATGACGGAGCTCGAGTTTCCGTCGAACCACTACCTCTTCGAAGGATTCCGGCGTTACGGCGCCGAGATCGTCTACGTGCCGTCTTCAGACCCCGTGCGGCTCGATCTCCAGCAATTCCTCGACGCGATCGACGAGCGGACGCTGCTCGTGCCGCTCTCGCTCGTGCTCTTCAAGAGCGCGTTCATCACCGACGCGCGCGCGGTGATCGAGAAGGCGCATCGCGTGGGCGCGCACGTCATTCTCGACGTCTACCAGGGTGCGGGCACGGTGCCGATGGATCTTCAGGCATGGAACGCCGACTTCGCGGTCGGCGGTTCGGTGAAGTGGCTCTGCGGGGGACCTGGGGCCGGCTACCTGTATGTGCGCCCTGACCTCGCCGAGCGGTTGCGTCCCGCGTTCATTGGTTGGGCGGCGCACGAGTCGCCGTTCGACTTTGAAACGGGACCCGTGCGCTACGCGGGCAACCCGGAGCGCTTCCAGAGCGGAACTCCGAACGTGCCGTCGCTGTATTCCGCGCGCGCCGGGTACGAGATCGTCGCGTCGATCGGGGTGCCGGCGATACGCGAGCGCTCGCTCGCGCTCACGAGGCGCATTATCGACGCGGCGCAGGCCCCAGGTTATCGGCTCAACACGCCGCTCGACGATCGGGAGCGCGGCGGATCGGTGATTCTCGACGTCCCGAACGGCGCCGCCGTCGCGGACGAACTGATTCGCCGCGAGGTGATTGTCGATTATCGTCCGGGCGCCGGCATCCGCATGGCGCCGCACTTCTACAACACCGAAGCGGAGATCGATCACGCGATGGCGACGCTCGCGGAGATCGTTGAAACTTCCGCCTGACCAGCCTCCGCCAAGGCTACGGCGGTCCGCCGAAGCGCTTCGCGCGAAGGCGGAAGGCGGAAGCTACAAGAACAATCTAAGGAGCATGAAGACGAGAACCATAGCAGTACTTGGCGCGGGAACGATGGGACACGGGATCGCGCACGCCGCGATCGCCGGCGGCTTCACGACGCGCATGTACGACGTCAGTGACGCGGCCATCCAGAAGGGACGGGACGCGATCGAGGCGATTGTCAAGAAAGGGGTCGAGCTCGGCAAGCTGACCGCCGCGGACGCAGACGCAACGATGAAGCGGCTTGCCACGACCGCAAATCTCGGCGAGGCGCTGCAGGAGGCGGACTTCATCATCGAGGCCGCGCCCGAGAAGATCGACCTGAAGCTCGCGCTGTTCCAGCAGATCGAGCAGCTCGCACCGGCGTCGGCCATCGTCGCGTCGAACACATCTGCGCTGAGCATCACCGAATTGGCGGGGTCGCTGAAGAATCCCGCGCGCGTCGCGGGCATGCACTTCTTCAACCCGGTGCACAAGATGAAACTGATCGAGATCGTACGGGCGCTCGAAAGCGCGCCGTCGACGCTCGAAGCAATCGAGGCCGTCTCACGCGCGATGGGGAAAGAAACGGTCCTCGTGCGCGAATCGCCGGGATTCATCACCACGCGCGTCAATGCCAGCATCGGCAACGAAGCGTTCTACATGCTCATGGAAGGCGTCGCCTCCGCCCGCGACATCGACAAGGCGCTGAAGCTCGGTCTCAATCACCCGATGGGCCCGTTCGAGCTCGTCGACCTGGTCGGCCTCGACACGCGCCTCAGCATCCTCGAGTACCTGCACCGCAGCATGGGCGAGAAGTACCGCCCGTGCCCTCTCCTCGCGCAGTACGTGAAGGCGGGCCGCCTGGGACGGAAGGTGGGGCGGGGCGTGTACGAATACTAGTCGCTGACGGCGCGGCTACCGGATCGTTATCCTGCCGGTCCACTTGCTGCCGCCGGGCGGCGGATCGTCGTGGTCGTGGAAGCCGCAGCTGCGGATCGTATTCAGGTTCCCCGTCTCGCGGCTCTGTCCAGACTGCAGCAGGCCCACGGCGTTGAGTTCCGGGCAGTCGCTATGTTCCGGATGCGGATCGGACGCCATGTTATGAGCGCGAGAGTCGCTGTTTACGAAGAGGACGCGGGTGCCCTGCGTGACGTTGAGCAGCGTGGGGCTGACCCCGGCGGCGGTGATCGTGATCGTCGCGGAGCCGTTGGTAGGGGAAGCGGGAGAGCCTCCGCATGACGCCAAAACCATCAGAGTGGCCGCACCCGCCAGCCGTCGCACGTGCGCATTATTGCACGCCTCGGCACGCCGCGACATAATACCCGCGCCCATCCATGACCCAGGTCCATCCCGTGTGCTCCGTCTGTGGTGTTGCGCGCACCGACGATTCTCCGGCGTGCACCTCGTGCGGCCACGCGTTCAGCGACGACGACGCCGCTACGGGCACGCATGCGCCGTTCTTCGACAGCGCGCGTGCCAATGCTGAAACTTTGGCGGGCGTCCCGGTCTCTCCGCGCGGGACCGGACCACTTATCGCCGGCCAGGCGTTCGGTCCTCGCTATCACATCATCCGGACGCTCGGCGCTGGCGGCATGGGCGTCGTTTACCAGGCGTGGGACGCCGAGCTCAATGTCGCTGTCGCGGTCAAAGTGATCCGTCCGGAGGTCATTGGCGATCGAACCAGCGCCGCCGAAGTGGAGCGCCGGTTCAAACGCGAGCTCGTTCTGGCGCGGCAGGTCACTCACCGCAACGTCGTCCGCATCCACGATCTCGGTGAGCGGGACGGTATCAAGTACCTGACGATGCCGTTCGTCGAAGGGCAGGACCTGGCGAATCTGCTGCGCGAGCGGGGACGGCTGCCGGTGCCTGAGGCGTTGGCGATCGCCAGGCAGGTGGCGCACGGACTTGCCGCCGCGCATCAGGTCGGCGTCGTCCACCGCGATCTCAAACCCGAAAACATCATGCTCGCGGCAGACGGCACCGCCCTGATCATGGATTTCGGGATTTCGCGATCGATCAGCGGTACAGCCACGGCGACGGCGCTCGGCGGCGTGATGGGTACGCTCGAGTACATGGCGCCGGAACAGGCGCGAGGCGAGCTCGTCGATCCCCGGGCAGACATCTATGCATTCGGGCTGATTTTCTACGACATGCTGACGGGACGGCAGCGACTCGCCGGGCGCGACAATCCGATGTCGGAAATCATGTCGCGGATGCACGCGGCGCCCCGGCCCTTGCGGCAGCTCGACGACACGATTCCAGAATCTCTCGAGCGCATCATCGCGCGCTGTATCGAACCGTCGGCGGAGAAGCGATTCGCGACGACCTCCGAGCTGGTGGCGACGCTGGAGGCGCTCACACCAGACGGGCACCCGCTGACCCTTGCGCGCACCCCATGGGCCCTTATTGCACGTTATTGCACGACGATCGTGCCTTTCAGCGCGGGGTTCGAATCGTCCAAATGGTCATGGTACGTGCACGTTCCCGCGTTGGCGAAGGCATGCGTGACCTTCGTCTGCCCCGCGCCGATTGTGCCGAGCCCCGCCTCGATCGACGGGCAGCTGCCGTGCTGGGGGTGCGGGTCCGACGCGATCTCGTGCGACCGCGTGTCGTTGTTCACAATCGTCACCGACTGGCCGACCGCCACCGTCACGGATTTCGCGGTGACGCCGGAAGAGGAGATCGTGATCGTAGCGCCGCTCGCGCCCGTTCCGCCGTCGCGCACAACGACGGTGACGCCGCCGCTCGGAGAGTTGGGTGAACCGCCGCAGCCCGCGACCAGCGCCACGAGAGCAAGAGACGAAAGAACCGACGTACGTCTGTAAGCCATCGTCAGAAAAATTTCCGTGAGATGTTGAAGCCGATGTACCAGGAATCGCTGCTGACGCCGCCCCGCGCCAGCTGTCCGAGCGTGGTGCCGAACCCGTTCGAGAAATTGATCTGGAAGGTGTGGCCGCCCGCCCGCATCTCGATGCCGAGGCTGCCCTGGTCCACACCGGGCTTGTAGCCGGTCAGCCGCGGCGTCACTTCACCGATCAGGTACGTCGCGGGACGGATGCGCACGCGTCCGCCGAGGCCGACCATCGCCGTGTGCTGGTCACCCGTGTCGAACGGATTCGTATTCGCGACAAAAATCGGTTCAGCGTAGAGCGCCGCAACGCGTCCAACCTTGCGCGAGACGAGCAATCCGATCGCCGGAGACTTCTGATCGCGAAGATTGTTCTGTCCTTCGAACGTCGCGACGACGTCGAGGCCGAGCGGATGTCCGTCAGCCGTCTGCTGCAGAATGTTGTGCTGGCCGAAGAGTTCGATCGTGCGGTCGCTCGTGCGATGGATGCCGATCTGCGTGCCCGGCAGCAGCCCGTACCGCAACTCGAGCCCGATCTGCGCGCCGCTGTCGAATCCGAAGAAATCGTTCAACAGGTCGCTGAAGTCGCCGCGGCCCAGCGACCGCGTGAAACGATGCGTCACGCGGAACGCCATCTTGTTCGCCGGCACGCGGAGCGTCGTCGGCAGCGCCGCCAGGTTGAAGTCCGGCTGCAGCGGGTCTACGCGGATGTCCGGATCGGATGTGACCGGCGGAGGCGGCGGTTGCGGAGCAGGCGGCTGTGGAGCGGGCGGTTGCGGCGCGGGCGTCTGCGCATGCGCGGGTCCTGCAGCAAGCGCGAGGAGGACACACGTACCCCAGACGGCCTTGGAAAAAATTCTCATTGGCGTCGATTATCGCAAAGGCAGTGCCCGCGAAACGGGCGCCAAACGTGACAAAACCGGGGCATTTTCTTTCTGCACGGGTAACCGCTTACGTGATGCGTAAATCACTATATGCGTGTTCCGCGTGCGGCGCGCGTCACTCGATACGGTGCTTCGCGAGGTAATAACTCAGAGCGCGCTGGCTGATTCCCATCAACTCGGCGGCGTCTTTTTTGACTCCGTTGGCGCTTTCCAATGCCCGCCGCACGCTCTCGCGTTCGGCCCAATCGAGGTTCTGCCGCAGCGACATGGACGGCAGGCCGGCGACCGGCGCGCTGGTCACGCCGAGCAGCCGCACGACTTCCGGACCGATCGTGGAGCCGGGTGACAGGACGACGGCGCGCTCGACGGTGTTCTCCAGTTCGCGCACGTTGCCGGGCCAGTCGGCGTTCTTCAATGCGTCCAGCACGCCTGCTTCCATGCCCTCAATGCGCTTGCCCGCGCGTTGCGCGTGCTTGCGAACGAAGTGATCGACGAGCAGCGGGATATCGTCGCGGCGCTCGCGCAGCGGCGGAATGTGGATCGGGATGACGTTGAGCCGGTAATAGAGATCCTCCTGGAACCGGCCGTCGGCAACCATCTGCCGGATGTCGCGGTTCGTGGCCGCGATCACGCGCACGTCCACTTTCTGGCTGCGCTCAGAACCCAGCGGCTCGAACTCCCGTTCCTGCAGCACGCGCAACAGCTTTGCCTGCAGCGGCTGCGCCATCGTCCCGATCTCGTCGAGGAAAATGGACCCGCCGTCAGCAAGCGCGAACTTGCCTTTCTTGTTGTTGAGCGCGCCGGTGAATGCGCCGCGTGTATGGCCGAACAGCTCCGATTCCAGCAGGTTTTCAGGGATGGCGGCGCAATTGACCTTCACGAGGGGCATGTCGCGCTGCGCGCTGTGGTAGTGAATGGCGCGCGCGACCATCTCCTTGCCCGTGCCCGTCTCGCCGGTGATGAGGACGGTACTCTTGGATTTCGCGACTATCTCCGCCGTCCGGATCACGTCCTGGATGCGGCGGCTGCGGCCGACGATGCCGTACTGGTTGAACTCCTCGTCGCGTTCGCTGAGCAGGTAGCCGTGCTGCGTGCGAAGTCGCTGGTGATCGAGCGCGCGGTTCACCACAACCAGCAGCTCGTCGACTTCGAAGGGTTTCTGCAGGTAATCGAGCGCGCCCAGTTTCATCGCCTCGATGGCGCTCTCGACGGTGGCGTGCGCCGTCATCATCAGGATTTGCGGCCGGTCCGCCGCGGGTATCGTGGCGACCAGCTCGCGAATCAAGTCGAGGCCGGTCAGCTCCGGCATCAGGTTGTCGACGACGAGCACGTCGAACGTGCCGCGCGCGAGCAGCCGCTGCGCCTCGCGCGGACTGCCGATCGAGACGACTTCGTGTCCCTCTTCGCGCAGCGCCTCCGCGAGGGCGTTGCGGATCTTCGCCTCGTCATCGACGAGGAGAATCGAGCCATGGGTTCTGGTCATGCTGTACGAGTCCCGCCAACGTCGAGGGGGAGCTCGATGCGCACGTCCGTACCGCGCGCGGGTTCGCTCGCGACCGTGATTCGTCCGCCGAGTCCCTCGATGATGTTGCGCGAGATCGCAAGACCGATGCCGGTTCCCGTCCGCCGTGTCGTGAAATAGGGATCGAACACGCGCGGCAGGTCCGCGGTGGCGATCCCGGCGCCAGAATCACTGACGGTAATGGCCACGTGACGCGAGTCCACGCGCGCGGTCCGCACCCGCACGCCCTGCGCCCCCTCGCCTCCCTCCACGGCCTGAATCGCATTGCCGATGATGTTGACGAGCGCCTGCCGGAGCCGCTCCGCGTCGGTGCTGGCGTGCGGCAGGTCGGGATCGAGAGCCAGCCGGACGCCGTTCGCACCGGCAGCCGCCTCCGCCGCGCGCACGGCATCCCTCGTCAGCGCGTTCAGGTCCGCCGGCGCCACCTCGAACTTGATCGGCCGCGCGAAGTCGAGGACCTGCGCGACGATCCGGTTCAGGCGCGAGATCTCTTCGTCGATGTCTTCCGCGGCAGCCAGAACCTGCTCGGGACGCGCGTCGTCACGGCGGAGTCCGCGCAGCGACGTCTTGATGATCATCAGCGGATTCCGGATCTCGTGCGCGATGACGGTAGAGAGTCGCCCGAGCGACGAGAGCCGCTCGCGCTGTGCCGCGTCACGCTGGAAGCGTTCGATCGAATCGGTCATCGAGTTGAACGTCGTCGCCAGGAGCCGCGCGTCCTCGTCCTGCCAGCGTGCGTCGGGCGTCGGGATGCGCCGCGACAGGTCGCCGCTCGACGCCATCTCGCGCATCGTCGACGTAATGGTACCGAGCGGGCGCGTAATTGTCCGCGCCACGGCGTAGCTGAAAAGTACCGCAACGAGCACGGCGACGAGCGCGGTGGCGGCGAGCAGCGTGTGAAGCTGGCCGAGAAAGCGCAGCCGCTCGGTCTGCGATCGCAGCACCAGATCCATCGGTTGTCCGTTCGGGCCGGGCGGCCCGAGCGCGTTCACGAAGGCGAGATACGCCTCGTCGCCGAGCTGGATCTTCGAGGAGCTGCCCGGCCGGTCCAGGAGCGGGGCGAGCGCCGGCCAGGTGGCGGGCGGGAGCGTCGCGGCCAGAATCCGGCCGTTCACACCGAAGGCGATCTCGCTGTGCGTCAGGTTCTTGAAGCGCGTGGCCTGGGTGTTATCGAGAATAGCGCCCAGAATCAGCGTGCCGAGGATGTCCTTGTCCACGAGGATGGGGACTGACTTGATCAGCAGGATGCCGCCGCGCGTGGGCCAGAACGCTTCCTTCTCGTCCGGCGCCGACTGCCTCGTGATGGTTGCGGCTTCGAAGACCGCTTCGGGGACGTCGGTCATTCCGAGCCTGACGAGCACGCGCCCGGTGTTGTCGGCAATCGCGAACAGCTCAGTGTTGGCCAGCTGCGAATGATATTTTTTCGCGATGGGCTCGAGTGTCGCGGGATCGCGCGTGTCCACCGCCGCCTTCAGGACGGGAAGGTCGGCAATCAACCGTGCGTCAAGCCCGAAGTTCTCGAAACTGAACTTCCGGTATTCGTCGACCAGCGTCGCGGCTTCGATGATGCCGCGCTGCAGCTCGGCGTCAGCCTGCCGTGAAACGGCGCGGTTGACGATGTAGATGGCCACCGCGATGGACAGGACCGCGATCAGCGCGGTCGCGAAGAAGATTCTGTTCGTGAGCGACGAGAACGCGTTCATTTGATGCTGAAGTCCGCGTCGGTGTCGCCACCGTTCTCCCCGATTGTGATCGTCCGCCGCGGCGAATCCCCATGCACCGTCTCGTTCCACAGGACCACGGTGTACGTCCCAGGCGGAACCCCTTCGATTCGATAGCGACCCTCTTCATCGGTCACCGCGAAGAACCGGTGCGCAAACACGAGGATGAACGCGCTCATGTGCGAGTGGATGTCGCAGAATACGCGGACGACCCCGGGACGTTCGAAGCGGACTGCCTTCGACCGGCCCGCGGCGTAGCGCCCCAGGTTGAAATCCTTCGTCTTGGAGAGCGAGAACACGTTGTGGTACGTGTTATCGCCGTTCGGAAAATCCACATAGGTACCAGCGACGATCGCCAGGACGTGCGGCACGAACCGTTCGTTGCGTTGATCCATGCGGCCGCGGTGCTCTTCGTTCTGTTCGAAGGCGGCGCGCGGCGCTGTTTCGAGATAGACGACGCTGCGCCGGCGTTCCTGGGGATCGCGGCTGCCGCCCATGCCAAGCGCGGCCGCGTCAGCACGCGAGTCGCGAAGCGAACGCTCGACGTGAATGTCCACTCGACCGCGGATGGCGCCGGTTGCCGACGGCTTCCCCGCGGTAGCGTGAACGGACGCGGAAGTCAGGCCGAGGGCGCAGAGGATGCAGAGGATGGGGAAGCGCATCAAAACCAGTAGGAAAGCTGCGCGGACACGAAGGTGCGCCTGGTGACGCGACCGGCATCGCGTTTGTTTCGCTGGACGACCACACGCGACACGAGATTGCGCATCAAGTACACGCCGCCCCCCGCTTCCATGCGTCTCACCGGCGCATCCCATGGCGTCGGTGCGCCGGCGAAGAACCGCTGGCCGCGGATTTTCGAAAACGTCAGACGATCGATGCGCGCCGCCGCGAAGAACCGTGGCGTCAGGCGATAGCGTCCCTCCACGAATCCCGCGCGCGCCTTCAACGGTCCGTCGATTCGCGGAAGATTGAGCGCAGGCAGGTTCCAGCTGCTCTCGATGAACTCGCCGCGTATCAGGAAGTAATCACGCGAGTACTCCGCGTCGGCGCCGAGCGCGCGCTGCGCGTATGTCTTGCGGCCGAGAAGCGGCGCGTAGGTATCGCCGATCGCGCGCGTCAGGAACTCCCCGCGCGATGCGGACGCGCCGAGGACCAATCCGACCGCCGGCGTCCAGCCAACGCGTCCTGCGATCTGCCGTCCGCCATTGTCGTCGTCGACGCGCGGGTTCGCCAGCGTGCCGGTTGTCAGCGCGATGGACCCATCCAGGTGACCGGCCGCGGCGTGCGCCTCGACGCCCGTGTCCCAGCGATATGCGCTCACGATCGGCACGCCCGGACCCGGTGTCGTGATCCCCACGGGGAAACTCGATTGCCATCCGCGCGCGCGCATGAACAGGAGATCGTCCGCCGAGCCAGGGATCGCATCCGGGCGAAGCGACGTGAGGTACTGGTAGGCGAGCGGATAGCCGATGAGCGGGTTCGCGTCGGCTCCGTAGCTGCGCCGCGCGAACGCGCCAAACACCGGTGGAATCCGGCCGGCCTGGACGTCGAACGTACGTCCCTTGAACGGATGCACGCGCACGTAAAGCGCGCGAGGCACCAGGTGTTCGGCATTCTCGGACCTGAGCTCCGTCAGAAAGGCCAGCCGCTCGCTCGGGCGCCACATCCCCGAGAGCGCCACCCGGAACATCCGCAGAGCATTGTGCTCGTAGTCGGTGTAATTGAAAAAGGCGATGTCGTCGCGGCTGCCGATCGTCGCCGTCGCGTCGCCGCTCACGGTTATCTGCGCGCGCGCCGGCGTCGCGCAGGCGGATGCGAGCAGGAGGATGGCGGCGAGACGTCGCCAGGTACACATGTGGTGTTATATAGTTATAGCGTGGCGTATATAATCTGCGAACCCTGCATCGGGACGAAGGATACCGCGTGCGTGGACGTCTGCCCGGTGGACTGCATACACCCGCGCAAGGACGAGCCCGAGTTCGCGACCGTCGAGCAGCTGTTCATCCATCCGGACGAGTGCATTGACTGCGGCGCATGCGTGCCGGCGTGCCCCGTGGAAGCGATCTTCGCGCTCGACGAGACGCCGGACAAGTGGAAGGGGTTCATCCCCAAGAACGCGCAGTTCTTCCAGAAGTAGCGATTAGCTGCAGCGGCTCTCGAGTTCCTGCCGCGCCTTCAGGCGTTCCGCACGGCGCTGCTCCGCCTGCGCCGCTTTCTGGCGCTCGTCGTCTGTCTCCAGCACGAGCGGCGGGATGGCGACACGGCGTCCCTCGCGATCGATCGACACGAACGTCAGGTAAGCGCGGCTCGTCATCCGGCGCAGGCCCGTCAGCGTCTCTTCCGAGAAGACCTCCACCTCAACCTCGAGCGACGTCGTCCATACTGCGCTGACGCGCGCCTTCAGGATGATCAGGTCGCCGACCTTGATCGGATGGAGGAACTGCAGGCCGTCCACCGCGGCGGTGACGAGCAGGCTGCGTGTGTGCCGATGGCAGGCGATCGCTCCGGCGATGTCGATCAGGTGCATGGCTGTGCCGCCCAGGAGGAACCCCAACGGGTTCGCATCGTTGGGCAGGACCACCTGCACCATCTCGGTCGCGGAGTCCGAAGCCGGTTTCGGACGCATGCTGAGCGCAGGCGAACCGGTCAGTTCCTGTGGCATTTAGCGTCAATGAACGACTTCACAGTGAGGCGCAGGTCGGGCGGGAGCTCGTCGTCACGGAGCGATCGCAGCATCGAGACGGTAGATTCGTAAGTGCGGAGCTGGGCCACGCACCGCGGGCATTTCTGCAGGTGCGCCTCCAGCTCCACTCGAAGATCGGGCGGCAGCTGACGTTCCAGGTAATCAGCGAGCAGCTTGACTACCGATCCGCAGCCGCAAGCCATGCGAACTCTCCCAACTCCTCAATTCCCAACTCCCAAACTCTCCGGCACCCTTGGAGGTTGGGAGTTGTGGAGTTGGGCGTTGACATCGATCCGCAGCCGCAAGCCATGCGAACTCTCCCAACTCCTCAATTCCCAACTCCCAAACTCTCCCGCACCCTTGGAGGTTGGGAGTTGTGGAGTTGGGCGTTGACATGGCTACGTCAGCGTCAGAAATCGTAGCCTATCCAAATAGAGAACTTCGGCCGGCGCAGCCACTTGCTCCCGGTGCTCACGCCATCAACGACAGCCGCATACGAATAGATGTAGTCCTCCCAGCCCTTGTTCATCAACGTTCGCCACGACCAGTCGAAGTGAATGGGGAACCCGAGCGCGAAGGTCTCCAGGCCGAGACCGTACGACGCGCGGCCGTCGACGAGATGGAAGCCGTTCACGATGTAGGGGGCGCCATAATTGAGCACGATTTGCCCGGTCAACGGGTTTTGCTTGTAGCCGATGATTGGCTGGACGGGAACCGGGTCACGAGAATAGACCTGCAGCTTGTTCTGTGCGAACTGCGACGCGCCGAGGTCCGCGAATGCCACCGCGCGCAGGCCGCCGATCACCCCGAGTGGCGTCAGCGCCGCTTCGATCAACGGGAACCGCAGTTCCGCGTTGGCGAAGAACGCCTTGTTCCCGATGAACTCCAGGTACTGGTAGCCGCGCAATTCGGAGTTGCCGCCCGAGTACAGGTACGATGGATAGTCGCCCCAGCTCTTGAGGCCCCTGAACCTGAACGCGAGGACACCGTTCGTCGCGAGGCGTAAGTACTTTCTGGCGTCGACGTCTGCGGTCTGCCGCGAGATGAAGCCGTTCATTTTCGGCGAGTACTCGTAGCCGACGCGCAGCGTGTGGCCCGAGAGCGGACCGTACTCACGGAACACCGTCGTTTCGCGCACGTACGCGATGCCGAGCGGCAGCAGTTTGCCGTCCGCGAACAGGTTCTGCCCGTAACGCTGCTGCTGGTACTCCTCGGCGATGGCCTGAAGCGTCGGGTCGTCGTACTGCTGCTTGAACTGGATCAACCCGCCTGACAGCTCGACACGCGCGTAGCGGTTGAGCGGGTAGATCCCGAATGCCGTGCCACCGCGCGCCGTCTGCGTCGCGAGCGCATCCTTGTGGCTCAGGAAGCCATACTGCTGCGCGTAGAACGTCCCCGCGTTATTCGCATAGTAGAACTGCGTCTGGGAGAAGCCCTGCAGCGCGTACTGCAGCCGCCGCGAGAGGTTCAAGTACGAGAACGACAGCGTGCGATACTGCGAGACCGATTCGGCATAGAGGCTGAACTGCTGGTCGCCGAGGACGTCGGTGAACGTCACCTGCGTGCCGCCGAACACGTCGCCGCCGCTCGTCACGCCGACGTTCACCGGAGGCCGTCCCTCGAGGAACAGCTTTTCGAATCGTCCCTTCACGCGCTGGTTCGCCGGCACCAGCGTGTGGCTCAGAGGCGGCTGGAAGTCGATAATCGGACCCGGCTCGCCGAAGTCCGCGGTGGCCACGGTGTGCAGCGCCTCCTTCTGCGCCGGCATCGTATGGATGCCGTACTCACCCTTGTAATAGGTCACGAACCCGACTCTCTGCTGCTTGTCATCGCCCTTCAGCAGCACCGTCGAAACGTTGCCTCCGAGCGCGTCGGTGTACTGCTTCAGCTCGTTGGTCTTCAGGTTGAGCGTCCACACGTTATAGATGTTGCCGTTGCGCGCGACCTCAGGACTGATCGACTGATTCGGGTCGACCGCGGTCGACGGGAACACGATCGTGTCGGCGTCGACGAACTGCACCGCGCCGTCGTCATGCGTCCCGAAGGTGAGCTGCGTCTTTTTGCCGGTCGCCAGGTCGAGGCGGAACAGCTTGTCGTTGCCGCTGACGCGCGCGAGGTAGACGATCGATTTGCCGTCGGGCGCCCAGGTCGGACCGTAGTCGCCGAAGGCATCGTTGGTGACGTTCTTGATCGTGCCGGTCTCGAGATCGAGCGTGAAGATATCGCCGATCGCGTCGCGCAGTCCGGCGAACACCACCGTCTTCCCGTCGGGGCTGATATCGGGTGATTCCGGCATATCGACGGTCTTGATATCGAAGCGCTTCTCGATTTTCCTGCTGAGCACGTTCTGCAGCACCAGCTGCTTTTCCTTCTCGTGCCGCGCGAAGTAGGCGAGGCGATCGCCGATCGGCGACCACGACATCCAGGGCACGGCGTTGCCGCGGAACCCGCCGGGCGAGGCGATGTACTCGAAGCCGAACCCGGTATTGAAGCCGCCGGTCAGGTTGCGGATCACCTTGCCGTCCTTGGTCGACATCAGGATGATGTCGAGCTCCTGGTCCTTGCGGTTGCCGGCCGCGACAGCGATCAGGTCGCCCGAGGGGGACGGCTCGATCGAGATCACCGAGACGTACTGCGTCTTGCCGCGCTTCGGCGCGAGATTCTTGCCGTAGTCCTGTGGCCGCTCCTTGTCGCGGAACGGCTTGAAGCGGTCCTTCAGGTACTTGTCGAACTGCTCGTCGAACTCGTCGGGCTTGAGCTTGAACGCTTCCTCGTAGGCGCTGTCGCCGCCGCCGATCACGCTCTTCCGCAGCGCGAACAGAAACTGGCGCAGTCCCTCCTTGCCCCATTTCGACTCGATGAACTCGAAACACGCATGTCCCATGTAATACGGCGCGCGGCCATCGACGAGCGCCCTGCTCTCGAACTCGCTCATCGAGGGAATGATGTCGGCGATGGCGGCGTCGCGTACCGACATCAGGTCGAACGGATTCCAGTAGCCGGTCTCGAACTCCGACAGCCCTTCATCCACCCATAGCGGCAGGCCCCGCCGCAGCAGCGTGCGCGGGATGATGTCGAACTCGAAGATGTGCGTCATCTCATGTGTGAGCAGGTGATAGAACGCGTCGGACGGCTCGTCGATCGGGAACACCATGCGGTCGCGATACGGCTCAGAGAAGCCGAGCACGCCTTCCGGCATCTCGCCGGGATCGATGTTCTGCTGCTGGAACTCGCTGGCGGTCTTATAGAGGATGAGGGGAATCTTGAACGCCAGGTCGTGCTTCAGATCCGCGCTGATCTGCTGGTACGCGCTCTCCGCGTAGCTGGCGACGCGTTCCAGGTGCTTCTCGATCTCCGGGTAGTAGTAGATCTCGAAGTGGTCGGTCGAGTACGTGTGCCAGTTGAAGTGGTCGTACTTGATCCGGTTCTTGTTGTAGTACGGCACGAAGGGCGTCTGCGCGCTGGCGGCGATGGTGCCCGCGACAAAGACGAACATGAAAAGGGCAATGCCAAACGGCGCTCGAAACCCGCGCCTGCTGCGCGTACTCATGGGTCCACCTCGGATGTGCCGATGTTACTGTGACTAAGACGTTTGCCGCAATGCCGGGGTCCCCGGCCTGAATCCCCGTCAACGCCGCGCAGCAAGCCACATGCCTCCCGTCGAGGTGTATCTGCCGAGGATCCGGCAGCATGCACAGCGGGGAGTGTCCCCGCCGGGGGCCGTCCGCTGTCCTCCCCGCGATACAATGGCAGGAATAAACCGGCATATCGCCGGTGTTCCCCTAAATGGCATTCCGCCGCTCTCCAGGTCGTGGTGACGACGCCGAGTTCACACGCACGGCGCTGTCCCACATCGACAGCCTGTACGGTACGGCGCTCCGCCTGACGCGGCGCGCTGCGGATGCCGAGGATCTGGTCCAGGACACGTACCTGAAGGCGTTTCGCTCGGCGCACCAGTTCGAGCGGGGCACCAACCTGAAGGCGTGGCTGTTCACGATCCTCCACAACACGTTTCGCAACATGCGCCGGCACGACGGCCGGAGTCCGGTAGACGTCGACAGCGAGGCGGTAGAGCGCGCGGCCAACGAGGGGCCCGCCGACCAGTCGCCGGAGCAGATTCTGACGAGGCGGACGCTGGATGCCGATCTCCAGGCCGCGCTCGATGCGCTGCCCGACGCGTTCCGCCAGGCCGTGTGGCTGCGGGACGTGGAAGAACTGTCGTACGCGGAAATGGCGCAGGTACTCGACGTGCCCATCGGCACGGTGATGTCGCGCATCTCGCGCGGGCGCCGCGCGCTGTCCGAGGGATTGCAGGCGCGGCGGGCGAAGGCGCAGCACCCGGTCGCCGGAGTGGGGAAGATAGGACTGACACGGCATGGCTGACGAAGTAACGGCATGGCTGACGAAATAAAAGATTGCGCCGATCTCGACGCGCACTTGACGCCGTTCGTCGACGGCGAGGCTGCGCCGGCCGTGCGCCATTCGGTTGAGGCGCACCTCGGCAAGTGTCCGCCGTGCAGGAAGCACGCGGACGCCGAATCGTCCGCGCGCGAGGTCGTCCACACCCATCGCGATGAGCTGCGCGTCGAGGCGCCTCCGGCGCTGCGAGCCCGCTGTGCCCGCCTTCGCCAAGGCTCTGGCGGGCAGGCTTTTCCGTCTTCCCGTGTTCCGTCTTCCCGTCTTCCATTTTCTCGTCTTCCGTCTTCTCGTCTTCCGTCTTCTCGTCTTCCGTCTTCCTTCTTGCGTAGGTGGGTGCCGTTGTCGTTGGCGGCTACGCTCGTGCTCGCGGTGGCGGGTGTGTTCCTGTTCGGCCTCAACAATCCTGTGCAGGCGCTCGCGGCCAGCCTGACGCTCGACCATGCGAAGTGCTTCAAGATCGGCGACACGGATCCGCATACCGATCCCGCGGTCGCGGCGAAGAACTGGCAGCAGGAGCAGGGATGGCAGATCGTCGTCCCGCAGGCGCTGCCGTCCGAGCAGCTCCAGCTTGTTGACGTCCGCCACTGCTATTCGACCGACGGCCGCGCGGCGCACCTGATGTACAGATGGCATGGCGCGCCGCTGTCGCTCTACGTCTTACCGCAAGATACAGGGCATGCCGGCACCGTCGCGAACATGGGGCGCGAAGCGGTGATCTGGTGCGCCAACCGCCGCACGTATGCGGTCGTAGCCGAGGGACAACCGCAGGATCTCGGCCGCATCGTTGACTATATGAAGGCAAACGCTCGATGAAGATTGTCGACTGGCAAGTGCAGAATGAAAGATTAACGGATTGTCGATTGAGGGATTGGCGATAGAGGGATTGGCGATTGATGAACGGGGCACTTGCGGCGAAGCGCAATCGACAATCCGTCGATCCGCAGTCGGCAATCGGCAATCCGTGAATCACCAATCTGCAATCTGCAGTCGCCAATGTCGAGTTTCACCATGAAGTCTCGCTGGGTTATCGCGGCCGCCGCGGCGGTGTCGCTGGCATTGCTGACGTTGCCGATGCTGCGCAAGAACGTCGGGGGCGAGTCCGTCACTCCGGGCCGGAATGCGGGCGGATCTTCCGCATCTTCCAAGGGGACGTCATGCGATGCGGAAGGACGCGCGACCTACGACTTCGTACTGAAGAACCAGCTCAACGCGCCCGTGAAGATGGCCGACTACAAGGGGAAAGTCGTCATCGTGAATTTCTGGGCGACGTGGTGCGGTCCCTGCAAGGTGGAAATTCCGGACTTCGTGAAGCTCTACGATCAGTACAAGGACAAGGGACTGGTCATCGTCGGCATCTCGGTCGACGACAGCCCCGACCAGCTGCAGGCGTTTATGAAGGAATTCAAGATGAACTACCCGGTGCTGCAGATGACGCCGGACGTCGAGTCGGCATGGGGCCCGTTCTATGGGTACCCGACCTCGTTCATCGTCGCGCGTGACGGATCGATCTGCACGAAACACCTGGGGCCTGCAACCAAAGAGCAGTTCGAGCAGGAGATCAAGGGCCTGCTGTAGTACAATTCCTTCAGATGCTGAAGGGGTTCACACACGCACGTCTTGCCTGCGGCTGCCGCCTGTCGTTCCGCGATGGCGTCGAAGGCAGCCCTGTGACCGTCGTCGTCGACGTCAAGGCGCCGTCGTGCCCGCTCACGATCCACGTTTCCGGCCTCCCGCTCTACGATTATCGCGAAGCACTGCGCCCGCCCACACGGCTGGGGCCGCCCATCGAAGAAGAGTTCGAAGAAGAATCGTAACGAGTCGCTGATCGGCGACGAAGGAGACAGCCCTTCGGATCCCGCCACGCTGGTGGACAATCCGGGCGTCTCCCATCAGCCGATTCGAAAAGTCGCGACGAGCGGCAGGTGGTCGGATGCCATCAGCGCCTTGCGCGTGCGCGGCATTTCCACGCCGAGCACTTCGACCTTGCCGTCGTAATAGATGTGATCGAGGTGGACGACAGGAAAGAGTCCGGGGTAGGTGCGCCGGCGCTTCAGGTGCTGCGAGATGTCGACGCTCTCGAACAGCGACGACAGCGTCTTGGTCGCGAGTCCTTTCATCCATTCATTGAAATCGCCGAGGATGATCTTCGGGCCCATGACGCGCCGGTCGTGGACGAACGATGCGAGGCGGCCGGCCTGGTAGCGCCGCTCGAGGACCGCGGTGCCGAGGTGCACGTTGTAGATGTGCAGCGTCTGCCCCTCGATATTGAGGTCTGCCCGCTGGCAGTTGCGCGACTCGCACGTCCGCCACGAGAGATCGTACTGGCCGTGGTGGACGATCGGGTAACGGCTGAGGATCACGTTCCCGAACTGGTGCTGGCGCAGCGCGCGTACGCTGTTCATCACCCACCCCATGCCGAGGCCGGCGCCGATCTCTTCCGCCTGCCCGACGCCGATCGGCCCCGCGCCAATCACTTCCTGAAGCGCGATCACGTCGGCATCGATATCGCGCAGCACCTCGACGATCCGGCCGGGGACGACGCGCCGATCCATTCCGCGGCAGCGATGGATGTTATAGGTCGCGATGCGGACGTCTGTCATTGTTGCCGTTCCAGGATCCAGACGAAGGGGCCGACGATTTTCTCCCAGAGCGGACGGCGCTGCCATCGATCCAGCTTCATCTCGATACTGTCGGCGAGGTCTTGTTCGTAATCCTGCAACAGGCGGACCGCGACAACCGGATCGCGCATCGCGACGTTCACCTCGTCGTTGTGTTCGAACGACCGATTGTCGATGTTGGTCGTGCCGATCACCGACCACAGCTCGTCGACGATCAGCATCTTGGCATGCGTCATCGCGGGCTGGTACTCGTAGATGCGGATGCCCGCCTTCAGCAGGCGCCCCCACATGCGGCGGCTCGCCAGCCGCACCCAACGCTGGTCGGTATGGCTCCCTGGGACGATCACGGTGAGCTTCACGCCCCGCCCGGCCATTCCCATGAGCGCGCGCCGGAATGCGCGATCGGGAAGGAAGTACGGCGTGCTGATGCGCACCGTGTGATCGGCGCCTTCAATCAACAACTGGAAGGAGATGCGGGACGCCGTGGCGCGGTCTGAAGGGGAGCTCTTGACGACGAACGCGGTCGTATCGCCGCAGGGTTTGAGATCGGGAAAGTAGTCGCGCCCCGTCAGGATCTCGCCGCAGACCTCCAGCCAGTTCTCCGCCGCGACACCCTGCAGGGCGGCGACGAGTGGTCCCTCAATCTCCGCCATCGTGTCACGCCACGGCCGCTTTCGGCCGCCAGTGGGCTCCGCCCACCAGTCCGCAATCCCCGCCCCTCCGAGGAATGCGGTCACGCCGTCTACGATCAGCAGCTCGCGGTGCGTGCGGTTGTTGATGCGATGCAGCGAATACCACCGCAGCGCCTGGTAGGACACGATGCGGACGCCGGCGGCCCGCAGGCGCGCCACGGGCTTGCCCCACATCGAGAAGCTGCCAATCGCATCGACGACGACCGTCACGTTGACGCCATTGCGCGCGCGCTCGCTGAGCGCATCGATGAACTCAAGTCCGATCTTTCCGTACTCGAAGATGTAGCACTCCATGTTGATGGAGCGCTTTGCGCCTCTGATCGCGTCGAGCATCGCCGGGTAAAAGGCCGGACCATCGGTAAACAGCGTGACGCGGTTGCCGTGGTGCAGTGCCGCCTGGCAGGTCGACTGGATCGTATAGAGGAAGTCCTCGTCGTGGACGGACGTGCGCTGCGACAGGTGGTAGTTGATGGCCGGCGTGAACAGGAAGACGAGAACGAGCCAGACGAGGAATGCCCCGCCCGCGACCGTGAGCCATGTCATCAGCGCACGCCGGGCGCCGTGCCGGCGGGCGGCTGTGCGGCCACCTGCAGCGTCACGCTGGTCTGCGCATCGTCGGTCTCGAGCCGGAAGGGAACGCCGATCGCCTGGAGCGCGCGAAGCCGATCGCGCCGCCCGAGATCGCTCTCGTCAACCGACATCGACGCGACGGCGACGTATTCCCCCGACGGCAGGCCGGGCAGTGTGAACCGTCCCTCGGCGTCGGTATAGGCGACTCGCATGCGGCGGTTCGTTCGCATCCAGAACAGCGGCACGTTGGGGAAGACCAGGACGCCCACGTTCGCGACCGGGACGTTCCGCGCGTTCTTCACCACGCCGGTGACGATGCTGGAGGCGTCCGTGATCGTGATCCGCACATCTTTGAACTGTTCTTTCGCGCTGATGTCGATCTGACGGTCGGTGATGTCGCTGCCGCGGTAGAGGATGCTCTTCACGACCCACGGCGGTTGCAATCCGTCGACCACAATCTGGTGCCCGCCGTTCATCAGTCCGCGCAACACGAACGTGCCGTCGGACTGGACGGTGCCGGTGAGCGCATCACCAAAGCTCGTTCCATCGGTAAACGGCGCGCGTACGCGCAGCGTCGGCAGAAGCGGCGCTTTTGAACCCCTGCGGCCGTCGATCGCCAGCCTGCCTTCGAGCTGCGCACCAGGACGCAGCGTCATGCTGATGCCCTCGATATCGGCGCCGAGGATCTCAATCGAGAAGACCGCGAACAGCGGGTTGCCCGACGGATCCGTCTGGCCGCGCGCGCGGATCTGGTAGCGCCCGGGCACGACGTGACCGAATGAGAAGCGGCCGTCGGGGAGCAGCATCGGATTGTCAGGCGCGACCATCGGTACGCCTTCACCGCCACGCGGGCTCATGATGATGACGCCGTTCAGGAGCTGCCTGCCGTCTTCCGCGGCGATCTGTCCCGACACGCGCGCGGGCGGCACGAGCTTCAACGCAAACTCGACGCGCAGCGGCTGCTCGCTGCCCGTGAGCATGATCGTCTTGGCCTGGTCGGCGAACGGCACGCCGGGATAGTAGGTTGGGGAATAACGCAGAACGCCCTTGGCTGTCATGACGCTGCGGAACGCAGGGTCGGATGCGCTCACGTAGTACTGCCCCGGCGGCAGACCGAACAGCCTGAACTCGCCGCGGTCATCCGTCTGCGCCGACGCGACGGAGACGAGGGTGTCTGCGCCTGCCTGGAAACGTGAGACGAGCGCTTCGACGACGGCGCCGGCGAAGGCGGTGCCGTCCTCGTCCAGGATGCGGCCGGTAATCGAACGGCCGGGAATGAGCGGCAGATCGATGCCGGCAACCTGCTGGCCGCTTGCGATCGTCAGCGGCACGCCGGAGAGTTGGCGACCCTGCCCGTATGTCTGCGGTGCGTATCCCGTGCGCGTGACAGAGATCGTGTAGGCGCCGGCAGGAAGGTCGCTGATGACGTACTTGCCGTCCGCGCCGGTGATGGCAACGTGCGGTTCCGTCGCGTTCTCAGCGAGTGCGATGACGCGCGCGCGTGACAGCGGACGATCGTCTGCGGCGCTCTTGACGGTTCCGCCGATCCGGGCGGTACCCTCCTGGGCCGGCTTTGCCTGCCACGCCACGATTGGGGCCGAGCCGAGAACGGCCGCGACCGCGGTCCGCGCGACGGCGCGCGCGAGCCGACTGCAGGTCATGGGGATATCATAACGTCGATGGTCGGAGATTGGCTTGCCCGCCGTAGCCTTGGCGGAGGCGGGAGGTTGGAGACAGAACGCAGGCGGCTGGTGCTCGTGGCAATCGTGCTGTCGCTCGCCGGTTGCCGGTCGGAACTGCCGCCAATTCGCCAGCATGGGACCTGGCTGGTGATCGAGAATCAGACGAAGGTTCCCTGGCAGAACGTGTCTGTCACCGTGAACTCGTACTATCGCGGCGTATCACCGCGGGTCGCCGCGGGCGCGCGCCTGGAAGCGCCGCTGGCGGGATTCGTCACCGGTCTCGGCCAGCGATTCGATACGGCTCGCGAGCACGTGCGCCGCGTCGAGGTGCGCGGGACGGACGCCTCGGGTAAGCCCGTCGTACTCGACTGGGACGAGCAGACCGGTCCGCCGCTGATGCAGGAGGCAAAGTAGCCATGGCCAAACTGAAATCGGAATTCGAAATCGACTGCCCGTGCTGCTCCGCGAAGCTCGTGGTGGATGCGAACCTGCAGCGCGTGATTCGCCACAGCGAGCCGCCGTCGGGCGATCGTCCTGAGCTCGACGACGCGCAGCGTATCGTCGCCGAACAGGCCGCGCGCCGCGAGGCGCTGTTCCAGAAGTCGGTCGCGGAAGAGAAGAACCGCGGTGACGCGCTCTCGCGCCGTTTCGAGGAGGCCCTCCGCCAGGCACGCGAGGAGCCGATCACGAAACCGACGCGGGACTTCGACCTTGACTGAATCTGGAAATTTGTAAATTTGGAAATCGGGAAATCTGTCTTCGCACGCGCTACCGCGCGCGCTTTAGAGCGCCGCCGGTAGGCGGCGCAGGCAAGATTACCAAATTATCCAATTTCCAAATTTCCAAATGTCACCACGGTCCTCGAGGCAGCGCGGACCATGTGTGGCGATTCGGGTAATACACGGGTTTGCGATCCGGATGCTGCGCTTTGAACCGGAGGTATCGACGGCGTAATGCCGCGATCCTCCTGTCGGAGGACCGTATCGCCCTATGCGGCGCGTCCAGCAGCACGCGCTCGGCCTTCCACACGTTCTTCTCCGACAGCCGCCAATCGTAATCGCCGAGCAGCTCCGCGATGTTCACCACGGTATAGCCGGTGATCCGCCCGTGGTAGTCGATGTACGGCTCGACGTAACTCAGGGCGAGGTCGCGCGCGGTGCGGAACAGCGGCTTGCGGCCGTGCAGCCCCGGATCGCGCGAGCGCGCAACCGATCCCCATCGTCCGCCCCGTTGGTACACGAAGATCACGTGATCGAGCTCGTCGATCGACTCGAAGCTGAGGATGAGTGGCGGATAGCCATGCTGCTCGAGGATGACGGCGGCGGCGAGCGCCGCTTCCATGCAATGCACCGTTCCCGTGCGGACGACACCGCGAAAACTCCTGAGTGTTGCGCCGCCCGGTGGCGGCTCGATGTTGTAAGGAAGACGATTCAGATAGCGCTGAACCGCGGCCGGCGTGCGGCAGGTCTCGAGGACCCGTTGTTCCTTCGCGGCGAGCGACAGGACCGGCGGCTTACCGCGCGGCGGCATCACGGAGATCGGCGAGAAGGGCGTCGACCGTCCATTCGTTGCCGGAATAGATCTTGATCAGCCGGCCGCGCGGATCGACGACCGCTGTCCGGAGATTGTGGGTAATTGTTTCCGCGCCGTCTTTTTCCAGGATCGTGGATACGCCGAAGCGGGAGGTGAAATGCTCGATCGCCGCCGGCTGTCCGGTGAGATAACTCCACGTGCGCAGGTCGGCGCCGCGAGCCTTCGCGTGCGCGGCGATCACCGCGGGCGTGTCGTGCGCGGGATCGAAGCTGACGGAAACCAGGTGTGCGCGATCGCGCAGCGTTGCGTCCGCGGCAATCCCGCGCTGCAGGTCCAGGAAACGGCGATCCATCAGCGGGCAGAAGTCCGGGACTGGACATCGTGTGTACACGAACGTGACGGCCACGGCCCGTCCGCGCCAGTCGGATAATTTCCTCGTGTGTCCCTCCTGGTCCTGTAGCGTGTCGTCCGGGACCTCGTCGCCCGGACCCATCACATCCATCACCTTGACGGGGCTCGCGTCCGCCGGCAAGGGTGCGTGGCCGGTCCTGGTGACACGATCCAGATATGTCTCGCCGCCGTCAAGAATGAGCCGGGCGGTCACGAGATCCCCGGGGACCAACCCATCAAGCAGCGACGGCTGTTTGACGAAATATGCCATCGACATCGCCGGCATGAAGCCGGGAATGTCTTCGTGTTTGAGAGACACTTCCCGCCGGCCGTCCGGTCGAGCTTGCCCGACAGATAACACCTGCCCTTTGAGTGGAAACTCGCGATGTTGCCCCGAGGTCCGATTACAGGCGCAGCAGACCGCGAGGACGACAACGACCGCCCAGCCGAGCCAGCGCGGGATGAATGTGCCCATGCCTCATCACTGTACCGCCCGCGGCACATATCCTGCTAGATCAGCGGGGGATGGCGCCAGGGTGCGCGCGCGGCGGCCCGGCGCGCGAACCGAAGCCGCGCGTCAGCAGGAGTAAGTGACAGCATGGGTAGGAGACTCTACGTCGGGAACCTTCCCTATTCGGCTACGGAGGATCAGCTCACGGAGCTATTCGGCCGCGCCGGGAAGGTGGACAACGTCCGGGTGATGCGGGACATGGCGACCGGCCGGGCTCGCGGATTCGCGTTCGTCGAAATGGCGACCGACGATGACGCGCAGAAGGCGATCACCGAGTTTCACGAGCACCAGATGGACGGGCGCGCGCTGGTAGTGAACGAAGCCCGGCCGAAGCCCGAAGGGGGATTCGGCGGCGGCGGTGGTGGACGTGGCCGCGGCGGCGGTGGTGGCGGCGGCTACGATCGCGGTGGTGGAGGTTACGGTGGCGGCGGTGGTGGCGGTGGGGGCGGTTACGGTGGCGGCGGCGGCAAGCGCGAGCCGCGCTGGTAACGGCCGGTAGACAGTAGACGGTAGACGGTTAGACCGTAGACGGTAGACGGTAGACGGTCTGCAGTTCGCAGTCTGCACGTCGCAGTCTGCGGTTCGCAGCGATCAATTGGGCCGGCGGTACTCCCACCGGTCCTTTTTTATGTCCTCCATGCGATAGACGATCTCGCGGGTCGCGTCCCTCGGCGTCGCGGCATACCCGAGCGCAAGTCCCCGAGCGCGCCGGTGCCGACACTCGCGAGGACGCGCTGATCGGTGCAGGTGCCGACGCAGACCTGATCGGGAACTGAAGAAGAGACCATCCTACCGAGGAGCAATCCGGCACACGCGCCGAACGCCGCACCCGCCGGGGAACGCCGCCGCCGCTCACGATGATCTCGCGGATCTTCTCGCGAGGAATGATCTCGTGTGCCTCGTGTCCGGGCAGTCCGCGCACCATCAGCATGGAGTCGTTCGCGCCAAACGACGATACGGTCCACCTGCTGTCGACATATGTCACCGTGACCGTCGCCCTGGCGTCCAGTTGCGTGACGCGAGACCAGCTGCGGCGCGGATCGGCTGTCCCCGGTTCTGGAACGGCTGCCGACGCCGCGCGGCTGACGGCGTTATGAAGAGGACCGTCCTGCGCGAATGCGCTGGACCCAACGATTGGAACGATAATGAGCGCGAAAAACGCGACCCTCACGGGCACCCCGTGAGGTAAGGCAAAAATCCCGGCCGAACCGGCTCGGTCCCGACCTCCCGCCGCGACCTGCAACCTCCGAGCTATTCGTCCACGATCCAGCCGTCACGGAGGTGAATGATCCGGCTGCCATAGCCGGCGTTCACTTCCGAGTGCGTGACCTGGATGATGGTCGTGCCCCCCTCGTTCAGCTTCTTGAAGAGTTCCATGATCTCCTTGCCCTGGCTCGTGTGCAGGTTGCCCGTCGGCTCGTCCGCGAGGATGACCTTCGGGTTGGAGATGACGGCACGCGCGACGGCGACGAGCTGCTGCTGGCCGCCGGAGAGCTGATTGGGATAGAGGTCCTTCTTGCCGACGATCGCGAACTTGTCGAGGATGTCGCACACCATGCTCTCGCGCTCCGCCTTCTTGATGTCGCGATACGAGAGCGGGATGTCGAGGTTCTCGTAGACGGTGAGGTGATCGAGGAGGTGGTAGCTCTGAAAGACGAAGCCGATGTACTGCTTGTGCAGCTTCGCGCGCTCTTTCGCGCCGAGCCGGTGCACGGGCTGATCGAGGAAGTAGTACTCGCCCGTCCACGCGCTGTCGTGCATCCCGATGATGTGGAGCAGCGTCGACTTGCCGGCGCCCGATGGCCCCATGATCGAGACGAACTCTCCCTCCTTGATGTCGGCGTTGATGCGCCGCAGGACGTAGGAGCGGCTCGTGCCGTGTGCGTACGACTTCTCGATGTTGCGGAGCGCGATGAGCGCGTTCGGCGCGAGCGCTTCCGCTTCCGGAGCGCCCGCCGCGGTCGCGGCAGGCTGCGAGCTTCGGCTGAAAAAGGCCATAGCGCCTATTCTACTCTCAGCGCTTCCATCGGGTCGACGCGCATCGCGCGGCGCGCCGGCACGTAGCTCGCCAGCAGCGCGACGGCGACGAGCAGTCCCGCCGTTGCCGAAAACGTCACGAAATCCATCGTGTTCACGCCGAACAGCAGCCGCTGGAGCGCCTTGCCGACGGCCAGCGCCCCCGCCAGTCCAAGCGCGAGTCCGATCGTGGCGAGTTTGAGCGTCTCCCCGACGACGAGCCCGAAGATCTGACGTTCCGCCGCGCCGAGCGCGAGCCGCACACCGATCTCCTGCGTCCGCTGCGCCACCGCGTATGACATGACGCCGTAGATCCCGACGGCCGCCAGCGCCAGCGCGAGTCCCGCGAAAATCGCGACCAGTGTCGCGTAGAAGCGCGAGCTTCCGTTGGCCTCCGCGATCGCCTCTTCGAGCGTGCCCACGCCGGCGACCGCGACGCCCGGATCGACTTCCTTTACCGCGCGCCGCAGTGGCTCGATGAGCGCTGCGGGATCCGTTGCCGTCTTCAGGACCAGGTTCACGCCGGGCTCCGGGTTGTGCCAGTAGCCCATGTAGGCCTCGACCTCGTTCGTGCCGCGCGCCCCGCGCACCTGCACGTCCGCCACGATCCCCACGATCGTCATCCACGGCGCGTCGGCACCAAAGCGCACGCGCTTGCCGAGCGCCTCCTCGTTCGGCCAATGCCGCTTCGCCATCGTCTCGTTGATCACGATCGTTGGTTCTGCCTCACGGTCGCCGAACAGGCGGCCGCGCCGCAGGGGAATCTCCATCGCGCTGAAGTAATTCGCGCTGATCACCCTGTACCAGACGATCAGGGCGTCCTTGCTGTTCTGTGCGGGGGGACGGCCTTCGATCTGGAAGTCGGTGTCGCTGTCGCCGCCGAGCGGAATCACCGACGATAAGGCGGCATGACGGACGCCGGGCAGTACGGCCGTCCGCGCGAGGACGGCGTCGTAGAACGCGAGACGCTGCTTGTTCGTCCGGTATGTGGCGCCAGGAGGAAGAATGAATCCGGTCAGCACGCGCTCCGGATTGAACCCGAGATCGGCCCGCTGCAGCGCGATGAAGGTCCGGATCAGGAGTCCGCCGCCGACGAGCAGCATCAGTGCGAGCGCCAGCTCCGCGACGATCAGCGCGCGGCGTGCGCGTCCTCCGCCGTCACCCGCCTGGCCGCGGCCACCCTGTTTCAGCGCACTCGTGAACCGATCCCTCGCGGCGTGCCACGCCGGAACGACGCCGAACAGCACGCCCGTCGCCAGCGACAGCACGAGCGCGAAGCTGAGAACCACACGGTCGATGCCGACTTCGTCGATGCGAGGCGTGCCCGCGGGCGCCATGCTCTTGAGCCCGGCAACGCCCCACACGCCGAGCAACACACCGAGCGCGCCGCCCGCGATCGCGAGCAGAATGCTCTCGGTCAGCAACTGGCGGATGATGCGCATCCGGTCCGCGCCCAACGCGCGGCGAACCGCCATTTCCCGCAACCGTCCTGACGCGCGCGACAGCAGCAGGTTCGCAATGTTGACGCACGCGATGACGAGCACGAAACCCACGGCGCCGAGCAGCACGAACAGCGCCGGACGGAGCGTGCCGACCCGCTGCTCCTGCAGCGGAACGGGATTGATGGCGTTCCCCGTGTCCGACTCGGGATGCGCCGCTTCCAGCCGCTTCGCAAGCATGGCGAGCGCCGCGCGCGCCTGGGGCAACGTTACGCCTCGCTTCAGCCGGCCGATCGTTCGGAACACCGCGGAATTACGCGACGGATTTGCCGGGTTCAGCCGCAGCGGCCGCCAGAGCGCGGCGTTGGTCACGAGCCCGGGCGTGAACGACGCAGGCATGACACCGATGATCTCGTGGCTTTCACCATTGATCGGCACAGTTCGTCCGACGATCGACGGATCGGCGCCGAAGCGTTGGGTCCACAGCTTGTGGCTGAGAACGACAACGCGCGGCGCGTTCGGAATGTCGTCAGACTGCCGGAACACGCGCCCGAGCGCCGGCGGCGCGCCGAGCACGTCGAAATATTCGTACGTCGTTTGCTCGCCCAGCACCGCCTCGGGCAAGGCACCGCCGGACAGGCTCGCGTTCCAGCCGCGCATGCTCGTCATCCCCTCGAACACCGCGGTCTCCGCTTTCCAGTCGAAATGCTGCGAGGGACCCGTCCACTCCGTGGCGGGCCCTCCGCGCGCGCGCAGGTCCTGCCAGACCATGACGAGCCGATCGGGATCGGGATAAGGCAGCGGACGGAGGAGCAACGCATTGACGACGCTGAAGATTGCGGTGTTGGCGCCGATGCCGAGCGCCAGCGTGATCACCGCGACGAGCGTCAGGCCGCGCGTCTTGAGCATCACACGGCCGGCGTAGCGAAGGTCCTGCACGAAACCTCTGAGCATTTTATCCTCCGGGCGAATATCGCCCCTTGACGATCTTCCATTGAGCAAGGGGCGCTTCCCCCGGGCCCCCTCGCTCGCTCCACTCGCGGGGACCCCGTCGCCCCGCTCCGTTCCGCTCGCGTCGATTGCTCACTCGGCGCGGAGCGCAAGAATCGGGTCGAGACGCGCCGCGCGGTGCGCGGGGATGAGCGTGGCCGCGAACGACGTCACGATCAGGATGCCGGCGATCGCGGCGTAGGTCGCGGGGTCGAACGCGTGGACGCCATACAACTGCGTGGCGAGAAGCCGGCTGGCCGGGAAGGCGGCGCCGAGACCGATGCCAAGGCCCGCCAGCGTCAGCAGGAAACCGTCCTTCATAACGAGCGCGTAAATCTCGCGCCGGCCGGCGCCGAGCGCGACCCGCACGCCGATTTCCTGCCGGCGCTGCGCGACCGAGTAATTGATCAGGCCGTACACGCCGATGCCGGCCAGCAGCAACGCGGCGACGCCGAAGGTGCCCATCATCGCCGCCGTCAGCCGAAACGGCGCCGTCCGGTCCGCGATCAGCGATTCCATCGTGCGTTCCGACCGGATCGGCATATCGCGATCGAACTGGTGCACGGCCTCGCGAATGGCCGGCGCGATTGCCGACGGATCGCCGGTCGTGTTTGCGACGATGGCGATGGCGCGGTCCGGTTGCTGGGCGTACGGGAAATACATGTCGGGGTCCTCGGGTCCGTCGACGTTCGTGCGCAGCGAGCGATACCGCAGGTCCGGTGCGACGCCCACGACGGTCAGCCACGCGCCCTGTTCACCGCGCCCGTACTTGATGCGCCGGCCGATGGGATCGGCATCTTTCCACACCTTCGCGGCGAAGGAGCGGCCCACGATCACGACGCGATCGCTGCCGGTGACGTCGCGCACATCGAAGGCGCGTCCGCGCGCGAGCGGCGCGCCGAGCGCGTCGAAGAACCCGGGCGAGACCGCATGAAAGTACACGCGCACGCCGGCATCCGGCGTGGCGGTGCCTTCGGGCGCAACGATGATCGCGCGCGAGCCCCCTGCGAAGGGCACGTCCGATCCGATCGCCGCGTGCTGCACGCCCGGCACGGCGGCGATCCGCGCGACCAGTTCATCCGCGACGCGCGGCAGGTTTTCCGCGGTGAACTTCTGCGGCAGCGCCACGCGTGCCGTGACCGCGCGATCGGCGCGGAAGCCGACGTCGATGCGCTGAAGGTTGACGAACGTCCGCACCATCAGGCCCGTGCCGATGAGCAGCAGCAGCGACAGCGCGACCTGCGCCACGACGAGCGCCGCACGCGTCCGCGCGCGGCGCGGACCCGCCGAGGATCCTCGCGATCCTTCTTTCAGCAGTTCGTTCACGTCGGCGCGCGAGCCCTGGATCGCGCGCAGGATGGCAAGGAGGAGTCCCGCCGCGACGGTCGTGCCGAGCACGAACGCCAGGACGCCCCAGTCGAGACGCGGATGCACGAAGCTCGGAAGCGTAGCCGGAGTGAGCGCGACGATGGCATCGATCGACCAGCCGGAAACGAGCACGCCCGCACCGGCGCCTGCGGCGCTGAGAAGAAGCCCTTCGGCAACAAACTGCCACGCGAGCCGGCGGCGTCCCGCGCCAAGCGCCGCGCGAATCGCCGTGTCCCGCTGACGGGCGGTCGCGCGCGCGAGCAGCAGGTTCGCGAGATTGGTGCACGCGATCAGGAGCACGAAGCCGACCGCGCCGAGCAGCGTGAGTAACAGCGGCTGGAGCGAGCCGACGGTTTCCTCTTTCAGACTGAACACGGCGCCGCTGTAGCGCTGATTCGAATCGGGGTACGCCTGTTCAAGCTGCCGCGCCACGGCGGCGACATCCGCGGACGCCTGTTCGATCGAAACGCCCGGCTTCAGACGGCCCATGATCTGGTGCCATCGCGCGCCGCGCGCCTCGAAGAACCGCGCGGGCTCGGCGACCGCGAGCATCCCCATCGGCAACCAGATATCGGTGTCGTCATTGAGACCTTTGAACCCGGCCGGAAGGATTCCGATGATGGTGAAGGGAGTGTCGTTCAAGCGGATCGACCCGCCGACGGCCGCGGGATTGCCGCCAACGCGTTTCTTCCAGAACGATTCCGAAATAAGCGCGACCGCGTGTGCGCCCCGCTCGTCATCTTCCTGACGCGAAAACGTGCGGCCGGCAATCGGCGTCGCGCCGAGCATCTCGACGTAGCCGGCGGACACGAGTTCTGCTGACACCTGCGAGGCCGGCGCGTCCGCGGTCGCGGCGAGCGTCACGCTTTCGCCCGACCACGCGGCGAGCCCATCGAACGAGGATGTGCGCTCGCGCAGATCGCGAAAATCCGGTACGGACGTACTCCGGCGCTCGACCGTTTGCCGTTGAACGGTCGTCCAGACCGCCACAAGCCGATCGGCATCCGGAAACGGCAGGGGATTCACGAGCGCGGCATTGACCACGCTGAAAATAGCGGTATTGGCGCCGATGCCTAACGCGAGCGTCAGAACGGCCACTATCGTGAACGCCGGCGTCTTCCGGAGCAGACGCGCCGCGTAACGAAGATCCTTCAAGAAGGTGAGCATGCGCGCTCCGCAAGAGCCAACCACGTGCCGCCCATCGGCTGTGGCCTAAGTTATTGAGCATCCTCAGCTTGGCAGAAGACGGCGGTCGCGCGAGGGTCCCGGCGGTGTCCGATGCCGAACGGTCCGGATCCCATCGTCGCGCAGCCGGATCGACGTTTGCGTCGTCTTACACGATATGGCGGGAGCTCTACTGGCAACGTTTATTCTCCTCGCGAGCCAACAGGCTGCCCCCACACCGCCCGCGGCGAGCTCCACCGATCTGCCCGTGTCGCTCGATCGAATCCAGCGTGCGCTGTCGGGTCCGTCAGCGCTGGACCTGAAGGAGCAGCATCCGGTCTTCCGGCTGGAAGTGATCGGCCGCAAGCCGACGCTGGAAGACATCCTGGGGGAGCGCTTCTGGATCGGACCGACGCCGTACGGCGGGATGACGCACCAGGAGTTCCTCGACATGGTGACGCCAAAGCTCGCGCACCCATACGCGGGGTTCACCGGGAAGTATCTCGTCGCGGAGACGGCCCTCACGATCGCGGAGCAGTGGGCGCTGAAGCAGGCCATCAAGAAGTTCCAGAGCGCGCTCACCGACCGGGAGCGTGACGCGGCGCGGAAGGAAGTGATGGACGCGCTCGCCGCCCTCGAGAAGGCCCGCCGCGAAGCAGGCCTGCCGCCGAAGTAACGTCCGCCCGCAGCGGCGTTTGCCGCCCCCGAAGCGCCGTTCGCCGGAAAGCGCGTCCCTACCCGGCCCCGACTGCGTAATCTCACGGTGAGAGGAAGCAGTCATGAGCGCGAAAGTTGCCCTTCAACTGAACGCCGCCATCGGCCTGGCGAGTACCCTCGCAGCAGGAGCGATGATCTCGCTGATGCTGACCCGGCCCGAAGCCATCGCGTCGGCGGTCGCGCAGCGGGAGTACGGCGCCGTGGCGATGGCCATGGTGTCGCAGGTGGCGGGCTGGCTGCACGCGCTGCTGCGGTTTCTGTAGGAGCGGAGGACTAATGCGTCCCGGTGCAATCGTCGCAGGTTTCATTCTTCTGGGTCTTGGCGTCGCGATGCTGCTCGATACGACGGGTATGATGCACCTGCATGCGGGACGCCTCGTGGCGCCGTTCATCCTGATTGCGATCGGCTCGGCGATCGTGCTGGATCGCGGCGGCTTTGTGGCGGAGTATCGCCGCCCAGACGAGGAGGACCGCGTGCGCATTCGGCACCGCCGCCGCGGCGGCCCGTTCGGCGGCCTGTGGCTGATCGGGGTCGGGTGCTGGATGCTGGTCTCGCAGGCGCATCTCTTCGGTCTGACCTACGGCACGTCGTGGCCGCTGTTCGTCATCCTCGCCGGCGTCATGATGATGTTTCGGGGTATGCGATGACAACGCCCGCAGAGACCAGGGGACGGCGGCGGGGCCCGACCGCGCAGGTCGTGCTCGGGCTGATGGTCGTCGCCGTCGGGATCCTGTTCACGCTCGACAACCTCGACGTCCTTGACGCGCGGGACTATCTGCAGTACTGGCCCGCGGGTCTCGTCGCGGTGGGCCTGCTGAAACTCTGGCACGCGACGCGCGACGGGCACGGTTGGTTCGGCGGTCTCTTCTTCGTCGTTGTCGGCACCTGGATGCTCATCGAGCGGATCGTCTACATCACGATCAATGCGCGAGAGCTGATGCCGCTGATGCTCGTGTTCCTCGGCGGCTACATGGTGTGGCGCGGGTTCGGCGGCCAGCGGCGCGAACGCGAATCCGACGGACATTCGAGTTTCAGCGCGCTCGCCATCATGGGAGGCGTCGCGCGGCGGAGCAGCTCGCAAACGTTCCATGGCGCGGACCTCACGGCGATCATGGGTGGATGCGAAATCGACCTGCGGCAGGCATCGATCGAGCAGGGGGCTGACGCGATCATCGACGTATTCGCGTTCTGGGGCGGCATCGACATCAAGGTGCCGGAAGACTGGACGGTCGCGACGCGCGCGATGCCGCTGATGGGCGGCGTGGAGGACAAGACGCGCGCGCCTCAGGCGCCGACAGGCAAGCGGCTGATCATTCGGGGGATCGTGGTGATGGGCGCCGTCTCGGTCAAGAACTAGTTTCTGATGCATCCCATCCTGGCGCACCCGGCGCGCCTCGCGGCCTACATCGCGATCTGGGTGCCGCTTGGAGCGCTGCTCGCGGCGCTGCTCGCGCTCCAGGGAGTTTTCAGCTGGACGCACGCGGGCGCGGTCGCGGTGCCCCTGTCGGTCTCGTACGGTTTCCTGTGTCTCTCGGCGTGGTACGTGACAGCCGCTTCCCCCGTCGAACGCGTCGGCGGGGCGCGCGTTGCAGTTGCGGCCATCTCGTCGGCCTTCCTCTCGAGCGCCGTGTGGCTGTTGATCGCGCGCGGCTGGCTGGCATTCATTGAAGCGTTCGGACGCTGGTCCGGGGTGCCCGCCTCGTTCCGCGCCGCGGCGCCGACGCTCTTCGGGTTCGGCTTCCTTTTGTACCTCCTCGCGATGGCGGTGAGCTATCTCGCGGCGGCGTTCGCCGTGTCGCGCGACGCGGAGCGCCGCGGTCTCGAGCTGCAGGTGCTCGCCCGTGAAGCGGAGCTGCGCGCGCTGCGCTCGCAGCTCGATCCGCATTTTCTCTTCAACAGCCTCCAGTCGATCAGCGCTCTGACGACCGCCGATCCGGCGGCGGCGCGGCGGATGTGCATCCTGCTCGCCGACTTCCTCCGCGAGACGCTGGCGCTCGGCTCGCGCCAGCGGATCGCGCTGTCGGCGGAGCTCGCGCTCGTCCGGCGCTTCCTGGCGGTGGAGCAGGTACGCTTCGGCGACCGCCTGCAGGTGGAGATCGATGCCGGGAACGCGGGTGAGCTTCCGGTTCCACCGCTGCTCCTCCAGCCGCTTGCGGAGAACGCGGTCACGCATGGCATCGCACACGTCCTCGAAGGGGGAGCCCTCCGCATCCGCGCCGAGCGCAAGGTGGCATCGCTGCTGATTACGGTCGATAATCCCTGCGATCCGGATCGTCCCGCGGGGCGAGGCACCGGCCTCGGCCTGCGCAATGTCCGCGAACGTCTCGAGAGCGCCTACGGAGGGGAAGCGTTCCTGCAGGCGGAGGAGAGCGGCGGCAGGTTCGCGGTGAGAGTGGAGATACCCGTTGGAGAGACCGTGTTGGTTGGAGGTACCGGATCTTAGAAACGAAGCAACGGAGTTAGCGGAGTTCAACGGAGGTGGTCAACACAAAGACTCAGAGGTCACAGAGACGCACAGAGCGTTGCTCGACAAGGTGCGCCGCCGGGGGCGGCCTGCGGCCGGCGTCCAGCCGCGCGAAGCGCGGCCCGGCGCCGCACAGAACGTCACGAGATATCCGGTCCTTCAGCGTTGCCCGCGTTGTCCGCGGCTCGTCTTTCTTCGTTTGCTTCGTTAGCTTCGTTGCTTCGTTAATTAGAATCCGATAACGATAACTCCAATGACAGAATCCCCACTCCGAATCGTCATCGTGGACGACGAGCCGCTGGCCCGGGCAGTGGTGCGCGAGTATGCAGCGGCGGATCCGCAGATCGAGATCGTCGCGGACTGCGCGAATGGGTTCGAGGCGGTCAAGGCGGTGACGGAGCTGAAGCCGGACCTCGTCCTGCTCGATGTGCAGATGCCGAAGCTCGATGGCTTCGAGGTGCTCGAGCTGCTCGGGCGCGAGCAGGCGGTTGTCTTCATCACGGCTTACGACCAGTACGCGCTGCGGGCGTTCGAAGTGCACGCGGTCGATTACCTGCTGAAGCCGTTCAGCGTCGAGCGCTTCCAGGAGGCCATCGAGCGCGCGCGCGAGCGGATGCGCGCGAAGGCGCTCCTGCCGGTCGAGGACCTCGTCCGCGACGCCAAGCCGAAGACCGGCCACGCCGAGCGTGTGCTGATCCGCGACGGCGCGAACGTGCACGTGCTGCCGGTGGACAAGATCGACTATGTCGAAGCGCAGGACGACTACGTCGCCTTCAAGTCGGAGGGCAAGCAGTACCTGAAGGACCAGACGCTGTCGTCCGTGGAAGGCACGCTCGATCCTGCGCGCTTCGTGCGCATTCACCGATCGTTCATCCTCAACATCGACCGGATCTCGAAGGTCGAGCTGTACGCGAAAGACAGCCGCATGGCGATTCTGCGCGACGGCACGCGCCTGCCGGTCAGCCGCGCCGGCTATACCCGCCTGTCTCAGCTGCTGTGACTTGACACGCGGCTACAAATTAACTATCTAGTTAGTTAATACATGGTCAGGACCGCCGGGCCCCCTGCCGCCGCCTCCCGCGAGCGCCTCTTTGCCGCCGCCGCGGCGGAGTTCGCCAGCCGTGGCTACGCGGGGGCCAACGTCGACCGCATCGCCCGCACGGCGCGCCTGAACAAGGCGATGATTTACTATCACTTCAAGAGCAAGGCCGCGCTGTACCGCGAGATCCTGCGCGACATGTTCGGCGCCGTTCGCGCAGCCGTGGCCGACGTCGAAACCTCCGCCGACACGCCACAGAACAAGATTCGCCGCTACGTCGAGGCGATTGCCGCCGCCGCGGAAGCGCGTCCGCACTTCCCGCCGATCTGGATCCGCGAAATTGCCGAAGGGGGGGAACACGTCGACGCCGCCACCCTCGCATACGTCCGCGACGTCGTCGGCGCACTGGGGCGCATCATCGAAGAAGGACGCCGCGCCGGCACGTTCGTCGCCGTGAATCCCCTCGTCATCCAGGCCGGCATCATCGCGCCGCTGATGTTCTTTCTCGCCACGACGCGGCTGCGGCAGAAGATGCAGCGCACCCGGACCGTCCCGGACGCCGGCCTTTCGCGCGATTTCGTCGTTGACCACATCCAGCGCCTCACACTGGCGCAGCTCGAAGGAAAACTTCTATGAAAAAGAGCGTTGTCCTGGCGGCACTGCTGCTTGCGGCATGCAACCGGGCGCCCGCGGCGAAGGAGGGACGCGTGTCGGGCTACGTCGAAGCCACCGAAGTACGCGTCGCTGCCGAAGTCGGCGGACGCCTGCTCCAGGTGAAGGTTGCGGAAGGGGATCGCGTCAACGTCGGCGATGTGATTGCACGCGTCGATACCTCAGACATTGACCTTGCGATCCGCCGCGCCCAGGCAGAGCGCGACCAGGCGCAGGCGCAGCTCGCGCTGTTGCGCGCGGGATCGCGTTCCGAGGACATCCGGCAGGCGTCCACGCAGGTCCAGTCGGCGCAGGCGGATGTCCGCGGCGCCCAGGCGGAGCTCGATGCCGCGACGGCGGATCTCGAACGGTTCGAGGGGCTGTTGCGGGCCAACGCTGGCTCGGTGAAGCAGCGGGACGACGCGAAGACCAGGAGCGATGTGGCGCAAGCGCGGCTGCGCGCGGCGCAGGAACGCGCGCAAGGCGCCGCCGACGCCCTGGCGAAACTCCGCGCCGGCGCGCGGCGGCAGGAGCTCGACGCCGCCCGCGCGCGCGTCGCCGCGGTAGACGCGCAGATGGCATCGCTCCAGAAGAACGCGAGCGACGCGATCGTGAAGGCGCCCGTCGGCGGCATTGTCACCGCACGCCTGCTCGACACCGGCGAGATGGCCGCACCGGGCGCGCCTGTCGCTGTGATCACCGACCTCGATCACGCGTGGGCGAATCTCTACGTGGGAGAGCAACTTGTCCCGCAACTGAAGATTGGCCAGACGGCGACGATCATCACCGACGCCGGACAGCGGATGCCCGGCACGATCACGTTCATCTCGCCGAAAGCGGAATTCACGCCTCGCAACGTGCAGACCGCCGATGAGCGTTCGAAGCTCGTCTACCGCGTGAAAGTGACGGCGGACAATAAGAGTGGCGTGCTCAAACCGGGCATGCCGGTCGAAGCGGAGCTTCGGTGAGCGCCGAGTCCATTCCCATTCGTTTCGAAGGCGTGACGCGGCGGTATGGTGCCGTTACAGCGGTCGAGACGGTGTCGTTCGACGTGCGCGCGGCTGAGATGTTCGGCCTCATCGGTCCCGACGGCGCGGGCAAGACAACGACGATACGGCTCGCCGGCGGACTGCTCAAACCGGACGCTGGCAAGGTGACGGTGTTCGATCACGATCCCGTCGCGCAGCATCGCGCGATCACCGGGCAGGTCGGGTATCTCTCGCAGCGGTTCAGCCTGTACGGCGACTTGAGCATCGACGAGAACATCGCGTTCTTTGCGGAGATCCACGGCGTCCGCGACTACAAGCCCGCTCGCGATCGTCTGCTCGAGATGACGCAGCTCACGCGGTTTCGTGAGCGCCGCGCGGATCGTCTTTCGGGCGGCATGAAACAGAAGCTTGCGCTGGCGTGCACGCTCGTCCACGAACCGCGGATCCTGCTGCTCGACGAACCGACGACAGGTGTCGATCCCGTGTCGCGACGCGAGTTCTGGAAGCTGCTGTCGGAATTCCTCGCGCGTGGACTGACGATCGTCATGGCGACTCCGTACCTCGACGAGGCGGAGCGCTGCGCGCGCGTCGCGCTGCTGCACGAAGGGAAGCTGCTGGCGCTCGATGCCCCAGCGCACCTTCAGGCTGGGCTCGCGGGGCAGCTCATCGAAGTGATGACCGATACCCCGCGTCCTCCGCTCGACATCCTCAGCCGCGTGCCCGGCGTGATCGACGTCCAGTCCTTCGGCGATCGCGCGCACGTGCGCGTTGCCGCGGGAGATGGTCCGTCGGCCGCGCCGCGCATCGAGTCGTCGTTGCGCAGCGCTAGCCTTCCCGGCATCAGCGTCCGCCCGATCGCCGCGTCACTTGAAGATGTGTTCATCGATCTGATTACAGGAACGCCGAGATGAAATATCCAGCCGTCCTCCTGATGCTGCTCGTTCCTGCCGCCGCGCTGGCGCAGGGCACCGCAACGCCGCTGACGCTCGACGAAGCGCTCGCCCAGGGGCTCGCGAACAGCCGGCGCCTGGCGGAAATCGAGGCGCGGGCGGAAGCCGCCGACTTCGCCACGAGTGCCAGGCGCGCCGCCGAACTTCCGTCTGTGTCCGTGATGGGCGGGTACACGCGGACCAACCACGTGGACGAGTTCTCAATCACTTTCCCCGGACGCGCACCCCAGGTCGTCTACCCCGATATCCCCGACAATTACCGCGCGCGCCTCGATCTGCAGTGGCCGATCTACACGGGAGGACGCGCTGATGCTCTCGAGCGCGCCGCGCGCGCGGAGCGGGGCGCGGTGGGCAAGGATCTGGACGCCGCGCGCGCCGATTTGCGCCTGGAAATCACTCGGGCGTACTGGGCCGCAGTGACCGCGGGCGAGACCGAAGCGGTCCTTCGCCGATCCGTTGAAGCCGTGGATGCGCATGTGAAGGACGTGCGCGCGCGCCTTGCGTCGGGCCTGATTCCGCCGAACGACGTATCTTCAGCGGAGGCCCAGGCGTCGCATGAGCGGTTGCTCGCGCTCGAGGCGGCAAACCAGCGTGCCACTGCCGAAGCGGATCTCGCGCGATTGACGGGACGCGCCAACGTCACCGTTGCCATCGGTGCCGCGGCACCGCCGTCTCCATCAGCAGACACGCCGGTGTCCGGTCTGATAGCGCGCGCGATGAAAGAGCGCGCCGAACGCCAGGCGCTCGAACAGCGCGTCGTCTCTGCGGAAGAACGCGCGAATGCGGTCGCGGCCGGCGCCAGGCCGCAAATCGCGGTGGGCAGCGGCTATGACTACGCGCGCCCGAACCCGCGCATCTTTCCGCGGACGGACGCCTGGAAAACGTCCTGGGATGCGTCGATCAACCTGACGTGGACGTTGTGGGACGGAGGCCGCCGCGCCGCGGAGTATGGAGAGGCGCGCGCTACGGCGAAGGCATTGAAGACGCGTGTCGAGGATTTCGATCGCCAGGTCACGTTCGAGGTCCGCTCGCGACTGCTGGAACTGCAGTCCAGCCGCCAGGGCGTCGCCGCGGCCGATGACGAAATCCGCGCCGCCGTTGATGCGGAACGGGTCGTCGGCGAGCGTTACAAGGCCGGCGTCGCGACGAGCACCGAGGTGCTCGACGCGCAGATCGCGCGCCTCCAGGCGGAACTCGATCGCGCCCGCGCGGTCGCGAACGTCAGGCTCGCGGAAGCGCGACTGGAGCGTGCCGTTGGCCACTGAAACCGTGCGCGAGGATCGCCCCGCGATCGAGGTCCGCGAGCTGACTCGCCGCTTTGGACAGTTCGTGGCGGTCGATCGGGTGTCGTTCGACGTCGCGCGCGGGGAGATCTTTGGATTCCTCGGCAGCAACGGGGCAGGAAAGTCCACCACGATCCGGATGCTCTGCGGGTTGCTCGAACCGACATCCGGAAGCGCCATCGTCGGCGGTGTTGACGTGAAGCGCGATCCCGAGGGGGTCAAGCGAAGGATCGGCTACATGTCGCAGCGCTTCTCGCTCTACGAGCTGCTCACGGTCGATCAGAATATCGCCTTCTTCGGCGGCGTCTACGGGCTCGACGCGGCGCGCCTCGCTGAGCGACGTCGTTTCGTGATCGACATGGCAGGTCTTGCCGGTCGCGAGACGACGCTGGCGCGCGACCTCGCCGGAGGATGGCGTCAGCGCCTCGCGCTCGGCTGCGCGATCCTTCACGAGCCCGCGATTCTGTTTCTCGACGAGCCCACCGGCGGCGTCGATCCGCTGTCGCGCCGCCAGTTCTGGCGCCTCATCGACGCGCTTGCGCAGGCGGGAGTCACCGTGCTCGTGACCACGCATTACCTCGACGAGGCCGAGCGGTGTCATCGCGTGGCGCTCATTCATGCGGGGCGGCTTGCCGCGCTCGGCACACCCGCGCAAGTGAAGCAGGTGTTCGCGGGCCGGCCGATTCTCGAAGTCCGCACCGACCAGACCGTTGACGCGATGCGGCTGCTGGACTCCTACTCCGAAGTAGAAAAGACGAGCCTTTTCGGGACGGCGGTCCACGCTGTGTTGCGCGACGCGCGCGTGGCGCCCGATGTCATCGCCGCCCGGCTGCGCGATGGGGGGATCGCTGTCGAAAGCCTCACGCCGGTCTCGGCGTCGCTCGAGGACGTGTTTCTCGACGTGGTCGATCGGGAAAATGCGAGACAGGGTGCGGCATGACCAAGGCCCTCGCCGTCTATCGCAAGGAGCTGCGCCAGATTTTGCGCGATCGCCGAACGCTCACGACGATCATCTTCGTGCCCGCATTCTTCCTTCTGCTGTACGGCTACGCACTCAATTGGGACATTCGTCACATCGCTCTCGCCGTGCAGGACCGTGATTCCACCCCGGAGAGCCGCACCCTGATTTCCGCGTTCGTCAACTCCGGCTACTTCGACCGCGTCGCGGACGTCTACATGCCGGCAGACGTCGATCGGTTGCTCGATCTCAATGAAGCGCGCGCCGCGCTGATCATTCCCGAGGGATTCGGCCGGGATCTCGTCAATGGACGCGCACCCCAGGTGCAGCTTCTGATCAACGGCGACAACGCGAACACCGCGACAACCGTCATGGGATACGCCGGCAGCATCGCGCGCGGCGTGGGAGCGACGCTCGCGCCAGCCGGCGTTGCCGCGGGTCCCGCCGTCTCCGTCGAGCCGCGCATCTGGTACAACCCGGAGCTCAGAAGCACGCTCTTTCTCGTCCCCGGCCTGATCGCCTACATCCTCATGATCACCGCCGTGATCTCCACGGCGCTCTCGATCGTGCGGGAGAAGGAAGGCGGGACGATGGAGCAGGTGCGCATGGCGCCGATCGATACGTTCTCCTTCGTCGTCGGCAAGAGCATTCCCTACTTCTTCATCTCGCTCGCATCGGCGGCGCTCATCATCCTCGCCGCGATGGCGCTGTTCGGGCTGCCGATGCGGGGTAACTGGCTGTCATTGCTGGGCGCACTGTCGCTGTTCATCGCGGGCGCACTCGGCACCGGGCTGCTCATTTCGACCGTCGCCGAGACGCAGCAGGTCGCGTTCCAGGCGGCGATGCTGACGTCGTTTCTGCCCACGCTGATGCTCTCCGGCTTCATCTTCCCGATTTCGAGCATGCCCAAAGCGCTGCAGATCGTGACGCACGTCGTCCCCGCGCGGTACTTCCTGATCGCGCTGCGGGGCATTGTGCTCAAGGGCACGCCCGTCACACTGTTGTGGCCGCAGATGCTCGCGCTGTCGATCTACGCGCTGGCGATGCTCACGCTCGCGTCCGTCCGGCTGGCGCGGGAGAAGCACTGATGCAGCGGCTGCGACGCCTCGTCTGGAAGGAATTCCTGGAGCTGCGGCAAAACCCGCGGCTGTTCGGAATCGTCATCGTCGCGCCCATCATTCAGTTGACGATGCTCGGATATGCGGCCACGACTGACGTCAAGGACGTGCCGATCGTCGTCGCCGATGGCGATCGTTCCCCCGCGAGCCGGAACCTGATTGCCCGGTTCGACGCGTCGCGCAACTTCACCGTCATCGATACGGTCACCAGCGTGCGCGATGTCGACCGATACCTGCAGCGCGGCGAGGCGTGGATTGCCCTGGCGATTCCACAGGGCTATGGCTCCGCCGTGCACGAAGGGCAGCCGGTCTCACTGCAGGTCGTCGCAGACGGATCCGATTCGAATTCGACGACGGTGGCGCTTGGGTACGCGACATCGCTCATCGGAGAGTATGCCGGTCTGATCGCGGCCTCCGAGGGGCGCGGTATCGACCTGCGCATGCGCGTGTGGTTCAACCCGCAGCTCGAGAGCCGGTTCTTCATGATTCCCGGCGTCCTTGCGCTGTTGTTGCTCCTCGTGACGGCGAACCTCGCGGCGATGGCGGTGGTGCGCGAAAAGGAGCTGGGGACGCTCGAACAGTTGAACGTGACGCCGCTGCGGCGATGGGAGCTCATCGTCGGCAAGCTGCTCCCGTACGGGGTGATTGCGTTCATCGACGTGCTGCTCGTGACAGCGGTCGCCGTATTCTGGTTCGAAGTCCCGTTCCGCGGCAGCTTCGTCCTGCTGCTGGCGACGAGCCTGCTCTACGTCGTCTGCACCCTCGGCCTCGGTCTCTTCATTTCTACGATTTCCGACACGCAGCAGCAGGCGATGATGACGGCGACGTTCTTCTTCCTCACGCCGATGATCTACCTCTCGGGATTCATCTTCCCGATCGAGAACATGCCGCGCATCATTCAATACGCGACGTACCTGATTCCATTGCGATATTTCCTGGTGATCGTTCGGGGGATTTTCCTGAAAGGGATCGGACTGGACCTGTTGTGGCCCCAGGCCGCCGCGCTGGCAGCCTGGGGCGGCGTCGTCCTCGCGCTCGCCGTCGCGCGCAGCCGTAAGCGAATGGCGTAGCGACGCGCGTTCTGGGCCCCGAGACTACTCGCTCCGGATAGCGCGGATCGGATCGACGCGCATTGCGCGCAGCGTGGGCATCAGGGTGCCGGCCAGACGCCCTGCTCGAGCATCCGCTGGATGGATCTGTACAGCGTGCCCGCGCTCAGCTTGATGGCGCCATCGGTGCGGACCGCAACGTCCTGCATGATGGCGTAGCCGTGGCGATCCTCCTTGGCGAGCGCGACGAGGATGTGGAATGTAACCGGCGGCAGAGGGAGGAGCGCGTCTACGTCACTAGAACCTATCTCATAAATGCGCGAAGCAGAATCATCGCGCACGCGAGGTGAAGGAAGCCGGAGAAGTTGGCCGCACGTCGTTCGTACCGGGTGACGAGGCGGCGAGAGTTCTGGAGCCAGGCGAAGAGCCGTTCGACGCGCCACCGACGGCAGTAGCGTCGGAGCGGCCGGCCGTCCTGGGTCACGTTGATTCGGTTGCCCCGATGCGGGGCGATCAACTGGATCCCGCACTCGGCGAGCTGGCGGTCGAGACCGTCGCTGTCATAGGCGGCATCGCCGATCAGGCGCAGCGGGTTGTCGGGCAGGAAGCTGGCGTTTAGCGTTTGGGCGACGAGGCGCGTTTCGTGCGGCGAGGCCGAGGCGATGGTAATGGCGACAGGAAGACCAGCGCGGTCTGCGATCGCCATGATCTTGGTCCCTTTGCCGCGCTTGGTCTTGCCGACGCAGAGCCCTTTTTTTTTGCGCTCGCGAAGGAGCCGTCGATGAAGGTTTCGCTGAGGTCCAAGCCACCCCGCGCGTGCAGATCGGCGGCTAGGGCTTTCAGCACGCCACGCAACGCCCCGTTGTCCACCCACCGTTGGAATCGGCGATGACAGGTCTGATACGACGGATACCGATCCGGCAGGTCCTGCCACGGCGCGCCCGTGCGAAGGATCCACAGAATGCCATTCAGCACGTCGCGCGGATCGCGCCACGGCCGTCCGCGCCGATCGCGACGCAGGCGAGGTTTCGGCAACAGCGGCGCGAGGATCGCCCATTGGGCGTCGGTGAGGTCCATACCGCCGAGTACGACGGTCGATCATATTTCGTTCACACCCCGGCTTCCGGGTTTATGAGATAGGTTCTAGTCAGTCGATGAGTATAGCCACAGTGCGTATAGTTGCAACCCCTAGTTCTTTTTGACGGTCGTCGCGGCGACCGAGCCGTCCGCCTGCTTGAGACCCTTGACCGTTACTTTGTCGCCGTCTTTCAGCGCGCCGCACGTCGCGCCTTCGAACGTCGTGGATCCACTCGTGATGATCGAATATCCGTTCACCCCGAACCGCAGGGCCGGGCAGATTCCCTTGAGCCCGCCGAGTGAGCCCTCGATCTCGAATTCGCCGCCCGTTGCGTCGTCGTCGATCTCTATCAGCCGCGCGTCGATCGAGCCGTTGGACTGGCGCACGCCGATCACGTGGAGCGTCTGTCCTATCCTGAGCGTGTCGAGCGTCTGGAAGTCTCCCTTGCGCTTCACGGTTGTGGACGATGACGTGCGCACCGTCGTCGCGGCGACCGTCAGTACGAAGCTCGGATTCGAGCCGCCGATCGCGGTGAGGACGCCCTGAATGGATGCGGAGGAATCCTGCGGGTCGGTATCGGTGCCGTTGATGTGGATGCGCGTGGCGTAGACGAAGTCGTCGCGCTGCTCTCCTTTGACCTCGACGCGCGAGCCTTCCTTGAGGCTGGCGAACGAGTCCGCCTTGTCGCCGTCGCCGAAGAACGCCGTCAGCGCATCCCCCTTGACGATACGGCTGCCGATCTTGAACGAGAACGCCGAGGCATTGCCGGCCAGCGTGTCGATCGTGCCGTTCACTTCGACGGGGATCGATGTATTGCTGTTCTGCAGCTCGACGAGGGTTGCGGTGAACAGGTCGCCTGCGAGCGATCCCTTCGCGTGCACACGCATGCCGAGTTTCAAGTCCGCGAACGCGCGCATCTGGCTGCCGTCCAGGAACCGCGTGGAGCTATCGGTCTTCACACTGCGACCCGCCGCCTTGAACGTGAGTGACGGCATCGTCGGTGGCAGCGATTCGACGCGCCCTTCCAGCTCCGCCTCGCCCGTGCCGCTGCGTACTTCGCTTTCGAGTGATGCCGTGGTGCCCGAGACGGCGACGACCACGTCGACGATTTGCGAAGCCTGGACCGACGAAATCGTAAGCGTCGCATTCGCGCCGCCGCCCGAGAACTGCAATTGCACGGTTCCCGCCGGAACGTTCGTCAGCGTGAAGCGTCCTCCCGCATCGACAGTGGAACTGATCGTCGTGCCGGCGACGGTGACCGTGACTCCTGTCAGCGCGGCGCCGTTCGACGCGCCGGTGAGGGCGCTCGACGTTGCACCTTGCACGCTGCCGGTGATCAGGGCCGAGCCGGCGGGCGTCCCTGCGGTCGTACCGTTCGTCGATGGTGCGGTCAGCGCCCCGCTGCCGCCACCGCAGGCCCCCGCAAGCATCGCCGCGACCAAGGTCAGTCCCAATCCTCTGCGCATGTGTCCTCCGGATGGGTTCCAGAGCAACACCGATGCCCGTCCCCCTCTGCATGCCCGTTCGCTAAAGCATGAGCTGACTGGAACTTGCGCCGCCTCCGCTCGACACGATCCGCAAGGTGACGTCAATCAGCACGACATCGCGCGCGAAATTACACGATCTTCCGTAGTTCGCTAGACTGACGTCGTGAGGGTGCTCGTCGTCGAAGACGACCGGACGATCACGGAATTCGTGGAGAGAGGGCTGCGCGAGGCCGGATATGCGGTGGATGTGGCGGCGGACGGCCGCTCCGGTCTCGAGAAGGCGCTGGCGAATGCACACGACGCCGCCATCGTCGACGTGATGCTGCCGCAGATGGACGGCATCTCACTGATCGATGCCTTGCGCGCCAAGGGGGTGCGCACTCCGGTCCTCATCCTCAGCGCCAAACGCAGCGTCGACGATCGCGTACGCGGACTGCAGGCAGGCGGCGACGATTACCTCACGAAGCCGTTCGATTTCGCGGAGCTGCTCGCGCGCGTCCAGGCGCTGATTCGCCGCGCGAGCGGCACGCCCGAGCCGACGCGTCTCGTTGTCGGCGACCTCTCCCTCGATCTTCTGACGCGCAAGGTACATCGCGGCGCGCACGCGATCGATCTGCGCCCTCGCGAGTTTGCATTGCTCGAATACCTGATGCGCAATGCTGGCAGGGTCGTATCGAAGACGTCGATCCTGTCGCACGTCTGGGGCTACAACTTCGATCCCAACACCAACGTCATCGACGTGCTCGTGTCCCGGTTGCGCGACCGCGTCGACAAGCCCTTCTCCGCGAAGCTGCTGCACACCGTGCGCGGCGTCGGCTACGTGCTCCGAGCGCCATCATGACCATGCGTCGCACGCTCGGTCTCCGGCTCTCGCTGTGGTACGCGGCCGTTTTCATCATCGGCATCATCGCGCTCGCGGGACTCACGTATGCGCTTCTCGCGTCCTCGCTCGCGCAGCGCGATCACGACATCATTTACGCGACGCTGCGCGAGTACGCGTCCCGTTACGAGCTCGGCGGATTGCCGGCGCTGCAGCGGGCCGTCGAACTGGAGCAGCGCACGGGCGATCAGGAGCGCCTTTACGTGCGCCTCCTGGGGCCCGGCGCTGAAGCGGTCTTTACCCGCTCGCCGCAGGGATGGGGCAGGTACGCGCAGGAGAATCTCGACGACGCCCAGTCCGGTGCAACGGAGACCGTCGCTCACGATCGCCGCGCCGTGCTGGAAGTCGCGTCCGCGCGTCTCTTCGACGGGACCATCCTGCAAGTCGGCAAGAGCAACGAAATCCGGCTCGCGCTGCTGCGCAAATTCCAGTGGATCGTCGGGCTCGTCTCGGTTATCGCGCTCGTCGTGGGGGTCACCGGCGGGCTCGTGCTCACGCGATCGACGGTGCAGCCGATCTATGACCTCATCGACGTCGTGCAGGGCATCATCAGGACAGGCCGGACGGATACCCGCGTTCCCGACCGGAAGGCGGGGGGTGATGCCGTCGACGAATTGAGCGCGCTGTTCAACACGATGCTCGGTCGCATCAACGCGCTGCTCGCGGCCATGGGAGATTCGCTCGACAACGTCGCGCACGATCTACGCACCCCGATCGCGCGACTTCGCGGCATTGCCGAGCGCGCGCTTCAGGCAGGAAATCCGGCGGAGCAGAAAGAGGCGCTGGAAACCTGCCTCGAGGAATCCGAACGCATCCTGTCGATGCTGAACACGCTCATGGACATATCGGAAGCAGAAACCGGAGTCGTGCAACTGAAGCGCGAGACCGTCGCTTTGCGTCCGCTGCTCGAGGAGGTCGTCGAGCTCTATGAAGACGTTGCCGACGTGAAGCGCATCGGCGTCACGCTCGAACCCGTTGACGATGTGACCATCGCCGGCGCGCGTGACCGGCTTCGGCAGGTGTTCGCGAATCTGCTCGATAACGCGATCAAATACACGCCCGAAGGCGGACAGGTCCGCATTCGCACGGCGCGCGAAGGAAATACCGCCGTCGTGACGGTGTCCGATACCGGCGCGGGCATCGCGCCCGGACATCTTCCCAGGATCTGGGAACGCCTTTACCGCGCGGATGCCAGCCGCTCCTCGCGCGGCCTGGGACTGGGACTCAGCCTTGTGAAGGCTTACGTGCACGCGCATGGCGGTTCGGTCGATGCAGTCAGCCAGCCCGGCCGCGGGTCTACGTTCACCGTCCGCCTGCCGCTAGAACCGAGATCGGTTTGAACCCCTTGAACCTTTCACCGTTGTAATGATCCGGCAAGCTGTCCGCAAGGTTGGCCATCGTCTAATCGATCGAGGTGATTTCCAGCCATGCATAAACAAGTTCTTAGAAAGACAGCCGTTGCCGGCATCGCGGCCGCGGCCGTGACGATGGCGGCCTGGAAGGCGCCGCAGGCGAGCAGCTACCTGTCTGCCGCGACTGCCGCACCCAGCGCCGCACCCGCGCCCGTTCCCGCCGCGGTTGCCGGCCTCTCGTACGCGCCCGTCGTCGAGCGCGTCATGCCTGCCGTCGTCACCATTCGCGTCGAGAAGCGCGCGTCGATGGTCCCGACAAGCCAGGAAATCCCGGAGGAATTCCGGCGTTTCTTCGGCGATCAGTTGCCGCAGATGCGCGGGCAGCGCGTGCCGCGCGTCCAGCGCGGCATCGGCTCCGGCGTCATCGTCAGCCAGGATGGTTACATCCTGACCAACGACCACGTCGTCGATGGCGTGACGAACGTGAAGGTAGAGCTGCCCGACAACCGCAGCTTCACCGCGAAGGTCGTCGGCACCGATCCCGCCACGGACCTCGCGGTCGTGAAGATCGAGGCGAAGAATCTGCCGACGCTCGAAATCGGCGACTCGGATGCCGTGAAGGTCGGCGACGTCGTCCTCGCGATCGGGAATCCGCTCGACGTCGGCGAAACGGTCACGTCCGGCATCATCAGTGCGAAGGGACGGCAGACGCCGGACGGCGGCGAAGGCTACCAGGATTTCCTGCAGACCGATGCGGCCATCAACCATGGCAACTCGGGTGGCGCTCTCGTGAACGCCGGCGGGCAACTGATCGGCATCAACTCGCAGATTCTGACCCCGAGTGACGGCAACATCGGACTTGGTTTCGCGATTCCGTCGAATATGGCGAAGCACGTGATGGATCAGCTGATCGCGACCGGCACGGTGCGCCGCGCGAAGCTGGGTATCACCGTGCAGCGGATCACGCCGGACCTCGCGACGTCGCTTGGACTCAGCTCCACGAAGGGCGCGCTCGTGAGCGGTGTTGATGACGGCTCGCCCGCCGCGAAGGCCGGTCTCCGACAGGGGGACGTCATTACCGGCTACAACGGAAAGTCCGTAGCGGACAACAACCAGCTGCGCAACGCGGTTGCGAGCACGAAGCCGGGCACTCGGGTGAATCTCGACGTGCTGCGGAATGGCCGCACCGAGTCGCTGCAGGCGACGGTGGGGGAGCTCGAGGCGCAGAGACTGCGGAAGTCCACACCGGCGGCCGAACGCGGTGACAGCGGCAAGTTCGGAATGACCGTCGAGAATGACGACGACGGCGTCGTCATCACGGATCTCGATCCTGCGGGCATCGCCGCGGAGAGCGGACTGCGGCCTGGTGACGTGATTCAGAAGGTCGACGGCCGCAACGTGCGGTCAGCCGCCGATCTCAAGTCCGCGCTCGATCGAAAGGATGGGAAGCCGACTCTGCTCCTGGTGAATCGCAAGGGCACGACGATCTTCGTGACGCTTCGCGCCGAGTAGTTACTCGTATCTCAGCGCAATCAGTGGATCGACCTTGCTGGCGCGTCTGGCGGGGAGCCAGACGGCCAGCAGGGCGACCAGCCCCAGCAGCACCGGCACTCCCGCAAACACCGTCGGGTCCTTTGCAGCAACTCCGAACAGGAACGTTGTGATGAATCTGGCGAGTGCGAACGCGCCCGCGAGGCCGACCATGAGGCCTACGATCGCGAGCGCCATTCCCTGCCTTACGACCATCTTTCGAACCTGCGACGCCTGCGCGCCGAGCGCGAGGCGGATGCCGATTTCCTGCGTGCGCTGTTCGACCGAGTAGGCCATGAGGCCGTAGATACCGATCGCCGCCAGCAGCAGCGCGCAGCCGCCGAAGACCGTCATCACCCACATGTTGAACTTCTGCCGCGAGGTCGAGACCGAGACGATCGAGTCCATCGACTCGACATCGGTCACGGGCAGACCGATCGTCTGCCGCAACTGCTCCTGGATGTTGTTGCTCAGCGCCTGCGGCGGCGTCTGCGTGCGGACGACCCACGTGATTGGCGTGATGTTGATGTTCAGCGCGTTCGCGGCGTCCGGCACCTGCGCCTGCGGGATGTACATCTCAGGCTGCGGATCCGCGTCGAGGCCGTTCGTGTGCACGTCGCCGATAACGCCGACGATCTGTCGCTCTCCTTCGGTCTGGAACTCGCGCATGGCCCCCTTGCCGATCACGATGCGGTCCTGGAGCGGATCGCTCTTCGGCCAGTACTGCCGCGCCATTGCCTCGTTGATCACGACAACGGGAGTCGACGTGCTCGTGTCGCGCTCGGTGAACGTGCGCCCTCGCTTCACTGGAATCCTGAAAACCTCGAAATAATGTGGCGAGACGGTCATCCATCCGCCGCCGCCCGTAAACGGACCCGGCGCGTCCGCCGGGAGCGGACGGCCGACTATCTGGAAGGGAAGGCCGTAACCGCCCTGCAGCGGCACACAGCACGTCGCGCTCGCGTCGACGACGCCGGGGATCGAACGAAGCTTCTCCACGCCGTTCCGCACGACCTGCTCGACGGCTTCCGCTTTCTCGTACTCCGCGCCCTTCAGCGACATTTTCATCGTCAGCACGTTGTGCGCGTCGAAGCCAGGATTCACGCGGCCGAGCGCCATCGCGGTGCGGATCAGCAGCGCGGAGCCAATCAGAAGAACCAGCGCGAGCGCGACCTCCACGACCACGAGCAGTGAACGAATCTTGTTCTGGCGGAAACCGGTGCCCGAACGGCCGGCGCTCTCCTTAAGCGCGCTCGTCAAATCCGTTTTCGAGCTTTGAAGCGCTGGAATCAGTCCGAAGATGATGCCTGTCGCCAGCGACACCGCGATCGCGAAGATGACGACCCACCAGTCGAGCCCGACGTAGCTGCCCTTCTCGCCCACGCGCGGCAATCCCGCTGTGTTGACCGACAG
>DASPXV010000106.1:0-5829 GCA_035637115.1 Vicinamibacterales bacterium
GTGGCCGCCGCCTACGCGTACCCGCTCATGCAACTGCTCGCGCACCAGCGCTTCGGCTCACCCGCCTTCAAGCCGTTCTAAGCCCGAGCCCTCAGACCTGCGCGTCGCAAGCCGCTCGGAGTGACACAGCCCGGAGCTGACCGATAGGCTGCTGCCGACCCACAGGTTGGCCAGTGCGGCCGGCGGCCATGAACAGCTTGTCGGCGATATCAGACTGGGGGGCGCCGGGTCAACCGGTGTCCCCTACCGCGACCCCTGCCGCACTTCTTTGCGAGAACGCTGTCGAATTCGCGGCCGGCATATGCTTGACACATCCGCCAGGAGTGTCGGACCCGCGTGCTAGACGATTCCCGCCCAAACACGATCGACGTTCCACCACGCCGCACCCCGCGCCGTCGAATCAGGCTCTGGCTCGCCCTGCTGGTCCTTGCGGCGCTGTTCGGCGGCAGCACCGCGCTCTCGTACTACGTGGACGCGCTGTGGTTCGGCTCGCTCGGCTACGCGGACGTGTTCTGGAAGACGCTGAACCTCCAGAGCGCCATCTTCACCGGTTTCGCGGTGGCCACCTTCATCCTCCTTTACGGCGCGTTTCTCGCGCTGAAACCGGCGCGCTTTGGCGATCTGGCATCCGGCAACGTCGTGATCATCAACGGACAGCCGCTGCGGGTGCCGGTCGGACCGGCGCTGCGGGCCGTCGCGCTAATCGGGTCGCTCATCATCTCGCTGGCGACCGCCACCGGCATGACTGCCGACTGGCCGACCTTCGCCCTATGGTGGTACGGACGCCCGGGCGGCCAGCCGGTCCCGGCTGCAGCCGCAAGCCTGGCGGTCGATCCAATTTTCCGACGCCCGATCGCGTTCTACCTGTTCACCCTGCCCGCATGGGAGCGCATCGCGGGCTGGCTGATGACAATTGCCGTCCTGATGCTGCTCATGGCGCTGTTCTTCGCCGTCGTGTCCGGCGCGATGCGGACGAGTGCGCGGGTGTTTCGGCGTCCGGGCGCGCCGGCCTCGCACGGGCTGGCGCTTGCCTGGGCATTCGTACTCCTGATGCTCGCGCTGCAAGTGTGGCTGGGCCGATTCGAGCGCCTGTTCGACGATCACACGATCTTCGCCGGCGTCACCTACACCGAAGCGCACATCACGCTGACAGGGATGCTCATCGTCGCGTTCGCGCTGGCGCTCGGCGCTCTGACCGCGGCTGTGAGCGCGTTTGCGGCACCGCGGTTGCGTTGGCTTGCTCTCGCCATCGCCCCGGCTGTCATCTGCTACGTCGCGGTGAGCGCCGCCGGCGCCTACATGAACGGCTTCATCGTGAAGCCGAACGAGCTGGTGCGCGAGCGGTCCTACATCGCGAACAACATCGCATTCACTCGCCAGGCGTACGGGCTGGACCGCATCGCGCAGCGCGCCTTTCCTGCGGAAATCACGCTGGAAGCCGCGGATCCGGCGAACAACCAGGCAACGCTGCAGAACATCCGCCTGTGGGACTGGCGTGTCCTGCAGGATACGCTGCGGCAGCTCCAGGAGATCCGGACCTACTACGACTTCCCTGACATCGACATCGATCGCTACACCATCGACGGCGCGCCGCGGCAGGTGATGCTGGCCGCACGCGAGCTGAGCGTGCACAAGCTTCCGGAAAGCAGCCGCAACTGGATCAACGAAAAGCTCATTTACACGCACGGCTATGGCGTCACGATGAACTACGTGAATGGCTTTACGCCGGAAGGGCTGCCGATGCTCCTCTTGAAGGACATGCCGGTCCAGAGCGCGCTGCCCTCAGTTGCGGTAACGCGCCCGGAGATCTACTTTGGCGAATTGACCGACACCGACGTCTACGTCAAGACGCGGCAGCAGGAGTTCAACTACCCGCAAGGGCAGACGAACAGCCTCACGTCGTACGAGGGCTCGGGTGGGATCGTCCTCGGCGGACCGTTGCGGCGGCTGCTGATCGCCTTCGACCGCGGCGATATCGGGAAGCTGCCGTTCAGCGATGATGTGACGGCGGAAAGCCGCCTGTTGATGCGGCGCAGCGTGGGCGCTCGCGTGGCGGCACTGGCGCCATTTCTCACGTTCGATCCCGACCCCTACATCGTGATCGGCGCGCAGGGCCGCCTCTTCTGGGTGATCGACGGGTTCACGACGACGGATCGATATCCGTACTCGCGTCCGTACGAACTGAACGGCGCGCGCATCAACTACCTGCGCAACAGCGTGAAGGCCGTGATCGACGCGTATGACGGGAGCACGACGTTCTACGCATTCGATGCCGGCGATCCGATCCTCGCGGCGTACCGCGGGTTGTTTCCGTCGCTGTTCAAGGACGCCTCGACGATGCCCGCGGACCTTCGCACGCACGTGCGCTACCCCGAGTTGCTTCTCGCGTTGCAGGCCGAGGTGTACGGGCTGTACCACATGACGAACCCGGAAGTGTTCTACAACCGCGAGGATCTCTGGACGGTGGCGACCGACGTCGCGACGGGCCAGCAAGGCGGCAAGGAGGCGGCAGCCGTCATGGACCCGAATTTCGTGCTGATGAAACTACCGGGAGAAGCGAACGTGGAGTTCGTGCAGATGCTGCCATTTTCACCCGCGAACAGGAACAACCTGATTGGCTGGATCGCGGGCCGCAGCGATCCAGAGCACTACGGCAACGCCATCGTCTACGACTTTCCCAAGACACGGCTGGTCGACGGACCGCTCCAGATCGAAGCGCGAATCGATCAGAACGCGCAGCTTTCGGGACAGCTGTCGCTCTGGAACCAGCAGGGATCCCGCGTGCGCCGCGGAGGACTGCTCGTGATCCCGATCGGGCGTGCGCTGCTCTATGCCGAAGCTATTTATCTGCAGGCTGAGCGCAGCCCGATGCCGGAGCTTCGTCTCGTCGTCCTCGCGATGCAGGATCGGTTCGCCTACGCGCCGACGTTCGAGGCGGCGCTTGCAGGACTGTTTGGCGCACCTGCGCCGCCGCCGGCCGCGCGCGCGGGCGAAGCGGCGCCACCGCCTGCTCCGTCTGCCCGTCCCACTCCCGCCGGCGAGACGGACATTCAGACGTTAATCGCGCAAGCGGCAAAGGACCTGGCGGACTACCAGCGCCTGACCGCCGAGGGCAAGCTCGGGGAAGCAGGGCAGAAGCTCGAGCAAGTGAAACGGACGCTCGAGGAGTTGAGCAAACGTCGTCAATGAGCGCGAGGTCATCGTGATCCCGCGTGAATTGCGCCTGCTCTGCGTGCTGGCGCATCCCGACGACGAGTCGCTCGGAACGGGCGGCACGCTTGCGAAGTGTGCGGCCGAAGGCATCGATACTTACCTCGTCACCGCGACCCGCGGCGAGCGCGGCCGGTTCGGAGACGTCAGCCCGTCGCCGGGACCGGAAATCGTCGGTCCAGCGCGTGAAGCCGAATTACATGCCGCGGCCCGCGAGCTGGGAATCAAGGAAGTGACGGTGCTCGGTTATTCGGACGGCGCCCTCGACCAGGTTGACCGCCTCGAGGCGGCTGCGGCGATTGCAGGGCATATCCGGCGAATCAAACCACACGTCGTCATCACCTTCGGTCCGGATGGCGCGTACGGGCATCCCGATCACATCGCGATCAGCCAGTTGACGGCCGCGTCGATCGTCTGTGCCGCCGATCCGGCGTTTGCCACACAACCCGCCGTCCACGATCCTCACTGCGTGTCGAAGTTGTATTTCATCGCGTGGAGCGCGCAGAAGTGGGCCGCTTACCAGGCGGCACTGCGCAGGCTGGTCTCTCGCGTGGACGGGGAAGAACGTCAGGCGGTGCCGTGGGCGGACTGGGCAATCACGACGCTCATCGATACCGGCGGCGTCTGGCCAACTGTGTGGCGCGCGGTGTCGTGTCACAAGACCCAGATTTCGATCTACAGGAGACTGGCGGATTTGTCAGAGGAGCACCAACGCGGTCTCTGGGGCACGCAGGAGTTCTACCGGGTGTTCAGCACCGTCAATGCCGGGCGGGCGAAGGAGTCCGACATCTTCGAGGGATTGAGATGAAGCTTGCGCCGGAACTCGAAGCGCTCAGGGAACGCAACGCGCCGCTTGAAATGTCGCAGCGGGAGTTCAGAGAGATCGGACACCGTCTCGTCGATCAGATCGCCGATCGCCTGGCCGGCATTCCGCGCGGCAGGGTCACGCCGGGTGAATCACCGGTGGACGTCCGGCGAGTGCTCGGGGCGGACCGGCCGCTGCCTCTCGATGGCGCCGATGCGAACCGGCTGCTCGAAGAGGCGACGACGCTGCTGTTCGACCACTCGCTGTTCAACGGCCATCCGCGTTTCTTCGGCTACATCACGTCGAGTCCAGCGCCCATTGGAATGTTCGGAGACTTCCTGGCGGCGGCGCTCAACCAGAACGCGGGCGCCTGGCAGCTCGCGCCGCTCGCCACGGAGATCGAAGGACAAACAGTCCGGTGGATCGCCGACCTGATAGGGTTCCCGGCGAGCTGCGGCGGACTGCTCGTGAGCGGCGGCAACATGGCCAACCTCGTGTGCTTCCTTGCGGCGCGCGCCGCGAGAGTGGGCGGCAAGGTACGCAGCGAAGGTTTGGGTGGACGAGAGCGCCGCCTGCTCGTCTACGCGTCAACAGAGACCCACACATGGATTCAGAAAGCCGCAGACATGTCCGGACTGGGCACCGACGCGATCCGCTGGATTGCGACCGATCGGCAGCAACAGATGGACACATCCGCTCTCCGGCGGCAGATCGATGACGATTTGAGGCAGGGATATCAGCCGTTTCTGGTCGTCGGTACCGCGGGTTCGGTGAGCACCGGCGTCGTCGACCCACTTTCCGACATCGCGGCCATCTGCCGCGAGTACGAGTTATGGTTTCACGTCGACGGCGCTTACGGCGGGCTCGCAGCGCAGGTTCCGGGGGTGCCGGAGGCGCTGCAAGGTTTGAACGCCGCGGATTCGGTAGCGGTCGATCCGCACAAGTGGCTCTATGCGCCGCTCGAAGCCGGCTGCGTCCTCGTGCGCGATGCCCGAACGCTGCGCGACGCGTTCTCCTATCATCCCGCTTACTACCACTTCGGTGACGAGGCGGTGAACTATTTCGATTACGGTCCGCAGAATTCACGCGGCTTCCGCGCACTGAAAGTGTGGCTCGCACTGCGGCAGGTGGGACGTGCTGGCTACCTGAAGATGATGGCGGACGATATCCTGCTTGCGAAGCATCTGCATCGGCTCGTGGAGGCGCATCCGGACTTCGAAGCAACGTCGCAGAACCTGAGCATCACGACATTCCGATACGTCCCGCGGGATCTCAGGTCGCGCGCAGGAACGGAGGACGTGGCGCAATATCTCGGGCAGCTGAATCAGCGCCTGCTGACAGCGCTCGAGAAGAGCGGCGAGGCGTTCCTGTCGAACGCAGTCGTCGACGGAAAGTTCGTGCTGAGGGCGTGCATCGTCAACTTCCACACCACGCTTGGCGACATCGAGGCGATGCCGGCACTGCTCTCCCGATTAGGCGAACAAATGACGAGCTTGGAGGTGAGATCCGGCTTCTGACTTGCACAGCTGAGGCATGTGAAGCACGTTCGCCATCGCAAGCTCATCATCAGCGTTATTGTTGTCGTGGGCGTGATCGCGCTGCTGCTCGCAGTCGCTCAGGACCAGGAGACACTCAAGATTCAAAGCGCGTATGCCGCTGAGGATCCACAGTTTCCGGGTTACAGCGCGGCACTGCTCGGTGTGCCCGCGACCGGCGGCAACACCTACACCGTACTCACCAACGGCGATCAGATCTTCCCACCGATGCTCGGGGCGGTGAAAGGCGCGCAGCGGCGGATCAGTTTCGAGACCTAC
>DASPXV010000107.1:0-18250 GCA_035637115.1 Vicinamibacterales bacterium
ACTTCCAATTCCCAACTTCCAATTCCCAATTCCCAAGTTCAAAACGTAATTGGGAATTGGGAATTGGGAGTTGGGAGTTGGGAATTGGGAGTTGGGAATTGGTAGTTGTCACTTTTCCACCTGCAAGTGACAACCCGATAGTGCGGATACGCCACGGGTCTTCAAGTCATCGACCAACTTCGCACAATTCTCCGGTGTCGCCTTCTCGTGCCAGTGCTCGTTGTTCACCATCACGACCGGCGCGCGATCGCAGGCACCGAGGCACTCGAACTCCAGCAGCGTGAACATGCCCGAGGGATCCGTCTCTCCCACCTTGATCCCGAGCTTCTCGCTCAGTGATTCGACGACGCGCTCGGCGCCGCCGAGGGCGCAGGAAAGCGTGCGGCACACCTGCAGCACGTACTTGCCGACCGGCGCTTTGAAGAACATCACGTAATAGCTCGCAACGTCCTCCACTTCCGCCGGCGTGATCCTCAGGAACTGCGCGACGTGGCGCAGCGCGCTCGCCGTCAGATAGCCCTGTTGCTCCTGCACGAGATAGAGCGCCGCGAGGACCGCCGACTTGCGGCGCTCGGGCGGATAGTTGCTGCAGATGTCCTCGAGCTGCGCGGCGCGCTCCGGCGTATACGTAAACGCTTCCCCCTTGTGCAGCAGCACGCGGTCGGAGCGATGGTGCCCTTCGCCGTAGGGCATGATCGGATGGAAGCTCATCGATCCACGTCTCCCATGACGACGTCGGTCGAGCCGATGATGGCGATGACGTCGGCAATCATTCCCCCTTCGATCATGCGCGGCAGCGCCTGGCACGCGTAGAACGTCGGGGGGCGCATCTTGATGCGATACGGCCGGTTCGATCCGTCCGAGACGATGTAGACGCCGTGCTCGCCGCGGGGCCCTTCAACCGGCACGTAGGCCTCGCCCGGCGGCACTGTGAAGCCCTGCGAGTAGATGAGGAAGTGCTGAATGAGCGCTTCCATCTCCGAATAGACGCGGTCCTTCGGCGGCGGGACGATCCGGTAATCCTGGATGTCGAACGGGCCGCGCGGCGTGATCCGCGCCAGCGCCTGCCGCGAAATCTTCACGCTCTCCCGCATCTCGGCGATGCGCACCAGATAGCGATCGTAGACGTCGCCGTGCGTCTGCGTCGGGATGTGGAAATCGTAGGTCTCGTATCCGAGATACGGGAACTGCTTGCGCACGTCGTACGGAATGCCGATGGCGCGCGCGATCGGGCCGACGAGGCCGTACTGGACGTGGTCTTCCTTCGAGATGATCCCGACGCTCTGCGTGCGCTTCAACCAGATCTCGTTCTTCGTGAGCAGCTTCTCGTACTCGTCGACCTTCGCGGGGAAGGTATCGAGGAACGCCGTCACCGCCTCGTGGAAGCCGGGGGGGAGATCCTCGCGGAGGCCGCCGACCCGGATGTAGCTCGGGAACATGCGAAAGCCCGCCAACATCTCGTTGATGTTCATGAGCTTTTCGCGGTCGGTGAGGCAATACATCAGCACCGACACGGCGCCGACTTCGAGCGCGTGCGTCCCGAGGCTGACGAGATGACTCGCGATGCGCTGCAGCTCCGCGATCAGGATGCGGATGTCTTTCACGCGCTGGGGCATCCGATCGTCGACGCCGAGCAGCCGCTCGACCGAGAGACAGAACGCCAGCGAGTTGGACTGCGCGGCGAGGTAATCCATGCGCTCGACGAGCGGGATGACCTGCTGCCATTTCTTCTGCTCGGCGGTCTTCTCGATCCCGGTGTGCAGGAACCCGATCGCCGCGTCCGCCTTGATGATGCTCTCCCCCGAGAGCTCGAGCACCAGGTTCAGCACGCCGTGCGTGCTGGGGTGCTGCGGCCCCATGTTGACCGTCATCGTCTCGCTGCGGAGCTCAGGCATCTCTCGTTATTCCCGTTCGATCAGTTCGCACATGGCATGCATGATGGTCCGATGTACCTCCTGCACGCGCGCCGTGTTCTCGTCGGGCACGTTCACGTGGATCTCTGCGGCCGCGCCGATGCTGCCGCCGTCGCGCCCGGTCATGGCGATCGTCAACAGCCCTTGCTCACGCGCATATCGGATCGCATCGAGTACGTTCGGCGACTCGCCGCTCGTCGAGATCCCGAACGCGACGTCCCCCGAACGTCCCAATGCCTCCAGTTGGCGAACGAACACGCGCCGAAATGAATAGTCGTTGCTAATTGCCGTGAGGATGCTCGTATCCGTCGTCAGCGCGATGGAACCCATCGCCGGGCGCTCACGCATGAAACGCCCCACCAGCTCCGCGGCGAAGTGCTGCGCGTCCGACGCACTGCCGCCATTACCAAACACGAGGATTCGCCCTCCGCGAGTAATGGCATCTCTCATCGCAAGAGCGGCCACGATGGTTGGCCCCAGGTGGCTCCGAACGCGCTCGTGAAGCGCGATCGCGCCGGCGAAGACTCCATCCGTGATAGCAACGGCCTCGTCGCGACTGATGGAGCCTGCCATCCCGCTAATCCTGCCGCGCCCGATCGCGATCGGCCTGCAGGTTCGCGGCGAACTGTTCCGCCGTCAGCTGCATCGGCTCGTACATCTTCGGCGTCATCTTGATCTGCACGGGGTAATCCTTCCGCGCCGGGTATCCTTCCCAGTCCTCGGGCATCAGGATGCGCCGCAGATCCGGGTGGCCGTCGAAATGGATCCCGAACAGGTCGTAGACCTCGCGCTCTCCCCAGTTCATGGCCTTCCACACGCCCGACAGCGTGGGCATGTGCGGGTGGCTGCCGGAGACCTTGAATTTCACACGGAGACGCTTCGGCGTGTCGCCAAAACCGGCGACACCGAGTGACACGAGGTGCACCATGACCTCGAACCGCGGCTCGCGCGGCATGTAGTCGACCGCGGTGATGTCGGGAGCAAACCCGAAACTCAGCGACGGCAGATCGCGCAGCGCCGTGCACACGGGCACGGCGTGCTCCAGTGCGACGTAAATCGCGGGCATGCCGTCGGCGGCGGGCGCAACTTCTACCGCGCCGTCGGGCACCGAGCCGCGCAGCGCGTCAACGATCTGCTGGCTATCCATTAATAATGAGCGGCTTCGGCGTGCGCGACGTCTCGCTCGAGAGCTCGTACAGCTTCTGCTGGTCGATCTTGCGCTGGAGCTGGACGATGCCGTAGATGAGCGACTCGGGGCGTGGCGGGCAGCCGGGGACGAACACGTCGACCGGCACGATCTGATCCACGCCCTGCACGAGCGCATAGTTGTCGAACACGCCGCCAATCGACGCGCACGCGCCCATCGAAATGACGTACTTCGGTTCAGGCATCTGGTCGTAGATGCGGCGGAGTACCGGCGCCATCTTCCGGGAGAGACGGCCGGCGACGATCATCAAATCCGACTGGCGCGGCGAGCCGCGGAACACTTCGGCGCCGAAGCGCGCGATGTCGTAGCGCGACGTGCTCATCACCATCATCTCGATCGCGCAGCACGCGAGCCCGAACGTCACCGGCCAGATCGACGATCGGCGCGCCCACTGCACCATCTTCGTGACGGTCGTCGTCAGAATGGGAATCTCGATCTCAGACATGTGTCATGACGGGCCTTACCGTCGATCTTCGCGACCCCAGTTGAAGACGCCCTTGCGCCACACGTAGATGTAGCCGGTGAGCAGGATCAGGAGGAACACGATCAACTGCATGAAGCCGGTCCACCGCAGCTCGCGTACGGCGAGCGCCCACGGGTAGAGGAACGCGATTTCGATGTCGAAGAGGAGAAAGATCATCGCGACCAGGTAGAACTTCACCGGGTGGCGCTCGCGGGCATCGCCGACAGGGGGCATGCCGCACTCGTAGGGGGCGAGCTTCTCGGGGGTCGGACGCTTCGGGCCAACGAGGTTGCCGAGTCCAATGTTGAACACGGCGAACCCGACGCCGAGGCCGATCATAATAAGGATAGGAAGCCAGCCGTGCAGCATTTCGCTTCAGACTCTCGCGCAGGGCGCTTGTGAATCTTTTCTCAATCGATCAACCATCGAATGCTATCACAATCGTTTTCAGATGAACGGCGTGCGAGGCAGGAGGCGCGAGGTGCGTAGGCTTGCATGGTTCAGCCCGTTTCCGCCCGTGCGCACGGGCATTTCCGCGGTCAGCGCCGAGCTGGTGGAGACGCTGCGCTCGCGCGGTTACACCATCGATCCGTACCCCGCCGAGTCGGCGCACGACTTCGTGTGGCGTCATCGGCAGCACCCCTATGATCTCGTCGTCTACCAGTTCGGAAATTCGTCGCATCACGATTATGAGTGGGCGTACGCGCTGAGGTATCCCGGACTCGTGGTACTGCACGATACGCACCTGCACCACGCGCGCGCCGCGTTCCTGTTGCGCGAGCAACGCGCGGCCGACTACCGCGCCGAGTTCCGCTGGAACCATCCAGACGTATCGCCGGACGCAGCCGAGCTCGGTGTTGCCGGGTTCGACAGCCAGCTGTATTACGAATGGCCGATGGTGCGATCGCTTGTGGAAACCGCGCGGTTGACAGCAGTTCATGGGGAGCAGACCAGGCGGAATTTGGAAATCTGGAAATTTGGAAATTTGGAAATCTCGGATCGCAGTGCCGCGATTCGGCTGGGTCATGGCGAGAGGGTGACACCGCAACGCGCGGCCGAGGCGCGGCGGCGCATTCGCGCGCAGTACGGGATCGCGTCGGATGCGCTGCTGTTCGTACTCGCGGGTGGGATCACGCCGGAGAAGCGCGTCCCGCAGGTGCTTGCCGCGCTGCGCGCGATCCTGCCGTACGCGCCGTCGGCGCACCTGCTGCTCGCCGGCGCGACCGCGGCGCACTACGACGTGCGTGCCGACATTACGGCGCGCGGGCTCGAGGATCGCGTCACGATTGCCGGCTACATCGAGTCGGATGCGGACCTCACCGATCACTTCGCCGCCAGCGACGTCAGCCTGAACCTCCGCTGGCCCACCGCGCGGGAAATGTCGGGCCCATGGCTCCGCGCCCTGGCCGCCGGCGTTCCGACCGTCATTCTCGATCTCGTCCATCTGGGCGACGTGCCGTCGCTGGATCCGAGGACGTGGCAAGTCCGGGAAGTTGCAGGTCGAAGCTCCATCCTGCAGCCTCCTGTCTGCGCAGCGCTCGACATCCTCGACGAGGACCACTCCCTGCGGCTGGCGATGCGGCGACTGGCGAGCGATGCGGCGCTGCGCGAGACGCTCGGGCGCGCGGGGCGGGAGTACTGGGAGTGCGAGCACACGCTGGACGCGATGGTCAACGACTACGAACGTGTCATCGCGCTCGCGGCCGCGCGCCCGGATCCCCAGGTCACGCTGCCACCGCACATGCGTGATTCCGGCGACCGCACGCTGCGCGCGGTGCTCGGCGCGTTCGAGGTCGAGACCCGGTGGTGAGCATCACGCTGAATGGCGAGCCGCGCACAATCGAAGGGCCCGCGACGATCGCGTCGCTCCTCGCACAGCTCGACATCGATCCGCGCCGCGTCGCGGTCGAACGCAATTTCGTCGTCGTCAAACAGGACGTCTATGCCTCGACGCCGGTCGAAAACGGCGACCAGATAGAAATCGTCAACTTCGTCGGCGGCGGCTAAGTGAATCAGGAAATGTGGAAATTTGGAAATTTGGAAATCGGGTAATCGGGTCATCTCGCGGATCCGGTCAGAGCGGGTCGGCCTGATCGCGCTGGCGTTTGGATTGGGCCTGGCCAATACGGTCGCCCTCATCGGATGGGGTCCCCTCCATCCAACGGACCTCACCTGGATATTCGGGGACAACGCCACGTACTACTCCGGCTGGGCGTTGTATCGGCACGATCACCACCTGAACTTTCCGCTGCCGTGGACCGATCGTGTCGGCTATCCCGTCGGGACGTCGATTGCGCTGCTCGACGCAATTCCACTCGTGGCCGTTCTGCTGCGCCCGCTGAGTCCGATCCTGTCCGAACCGTTTCAGTATCTCGGGCCGTACGCGGCTCTCTGCTTCGTGCTGCAGGCCTACTTCGGCTTCAGCCTGTGCCGGCGGTTGTTCCGGTCTTACCGGGCCTTCAGCGTGGTTGGCGGAGTGTTCTTTCTTCTGTCCGCGCCACTTACCTACCGCGCGTCTGGGCACACGGCGCTTTTGAGCCATTGGCTCGTCCTTGCGATGCTCGACAGCTACTTCCGGGATCCTGCCGAGCGGCCTGTGCGCTGGCTCGGTCGGTTCTGGATTCTTCTCGCCGTCGCGGCCGCCACCACTCCCTACATCGCGGCGATGTGCTTTCTCGTCGCCCTCACGGGCGTTGCACGCCTGCGGCTTGAACACCGTTGCGGATGGGTTCGGACGATGTACCTGCTCGCAATCACGGTGGGCGTCCTCCTCGCGAGTTCGGCGTCGCTCGGCGTGCTGGTCGCGCGGGACGCCGCCACGTATTGGGGCCCAGGCTATGGCATCTTCTCGTTCAATCTCAATTCACTCGTCAACCCGATGGCGAATGGATCGATCCTGCTCCCCGAGCTGCCGTTGACTTACGCCCAGCAGTACGAGGGCTACAACTACCTGGGACTGGGGATGATTGCGCTGCTCGTCGTCAGTGTCGCCAGGCAGCCGCGGTCGGTACTCTGGTTGACAGAACGCCGGTTGGTTCCGCTTGTGGTCCTCGCACTTCTCTGCACCGCGCTCGCGGCATCCGCATCGGTAACGTTCGGTTCGTGGACGCTGTTCACCATCAAGCTGCCGTCGGCGATTGCACCCGTCCTCGAGGGTCTGCGCGCCTCAGGTCGCTTGTTCTGGCCCGCGTACTACTTAATCTACGCCGCCGTGCTCTCGCTGACCTTCTGGGTGTGGAAGCCGAGATACCGCGTCGTGATCCTGGCTGCGGCGCTGGCGGTGCAGCTCGCGGATTTGACACCGCTGCGAACGAAGGTCCGCGTCTTGTACCGGAACCGTTTCGAGAGCCCGCTGAAATCAGCGGCCTGGCAGGAACTGGGGCGGAAGTACGACAACCTCATTTTGATACCGCCCTTCCAATGTGGTCCGGACACCGCGGTTGGCGGACTGTACAGCTACGTGTGGTTCGGAAAGTTTGCCGCCGCGGAGCGCATGCGCCTGAACAGCTACTACGCCGCCCGGTACACCAATTCGGAACTCTACGCGCATTGCGTCGACCTTCTCCGGACGCAGCTCGATGGCACGCTGGACGACAGATCGGCGTACGTTGTGACCGACGCGGTACGGACGGTCTGGAATCTGACCGGGATGCGATCGCACCGCTGCCAGGTGGCCGACGGGTTCAACCTGTGCACGCCAGCTGCGTCTTCCGACGCCGTGCCCGCAGAACCGCCACCACTGAAGGCCCCCGCCTACGTCCTGGGCGACGCGCTCGATTTCACAACGAAAGACGCAAGGATCCGCCAATACCTGACATTCGGTTGGGGAGAACGGTCCGCGACGGGCACGTGGACCGACGGCCCGCTCGCGATGCTGCGACTGGGGTTGGCCGCGCCGCTGGGCGCCGCCCGGTCTCTGATTCTCGAAGTCGACGCGGTGCCTTTTCTGGAACGCCAGCATCAGCAACTGGATGTCGATGTCGTCGTCAATCGCCAGAAAGTCGATCAGTGGATCTTTTCCTCAGCGCCATCGACCACCGCTCAACGGGCGCGAATCCCCGCGTCGGTGCTGGGCGGCCATGGCGAGCTCGATATCGAGCTTCGCTTCCTCAATCCAACAGCACCGTCGAACCCGGGCATCGCGGCGCCGTACAGCTTCCTCGGGCTCAGCGTTCGCTCGCTGGTCGTACGGCAGGAATGAGCCGGCTGCGCAGGAATCGGGTAATCTGCTGATATGGATCGTTTCGTCATCGCGGGCCGCGAGTTCTCGTCGCGGCTCCTCATCGGTACCGGCAAATATCCGACCCCCAAAGTCATGCAGGCGGCGCACGACGCGTCGGGCGCGGAAGTGGTGACCGTCGCGGTGCGCCGCGTCAACATTTCCGACCGCACGAAGGAATCGCTGCTCGACTACATCGACCCGAAGCGTTACTTCCTGCTGCCGAACACCGCGGCGTGCTACACCGCCGAGGACGCGATTCGGACGGCGCGGCTGGGACGGGAGGTCGGGCTCTCGCACTGGGTGAAGCTGGAAGTGATTGGCGACGAGAAGACGCTCTTCCCGGACAACGAAGCGCTGCTCGAGGCGACGCGCGTGCTCGTCAAGGAAGGGTTCGTCGTCCTCCCCTACACGAACGACGACCCGGTGATCTGCCGGAAGCTGGAAGACGCCGGCGCGGCTGCGGTGATGCCGCTCGGTGCGCCGATCGGCTCCGGACTCGGGGTCCAGAATCCGAACAACATCCGGATTATCAAGGAGCAGGCGCACGTACCGGTGATCGTGGACGCCGGCGTCGGCACCGCGTCCGACGCGACGTTCGCCATGGAGCTCGGAGCGGACGCCGTCCTCATGAACACCGCGATCGCGCTCGCACAGGATCCGGTCTCGATGGCGCACGCGATGCGCCTCGGGGTCGAAGCCGGCCGCCTCGCCTTCCGTGCCGGTCGCATCCCGCGCAAATCCTACGCGTCTGCGAGCAGCCCGCTGGAAGGACTGATCGCGGCCCGATGAGCGTGCGCGAACACGAGCCGCTGGAAGCGACGCTGCTGCGGCTGAAGCAGGAGCGCGACGAGGCGGACCGGCGCTATAACGACGCGCTCACGGCGCTCGACCGCGCTCTGCTGCGACTCCCCGATTTTCCGGATCCGCCGCCTGCATACGACGAGCACCAGGTCACGCCGCTGAACCAGGCGTGGGACATCGGCGCCGCCGCCCCGGGCGGCGGTGGGCTGAAGGGCCGCCTCGGCGCCTTCATCTGGCGCATCGTCGGGCCGCCGCTGCAGAAGCAGAAGACCTTCAACTCGCTGCTCGTCGATCACCTCAATCGCAACGTCGCCGCCCACCGCGAAGCGCAGCGCGCGATCGAATCGATCGTGCCGCTGATGCGCGACCAGGTCGCGGACCTGCTCGCGTTCCACTCGCGGCTGCTGACGTTCCTGCAGCAGATCACGCCGTACGTGGATACGACCGGCCGCCGCGCGGAAGGCCAGGCGCTCGTCGTGAACGGCGCGCTCAACGGCCTGGCCGGCGATCTGGCGAAGCGGTGGGAGTCGCTGATCGCACGCGAGCAGCGCTTCGAGGCGCGCGTCTCGCAGCTCACGGGAGCGCACGATGAGCTGCGCACGCTGATCGGCATCTCGCAGCAGGCCGCGCTGACCGTCAAGCGGGAACTGGAGCGTCTCGTACGACCTCCGACCTCCGACCTCCGACCCCCGCCCTCCGACCTCCAACCTCCGACCTCCGTCAGGGCTACGGCGGACAAGTCGGGCCCTGGCGAAGCGTTCGCCCCCGCGCTCGAGGCCTACAAGTACGTCGGCTTCGAGGACCAGTTCCGCGGCTCGCAGGAGACCATCCGCGCTCGGCTCGAGAGTTACCTGTCGATGTTCGACGGCGCCTCGGACGTACTCGACGTCGGCTGCGGCCGCGGCGAGTTCCTGGATCTATTGAAGGCACGCGGCGTCACCGCCCGCGGACTCGATCTCAATCACGAGATGGTCGAGGTTTGCCGCGCCCGCGGACTCGACGTAGCGGAGTCAGACGTCGTGACGTACCTGGCAGGTCTTCCCGATGGCGCGCTCGGCGGGTTGTTCGCCGCGCAGGTCGTCGAGCATCTGCAGCCCGGATATCTCCTGCGATTTCTGGATGTCGCATTCCACAAGCTCCGGCCCGGCGCACCGATCGTGCTCGAAACGCTGAACCCGGCGTGCTGGACGGCATTCTTCGATAGTTTCATCCGGGACATCACGCACGTCTGGCCGCTGCACCCGGAGACGCTGCGCTACCTCGTGCTCGCCAGCGGGTTCTCCGCGGCGCGGATCGAGTTCCGCTCCCCCGTCGCGCAGCAGGACAAGCTGCAGCCGGTCGCCGCGGATCCGGACTCGCCCACGGCGGATTTCACGGAGACGTTCAATGCGAACGTCGAGAAGCTGAACGCGCGGATGTTCACCTTCCTCGACTACGCCATCGTCGGCAGGCGATGACCGCCCTCGCGCGCGCGGGCTGGATCCTCGTCGCGGGATTCTTCGCCTTCGTTCTATCCTCAATCGTCCACGTCGATCATGCGGGCGCCGGCGCGCTGGCCGTTCTCGCAGCTCTCGCTGCAGTCTGCGTGATCCATGCGACCGCCGGCATCGAGCTGCTGGCGATCCTGCTGCCCCTCGCCTGGTTCCTGATGTCGCGGTTGTGGAACTCGATCGTGCCATGGGCGGAGGCATTCACCTGCGCGGGCATCGCGGCGCTTGCCGTCGACGCGGCGCGCACGCCGGCCCGTCGCGTCCCCTTCCCTGTCGCGGTCCCCGCGATGCTCTTCGCGGTGATCGTGACCGGATCGATGTTCGCCGGCCTTGCCGTGCTCTGGCTGCGTCTCGGTCCGGCCTTCGCCGACGCACTGACCAAACAGATCTTCCGTCAATACTTCGTCGACGTGCGCGGGTTTCCCGCGCTGCACACAGGCCTGCTGCTTCTGGAAGGCATCGCGCTCTTCGCGCTCGCCTCACGCCTGGCGGCGGGCCGACCGCAGATGCTGCGCCGGATCGCGGCCGCAACGGCCACGGGCGCCGCAGTCGCGGGTGCGATCAACATCGGCAGCCTGCTGAACTCCGCGTGGCAGGCGGCGAGCTTCTGGGCGGCTCTCGTAACGCTGGCTCGCACCGTGCGTTGGAACGCGCACTATCCCGACTTCAACGCCGCAGGTTCGTATTTCGCGATGACGACACTCGTGGCAGCGGGGCTGGCGCTGCCCTTCAGCAAGTCGCATCGCCGGCGCGTGAGCGTAACGGCCGTGGCGGTGATGGTGCTCGCCGGCGCCGCGCTGTGGCTGACCGGCAGCCGGACCGCGTACGTCGCAGTGGTATTGGGCGTCACCGGCGCGGTCGCCTGGGCAAGCCTGGCGCGCCACCGCGCATTCGCGCCGGTGGCACTGACGCTCGGAGCGCTGGTCCTCGTCGCGGTGATTGTGTTCATCGCCCCGAAACGCGGCAACCAGCATTCGTCGTTCGTTGCGGCGGACGTGCGGCTCGGCATGGCTGAAACGGCCGGGCGGATGATCGCGACGCGTCCCGCATTCGGTATCGGCCTCGGACAGTTCTACCAGCGCTCGGGCGAGTTCAGCGCGCCGGAGCTGTTCGAGAAATTCCCGGTCGCGATGCACGAGAACGCCCACAACAACTTCCTGCAGATCGCCGCGGAGCTCGGTCTTACCGGCGGCGTCGTGTTCGTCTGGCTCGTGGCCGCGTCGCTGATCGCGGTCGCGCGCCGCGCGCCGCGGGATCCATTTCATCTGCTCACGCTCTCCGCCGTCGTGGCATTCGTGCTCACGTGGCTTGCCGGACATCCGTTGCTGGTCCCGGAGGCCGGCTACGCCTTCTGGGTTCTGCTCGGCACGGCCGTCGGCGCGACATGGACCGCACCTGAAGCTGCTGCAGCTCCGGCGCGCCGCTGGATCGCCGTGGCGATTGGCGCCGCGCTCATCTGCTCGGTGCCCTTGCAGATGCGCATCGCAAAAAACGACGCGGACCTCGAGCACGTCGGCATCGGCCTGTCCGCGTGGCAGACATCGCCGGACGGCATCCGATACCGCGCGGGCTCCGGACACGCGACACTCTTTGTCCCGACGGGCGCATTCAAGGTCAGCGTCAATCCCCAGACAGACAGGCCGACTCGGGTGGAGCTCCGTCTGAATGGGCGCGTCGCGGACGTCGTGCCGCTTGCGCCGCACCGCTGGAATGACCTCACCGTCCCGTCGTCAACGGAGAGAACGAGCGCAAGATACGCGCGATTTGAATTGCGGCTTCTCGGCGACGACCAGATGACAATGTGGATTACGAAAGTGCAGCCGCTCAAGTAGGTGCGCGACGGGGTTGCGAATCAACGTCGGCGCGAAGAAATAAAGGTTTTCTCGCGCCGCTTGGCGGCGAGCCAGCGCGGCTCCATCCATCGCTCGAGCTCTGCGGCAGGCGCGACGCGCGTCGCCTGCACGCGGCGGCGATCGGCGAGCACGGCACGCAGCGATCTCAATGCGTCCAACTTTCCATGCAGCGCCGGTCCGCCGAGTCCCAGGTTCACGTAGTGCAGGACACCTGCGATCGAATACATCGCATGTGACAACGCCGTGGAGAGCAGCAACGTGCGCGGCGAATTCTTGATCCACGTCCATTCCAGGTTTCGCTGGCCGTAATAAACGGCCGCGGGAGTGATCGTGCCCAGCGAGCCGCTCCCCGCGTGACGCACGACCGCATCCGCCGCATAAAACACCCGCAGACCGTTCAACCGCGCGCGGTACGACAGGTCCACGTCTTCGTAAACCATGAAGAATCGCTCGTCGAAGCCGCCAAGCGCGTTGAACACGTCGCGGCGAATCATGAACGCACCCCCGCAGGCGCCAAACACCTCGCGCGATTGAGAGAATGATGCGCTGTCGGCGCCATGGCCGTGCTTGAAGGCGCCACCTGCGCGCAAGTAGCCGTCGCCCGCGCTGTCAACGATCGACGGGTCATCAAGAAACACCAGCTGCGACGTGATGAGCGCGCAGTCGGTGTGCGCCTGCTGTGCCGTCCACAAACGGCTCAGCCAGCGTTCGTCAGCGACCGTATCGTTGTTCAGGAACGCGATCCATTCTCCGCGCGCATGCCGCGCGCCGAAGTTATTCCCCCCGGCAAATCCGAGATTCGTCCCTGTGTCAATAGCGCGCACATGCGGGTAGGCCGTTCTCAGAAACGCGATCGAATCATCGATGGAACCATTGTCGACAACGAGCGTCTCAAATGGCGGCGCTCCGGTTTGAGATTTAAGAGCGTCAAGGCAGGCCGGCAGCCAGCGGCGGCCGTCGAAATTGAGAACGATGACGGTGATGCGGGGAGCGGGCTCCAGGAGTTAAACCTTCCGCCGTCTCTGCAGGTCTGAAGAGATAGCGCCGATACACGGGGACGTCACATGAACATTCTCATGCAAGTCGCAACCTACACCGCCGTGGCCGCTCTCTGCGTCCTCGTCTTCAGAAACCTCTCGCACGACTGAGGACCGCGTCCCGCGTCCCCAGTCCATTCGCTTTATCGAACTGTCACTCGGACAGTCTTCGCGGGCACGAACCCACCCCTGATCGTCGAGTACGCGAAGACCGCGAGGTCGTAGGTTCCAGGCGGCAGGTCCTTGACGATCATTCCGTATCCGCTGTTCTCGAAGCGAGCTCCGTAGACGGCCGCGACGTCGGGGCGCGCGCCGCCGAACACCGCCGGACCCAGGAACGTCGGCTGCCCGTATCCACCCGCCGCGTTCACCGGATAGGCCCAGACGTGCACGGTGTCCACGGCCTCATCGACCGTCGAATCCAGATCGAGCGCCCAGCCTGAGAGGAAGAACGAGCTCCCGACAACCGTCGCCTGCCCCTGCTGCGCAGCACCGGGCACGTCGATTACGACCTGCGGGCCGAGCCGGTTGCTGCCCTTCGGGTTGAGGACGACGCGGACGTCCTGGCGCGCGACGGCGCGACCGCCGCTCCAGCGGACGAACGCGAGATCGTAGTTGCCGACGAAGCCCGGACCGGCGCCCCACGTGAATGCGCCGGTCACCGGGTCGAGGGCGGATCCCACGGGAAGCGGCCGCACGCCGTCGACGGTCCGCAGGTAGCCCGAGTATCGATGCCGGCCGCCGGACGACAGGAGAAGTTCGATGCGGTCGAGCTCTTCGCCCTGCACGGTGATCCGACCGCCGGCGGCGCCGTACGCGACGAGCGGCGCGTCGAGATCGAATCCGCGGCGCCCGTAAATGGTCGTCAAATCCGGCGGCGTGGCGTCCACTTCGGCCGTCAGTGTCCGCGGTCCGTCGATGCGCAGCGCCGCGGCCTTCGGCAGGTCGAGCGTCGGACGCGAAGCGATCACGTTGCTGATTCGGTTCGCCGTAGCCGACGAAGGATCCAGCGTCAGGCTGCCATTCGAGACGGTGAAGAATCGGCTGCCAACGCCCGATGTTCCGCCGGACGTCGCCGTCACAACCCAGAAGATTGTATGCACGCCGTTGGTGAGCGTCGTCGTATCGAGGCCGTAATTACCGACGGCGGTATTCGTGCCTGAGTACTGTGCCACCGGGAACAGCGTGGTGATATCGCTGCGCGCGGCCCAACCCGACGGGCTGCCGACGATGGCGCCGTCGACGAACACGTTGACGACTCCGCCGCCCGGCGGATCCGCGCGGCGCGTCCCCGGCGAGAGGACCCAGCCGAAGTTGATGATCGCGCCGCTGACGGTCTGCCCCTGCAGGGGCGTGTCGATCGCGCCGAACGGGGCGATCGAATTGAAGTTGTCGCAGGTGATCACCTTCGTGCCGAGCAGGGCACTGTGGCCGTCCGCGTCATCCGCGTACGCATACAGTGTGAACGTCCCGTTGCCGCCGTTCGGCAGGAAGTTGGTCAGCATCAGGTATCCCCATCCCGCGCGCGTGCTCCGCGGATACGAGGGATATGTGCCCTGCACGTCTGGACGTGCACCGTCGATGAACGTCCCGTCGCCAATGTAGATGAGCGCCGAACCCTCGCCCGCAACAGGATTGCGGAGGATGCGGACGCGCGACACGGCGACGTCATCGAGCGCCCAGCCGGTGACCGCCACCGAGCCCGCGATGCCGGTCGTGCCGTTCGCCGGTGTCTCGAACTGCCCGAACGGCTGGGACGCGGCACCCAACCCGAAGGTGCTGAGCGTGATGGTGATCGGACCGGCGAAATTGCCTGCCCCTGTGAACGCCAGCGTGATCGATCCGGTCTGCGATGCCTGCAGACCCGGCACGAACTGAACGGAAACATTCAGCGTCGCGGATCCGGAACCGGATACCTGCGTGTCCGCTGTGCCGGAACCCGCGGCGATGCGCAGCCACGTCGCGTTCGACATTGCCGTCCAGGTGACGGTGCCGGTTCCACTCTGGGTCAGGCGCACCGCCTGCGTTCCCGTCTGCGACGTGAACGCGATGCCATTGGTGACACCGCTGAAGGCCAGCGATGTGCGATCGAGCGCCATCGTCGGGCCGGTCCCAAGCTGCGTCACGGTGTAAATGATGCCGGCAATCGTGACGACGCCGGTCCTCGCGGAGCTCGAATTCGCCGCGACCGTGATTCGCACCACACCGCTGCTGGTGCCGCTCGCGCCGGAGGTAATGGTCAAGAATCCGGAACTCGTGCTCGCCGTCCACGCGCACCCTGCTGCCGCGCTCACTGTGACGCTCAGGGCGCTGGTGCCGCTCACACCAGCGGCCGGCACGGTGGCGCTAGTGCTATCGAGGCCGAAGCTGCAGCTCGCGCCCGTGTTGCTGCCCCATCCCATGTCGGCGAACATGCCGAGCATGATCGGACCGGGAGTGTGGATGGCCTCGGCAGTGTTGATGCTCGGCGTCATCAGCGAGTTGATGTTTCCGGCCGGATAGGTAGTCTCGTCGACGTGCGAGAACGTCGATCCGCTCAAGAACGTCGCAGGCGCGTAAAGCTTGGGACGTACGCCGCCGTTGGTGCTTTTCGCGTTCGAACCATCCCAGTACAGATTATTGCTGGTGAGCGCGGCGCCGAGAGCGGTGGACGGGTTGGGATACACGCTGGTGTTGAGCAGCGAATTGCCCCCGGTCAATGCGTCAACCACGAACGTGTCGTAGATGTACGGCGTGCCTCCTGATCCGATACTTCCTTCGTTGTTGAAGCTCGTGAGGCCAGCCTGACCGAAGAAACCGAGGCCATGGCCGAGCTCGTGCAGCACGACGGTTTCGAAGTCGACCTTTCCCGCCGGCACCAGGCCGTCCGTCCCGAAGTACCAGGCGATCGACGCGTTGCTGTTGAAAGCCGCGCCGATGTTCGAGGCGCCTGCGCCGAAGAACTGCGCGCCAATGTCGGTCCCGGTGATCTTGTTCGCGAGTGGAAACGGATAGAACGTGTCGGCGCGCGGCGTGCCCGGGTAGTCGGCCGTCGCACCTGAACCCGCGGAACCAAGAAGGCCGGTAGCTCCGAGATCTTTGAACTCCGCATCAACAACGATGGGAACAGTCGAGGCGACTTGCGTCTTCCAGATATCGACCGCCGCCTGGAACGCCGCCAGCGCCGCCGTGCCATCGGTCCCCGTGAAGCCGGTGTAATTCACCGTGATATCCGACAGCACTACGTTCGCTGCTTCCGTGCCCGTCATCGTCATCGCAGGACGCGGCTCAGAGACGACGCGCGTGAACTTGTCATGTCGATCCAGGTACAGGCGGCAGAAGATGTTCTCTTCGCCTGCCGTCCGGTGGACCATGCGTTCGACGACACCACCGAACGCGGCGAACGGCGCCGGCGCGATCGAGACAAACGCGACGACGCACGCCATGGGCGTGAGAATTCTCAGCAAACGCATTGAAGTCCGTGAAGAAAAAGAGCTTGCCTGGCTAGGGAGCGAGGCTAGATTGTCGCCGCTGAGCCCGGACCAGTCAAGCCGAACAGTTGTCTGCTATGGGTTCGCGACGGTGAAAAGCCGGCTGCCGATGTCATCGACGGCCCAGCCGGTGACGGCCACTTCTCCGCTCACCACTCCATCGCGACGTTGATATAGGTCTGAAGCCCACACGCACCCGCCGCCCTTCACCGAGTGGTGCGCAGCCGCGCCGCCTGCTGCGGCACGTCGGTCGCCGAAAGAAACTCCAGCCATTGCGGCAGGATGTAGGTGATCCGCTTATCGATCGGAGGCACGGCCTCCGCGCGCGGGCGGGGTGAGGTTGCAACGATAAGCGCGAACGCGATGCACGCGGCCGCGACGCGTGAAGAGCACCTGCGGGACACAACCATGGATACCGTATTATGAAGCCTCGCTCCTATAATGGCGCCGTTGCTTCCCGACAATTCTGCCGCCGAGGACCGCATTCGTACGCGGGCACTCGCGTGGACGATCGTTCTGACGCCGGCCCTGCTTCTGCTTTGGTACGTCATCGTCTACGCGGTCAACGGTGCGGAATGGGACCATCTCAGCTCGGCAGAAATTTTTTACCGGTGGGACCAGCACAATTTCACGTTCGAGTATCTCTTCCGTCAGCACAACGAGCACCGCAAGGCCGTGGCGCGGCTCATGACGCTCGGATTGGGACTGTTGACGCGATGGAACAATCGCCCCGAGGCGGTGATGCACTGGGCGCTCGTGTGCGCGACGGCGGTGATCCTCTTCGCCGCGTTCCGCCGCGACATCCGCGAGCGCGATTCGGTCACGCGCGCCCTTCTCTGGTTTGCGCCTGCCGCGTGGCTGCTGACCAGTCCGCGTTCGTATGAAGCGCTGCTCGGCGACGGCTTTCCCCACTACTGCTCGATCGTGGGATTCGCCGGCGCGTTGTATTTCCTTATTTACGCGCGATCGTCGCCGGGGCTGGCCGCGGCCATCTTCTGCGGACTCGTGAGCTCGTTTTCGATCTCGAACGGTCTCCTGATCTGGCCGCTCGGCGCAGTCATTATCGCGAGCGAGTGGCGAACCGGCACGGACCGCCGGCGTGTTCTGACACAGGTCGGAATATGGGCGCTGGCCGGCGCGCTCACACTGGCCTTCTACTTTCACGGCTACATCGATCCCGGCAATCACTCGGGCCCGGACTTCGTTTTCCATCATCCGCTCAAGGCCCTGGCGCATTTCCTGGCCACCAATGGCAGCTGCCTCGCGCCGCATCGTTATGCCGCGGCGCTCGTTGGCGGCATTCTGCTCGCGCTCGACGCGTGGTGCCTGCTGATGGTGCTGGACGACTGGTGGCGACGGCGCGTGCGCCCGCCGCTCGGCGCCTGGCTGATCGTGACTGTCGTGATCTCGATCATGATGATCACGCTCAACCGCGCGGGATTCGGTGTGCGCCAGGCGATGGAGTCGCGCTACACCGGCATTTCCGTGCTCGCTCCCGTCGGCATCTACTGGTGCGTCGTCGCCCGCCGCGATTCATGGCACGTCGCGCGGCGCATGACCACAGCCCTGACCGTGTTTCTCCTTGCCGGTTACCTTTACGCTGCGGTGGATGCCTGGGCGATCGCGCCAAAATGGTACTCACGGAAATCCTGGATGGCGTATCTCAATTACTCCGCGAAGTACCAGCCAACATCTCTCCTCCTGCAGCTGTATCCGAATGCGGATCACGGCCGCATTTATTCCAGGGAAATGGAGCGGATGCACTACAACGTCTTCGCGGAGGAGCACGTGTTG
>DASPXV010000108.1:0-84447 GCA_035637115.1 Vicinamibacterales bacterium
ACCTGTCTTTGACCGATGACCTGTGACCTTTGGCCTACAGCCTACTCCTGCGTCACAGGCCTCGGCGGAATCGGCGACACGATGGCCGGCCGCTCCTTCGCCACCTTCGGCTCGCGCTGGGCAACGGGCGGAGCGCCCGTGGCGGGCGGCACGTACTCGTCGAGCGCGATGCCGGCCGCAATCCGCTGCACCTGGTCGGCGTCGAGCGTCTCGCGGGTCAGCAGCGCCTCGGCCATGTCGAGGATCTTCTGCTTGTGCTCGAGCATCACGTTCTGCGCGCGCGTGTAGTTGTCGCTGACGAAGCGCTTGACCTCCTGGTCGATGCGGAGCGCCGTGTCCTCGCTGTAATCCTGGTGCTGCGAGATTTCGCGGCCGAGGAAGATCTGCTCTTCCTTCTTGCCGAAGGTCAGCGGGCCCATGGCAACGCTCATGCCCCACTCGCAGACCATGCGGCGCGCCAGGTCGGTCGCGCGCTCGAGATCGTTGCCCGCGCCGGTCGTGATGCTGCCCACCGTGATTTCTTCGGCAATGCGGCCGCCCAGCAGGATGGCAATCTGATCCTCGAGGTACTCGCGCGAGTAGTTGTGCTTCTCGTCGATCGGGAGCTGCTGGGTCAGTCCGAGCGCCATGCCGCGCGGGATGATCGTCACCTTGTGGATCGGATCGGCATGCGGCAACAGTACGGCGAGCAGGGCGTGACCCGCCTCGTGGATCGCGGTGATCCGCTTCTCGCCTTCGCTGATGATCATCGAGCGCCGCTCGGCACCCATGAGCACCTTGTCCTTCGCGAACTCGAAGTCGAGCATGCGAACGACTTTCTGGTTGTAGCGCGCGGCGTTGAGCGCCGCCTCGTTCACGAGGTTCGCGAGATCCGCGCCCGAGAAGCCAGAGCTGCCACGCGCCAGCACGGCCACATCCACATCGTCGGACATCGGGATCTTCTTCGTGTGGACGCCGAGAATGCCTTCGCGTCCCTTCACGTCCGGACGATTGACGACGATGCGGCGATCGAAACGGCCCGGGCGGAGCAGCGCCGGGTCGAGCACGTCGGGACGGTTGGTGGCCGCGACGAGGATGACGCCTTCGTTCGACTCGAAGCCGTCCATCTCGACGAGCAGCTGGTTGAGCGTTTGCTCGCGCTCGTCGTGGCCGCCGCCCAGACCGGCGCCGCGATGACGACCGACCGCGTCGATTTCATCGATGAACACGATGCACGGCGCGTTCTTCTTGCCCTGTTCGAACAGGTCGCGCACGCGCGATGCGCCGACGCCGACGAACATCTCGACGAAGTCCGAACCGCTGATCGAGAAGAACGGGACGTTCGCTTCGCCGGCGACGGCGCGCGCGAGTAGCGTCTTGCCGGTGCCCGGCGAGCCCATGAGGAGGACCCCCTTGGGAATGCGGCCGCCGAGCTTCTGGAATTTCTGCGGTTCCTTCAGGAATTCGATGATTTCCTGGAGCTCTTCCTTCGCCTCGTCAACGCCGGAAACATCCTTGAACGTGACTTTCTTCTGCGAGCTGGAGGACAGCTTCGCGCGGCTCTTGCCGAACGACAGCGCCTTATTCCCCCCGCTCTGCATCTGCCGCATGATGAAGAGCCAGAAGCCGATCATCAGCAGGATGGGCGCCCAGGAATACAGCAGTGTCGCCCACGGACTGGTCGTCTCGGGCTTGGCGGTGATGGCCACGTGCCGATCCTCGAGCTTGTTCGCGAGCCCTTCGTACTGTGTCGGTGCGTAGGTCCGGAACTTGGTATTGCCGTCGCCGCCGAGCGACGTCGTCAGGACGCCGGTAATCTCGCTACCGGTGATCGTGACGCTCTGGACCTCCCCTTTCTCCACGCGCTGGAGAAACGTCGAGAAGGCCATTGGGCTCTCGCTGCGCTGGAAAGTGGTCGAGAAATTCCAGATCAGGACCCCCACAACAATGAGGACCATCCAGAACAGCAAGCTCTTGAGGGTCGAATTCAACCTGGGCCTCCTAAATACCTGACTTTCAAGAGTATCACGCCTTGTGAGGGGTCCGTGACGCGAAAGTCCTCCGCGACGGTCTGCCCCACCACCCAGACGATGCGATCACGTCCGTCTACCACCAGCGGAACCGTATCCCGCTGGTCCCGCGCTACTTTCCTGTCCACCAGGAAGTCCTGCAGCTTGCGGCGGCCGGGACCCCCAAGCGGGTGGAGCCGGTCGCCGGGGCGGCGGCTGCGAACCGCGAGCGGCAATTCGACTGCGCCAGCCGCGACGCCGACTTCCATACCCCGCACCGCCCACTTCCTTGGACGCTCACCCGGCGCGCTCGTGCCGGGGAGGTGTTCGGCGCCTACTGCCAGCCCCTGCCAGACGCCGCCGTTCATGAGGTCGAGCGCGACCTCACCAGGAATAGACAGCGAAACGGCGAAAGAGTTCACTGTCGCGCGATCCCGGCGGCGCGCCAGACGCAGCACGATGCTGTCGCCCGAGCGAACCGCATACTGACCTGGCAGGCTGACAGCCTTGCCCTGCGCGGATTCTTCGGCCAGCGCGAGCAATCGTTCGACGTGTTCGAAGTGGATGGACTTCTGGCCGGCCAGTCGCTGCAGCGCGGCGTGTGCCACGCGCGAACTCAGCGCGCGCGGTGCGCTCCTGAGCCCTGCAACATCGAGCCTGACGTCTACATCCATTAAGACGATCCGAGAGGCCAATTTGATTGCCTCCGCGGAAAGAAATTCCTCGTCCTGCCGCGCGAGCTCGGCTTCACGCGCCAGCACACGGTTGATTCCCGGCGAAAATCGTGCGCGCAATAACGGAATCAGCTCGTGACGCACGCGATTGCGCGCGAACGTCACGTCGGCGTTTGTCGCATCCTCACGGAACGCCTCATGATGGCTCGAAAGGTAATCGCGGAGCTGGCCGCGCTCGACCTCGAGCACCGGACGAATCACGCGTCCCGCTTTGGGCTGGATAGCCGCCATCCCGCGCGTGCCAGCGCCACGCATCAGCCGCAGCAGGAACGTTTCGGCCTGATCCTCGAGTGTATGCCCCAGGGCGATCGCGTCCGCGACCGTGGCATCGGCCGCACGTTCGAGGAATGCATATCGCGCTGTCCGCGCCGCATCTTCGATCGAGCGTTTTTGCGCCCGCGCCAGCGCACCGATGTCGACACGTTCGACGATCACCGGCAGTCCGAGCCTCGCGCCGAGCGCGCGGCAGAACGTTTCGTCCGCATCCGCGTCTGCGCCGCGCAGCAAGTGATTCAGATGCGCGAGACCCGCGACGTGCAGCGCGCCGCCAGCCGCCAGCTCGCGCAGCAGGAACAGCAGCGCGACGGAATCCGCGCCACCCGAAACGGCGACGAGTACACGATGACCGTCGCGCAAAAGCGCATGACGATCGATCGTGTCGAGAACGCGCTGCTGGAGGGTCATCTCAGCGCAAAAAATTGGTGCCGGTGCAGGGACTTGAACCCCGGACAACGCGGATATGAGCCGCGTGCTCTAACCAACTGAGCTACACCGGCGGGAAACTCTTATTCTAACAGACCCACCCGCTCGATCCCGCGGTTTCCTGGTAGGCCCGCCGGCAGCGTTCGGTCTCCGATTTCAGCTCGGCCATCAGCGAATCGAACGCCGCGAGTGCGTGCAACGGCTGAATGAGCCGATCGCGTTCGAAGAAGTCGTGACAGGGGAACCCGTTCCAGGCGGCGTCCGCGAGCCAGCGCATCGCATCGTCGTGACGCCCGCTCAGCGCATGAATGCACGCGATATCGTACTGCGCATGGTGGTAGTGCCCGAAAGCCTTGTGGTTCGCAACAGTCAGTTCAATCTGGCGTTCGGCGGCGCGATCGTCGCGCCGTAACGCCGCGATCAAGCCGACGAGTGGATGGAAGAGAACGTCGCCGGGGAATTGCCGCTGCGCGCTCGCGGCAATGCGTTCCGCCTGCTCCAGACGTTCCAGCTGCACGAGCGCAAGCGCCAGCTGGTAGGCGGACCAGGCGGTTGGGGCGCGCCGCCAGCTCTCCTCGGAGATGTCGAGCGCCGTCGCCCAGTCACCCGAATAGTACTTGTTCAGGCCCATGTGCACGTACGCGAAGGTGTCCCCGGGGTTGATCGCGAGAGCGCGCTCGAGTTCCCGCGCAGAGGCGTCGAACATGGAGACGTGCAGCAGCACGATGCCGAGAAAATCGCGCGCCTCGTGCAGCCCGGGTCCGCCGCGGATCGCCGCGGCGAACTCGCGAATCGTCGCCTCGTGCTGGAAGCCTGCGGTTGGCGTCCACAACAGCGCTCCGCGAACGAAGCGTCCCTCCGGCAGGCTGGGGTCGATCGACAGCGCGCGGTCCGCCATCTCCGCCGCTCGCACGCGATAGTCGGAGTCCGGACGGAACGAGAACGCGAGCTTGGCGTATGCGGCAGCAAGGGCGGCATACGCCTTCGCGGACGGTTCGATTTCGATGGCGAGATGAAATTGCCGGACAGCGGCCTCCAGGCTCTCCACGGTCTCGCGCATCATATGGAGACGGCCGCGCAGAAAGTGTTCCTGGGCGGCGCCGCCACCCCTCGCGGACGCTTCGAGACGCTCCCCGTCCGCGGGCGTCAACCGCACCTCGAGCGAGCGTACGATCTCCCGGGAGACCTCGTCCTCCATCCCGAACACGTCATCGAGCGACGAGTCGATTTTCGTGGCCCAGATCGAACGGCCGTCCGACGTCGCGTGCACCTGCACGGACACGCGGATGCGACTGCCGCTGCGCTGGAGACTGCCCGACACGACGAATTCTGCTGAGAGCTCGCGTCCCGCCTGCAGAGGATCGACGTGTCCATCCCGATAGCGCAGCACGGCGGACGTAGGCCTGACCAGCAGCGACCGTATCGCCGCGAGGTCTGTGATTGTCGCGTCGGCGAGCGCTGCGCCGAGATCCGGATCGATCCCCCCTGCCCCAGCGCCGTAAATGGCAGCACGGCGATGGATCGTGCCGAGTGGGGCGTGCCGCGCGCGGCAACCGCATCGGCCAGCGCGACGCGCACGTCGGCGGCGGTGCCGAACCGGTTCTCCGGCGCCTTGTCGAGGAGGCGCTGAATGATCTGCTCGAGCGGGTACGGCAGCGCCGGGACAATGGAACGAGGTGCGACGGGCACCCGCGTCAGGATGTCCGCCATGAGCTGGGCGCTCGTTGGTGCTTCCCCGAACGGCAGGCGCGCCGTCGTCATCAGGTAGAGCACGACGCCGAATCCGTATAGATCGCTTCGCACGCTCGCGCGTTCGCCGCGCAGAAGTTCCGGCGCCATGAAGGCGGGTGTACCGACGAGCAGCCCGACCGACGCGCTCACCGACGTTTTCGTGGCGGCGTCCATCTCCGCGATCGGCTGCATTCGCGCCAGCCCGAAGTCCATCACCTTGGCGTGCCCGTCGGCGGTGATCATCACGTTGTTCGCCGTGATGTCACGGTGGACGATTCCGCGCGCATGCGCCGCGGCCAGCGCCTCCGCGATTTCGTCGGCAAGACGGCAGACTTCCCGGTGAGGAATGGGACCCGAATGTACGCGCGCCGCAACGGTTTCGCCCGGAACGTACTCCATGACGATCACGGGGACGCCGTCCACCTCCAGCGCTTCATGGATCGTGCAGATGAAGGGATGCGACAGCGACGCGGCGGCTCGCGCTTCCTGAAGCAAACGCCGGCGCGCGTCGTCATCCGTCGAGAAGCGGGAAGAGATTGTCTTGACGGCAACGATCCTGTCGAGCCGTTCGTCCCGGGCCGTGTAGATATCGCCCATGCCGCCGCGCCCGATGCGCTCAAGGAGGCGGTATTTGCCGATGCGCTCCGGAACGTTATCAGGCATCGGCGAGCGCCGCGGCCAGCAACGGAATCAGAATCTCATGGTGCCCGACGAGCGAGTACCCTTTGCCGGTACCCGCAACCGGGCGCGAAACCACGTTCGTCTGCGGACGATACTGGCGGACGAAATCGAGATTCACTGTGGTGAGGCCGTTCAGCGAGACACCACGGTTTCGCGCGAGCGCCACGGCCTTGAGAAACACTTCGGGCAGGACGACCGCGGATCCGCAGTTCAGATAGACACCACCCTCGAGCCGCGCGACATTCGAAACGAAATAACGGAAATCGCGAAGACTTCCCTCTCCGAGCGCGGCGCCGGACGCCGCCGGGTGCATATGAATGATGTCCGTGCCGATGGCGACGTGTACGGTGACGGGTATTTCGAGCCGGGCCGCCGCGCACAGCACGCTCACGTTCGCGTGCGGCGGCGCCATCCGGTGCAGCGTCGCGACGACTCCCTGGCCGAGGCCCATGCCCTGCGCGACTGTCGTATTGATCGCGTCGTTGAGCAGCCGGCCGGTTTCTTCCGCCATGCCGAAGCGTCCCGGTCCGAGCGCCTCGTCCACGTCTTCCGACGTCGATCCCGATAACGCCAATTCGAAATCGTGAATGACGCCGGCGCCGTTCATCGCCAGCGCCGATATGAAACCCCGCTCCATCAGATCGATCAGGACAGGCGAGAGACCGGTCTTCAGGACATGCGCTCCGAGGCCCCAGAGGATGCCGCGCTTCTCCTCGCGCGCCGACGCGACGGCCTGCACCACGGCCTTGAAATCGGCGCCGGCGAGAATGGCGGGCAGCGATGCGACCAGCGCGCGGGCGCCATCGCCCGGCTTGTACACGCTGGCGAAATCCGCGTGGACGGCCTTGCTCTTGCGGCTGGCGAGCGGGTACGTTTTCAAGCCCGACAGGTCGAATTCCTCGTAGCTGAACTTCACGGCGCGACTATACCAACGTCCAACCTCTTAGAGAATGAGCATCGCGTCGCCATAGCTGTAGAACCGATAGCGCCGCTCCACCGCGTCGCGATAGGCCGCGAGCACATGCTCGCGGCCGGCGAATGCCGAGACGAGCATCAGCAGCGACGACTTCGGCAGGTGGAAGTTCGTCATCAGTCCGGAGACGACGCGGAATTCGAATTCTGGATAGATGAAGATCTCCGCCATCGCGGTTCCCGCTCGGACGCGGCCGCTGCCGCGCCTCGCCGCGTCCTCGAGCGCGCGCGTTGTCGTCGTACCCACGGCGACCACACGGCGGCCGGCGTCGAGGGCGGCATTGATCGATCTCGCCGCCGCGTCCGAGATTTCATACGGCTCCGGATCGACGACGTGATCTTCAACGTGCTCGGCGCGAACGGGTTTGAACGTGCCGTAGCCGACGTGCAGCGTGACGGTCGTCCGCTCGATGCCCGCACGATCGAGCGCCTCGAGCAGCGCGGCGTCGAAGTGCAGCCCCGCCGTCGGCGCTGCGACGGAGCCGCGATGCGCCGCGAAGACGGTCTGGTATCGCTCGCGATCTTCCGGCGTGTCGTCGCGATGAATGTACGGCGGCAGCGGCACGTGCCCCATCGCATCGACGAGCGCCTCGACGCCATCCCCCTGCTCCGCCCACAGGCGGATCCGCCGCCGTCCGAAGAACTGGCGTTCCAGAACCTCCGCCATCAGGACGCCGGACGGGTGCTGGAATCGCACGAGCGCGCCCGGTTTCAGTTTCTGGCCGGGGTGCATGAGGGCGGACCAGAGTTGGGAGGTCGGAGGTCGGAGGTCGGAGGTTGGAGGTTCTGGTTCTCGACTCAGTAATAGACATTCGACGGTTCCACCGCTTGGTACTCGATGGCCGAGGAGCCGGGCGGGAAACACGCGCGTGTCGTTCGCGACGAGCAGCTCTCCCTCGCGCAGAAAGCGCGGCAGATCGCTGACAACCGCGTGTTCGATGTGGCCGGAGTTGCGGGCGAGAACGAGCAGACGCGAGGTTCCGCGTGGCAGAGCCTGCTGAGCGACCAGCTCTTCAGGCAGCTCGAAATCGAAATCGGAAACATTCACCGGGGCCGTCTACCCTCGGCGTTCATCTTGCACCGCTCACGGCTCAGATTGTAATGGGCGAAGAACATCACATCCTGACCGGTACGCGAGGCGTCGAGCCTGCGCGCGCTCCATTGCCGCCGACGAAAGGGGCGCCCGAGGAACCGCCGCCGACGGTGGTGGACGTCAACGAAGGGCCGGGCCTGGCTATCGCGATCGTGGCGGCGATCGCGCTGGTCTACCTGCTGCAGTGGACGCAGTCGGTCCTCATTCCCGTCGTGATCGGGATTCTCGTTGCCTACGCGATGGAGCCGCTCGTCTCCACGATGGAGCGAGCGAAGATTCCGCGGTCCGTCGGCGCGGCCGCCGCACTCGTCATGCTGGTCGGTGTGCTCAGTCTTGGCACGTACAGCCTGTCCGGACAGGCGCTGCAGATCGTGCGGCAGGTTCCGGAAGCGGCGCAGCGCATTCGCGAGCGCGTCCGCAACCGCACCGTGCACACGGGCGCCCTGGGCGAAGTGCAGAAGGCCGCGACCGAGCTGCAGAGGACGGCGGAAGTGGCATCGGCACAGTCGGAGCCCAAGCGGGATCCGAGCACGCCACCAGTGCAGAGAGTCGAGATCGTCGAACCGGCGTTCGATGCGAGGAGCTATCTGTACTGGGGAGGCATGAACCTGCTCGGCGCCACCGGACAGTTCGCGGTGGTTCTGTTCCTGGTCTATTTCTTCCTCGTCACGGGCGACTTGTACAAACGAAAGATCGTGAAGATCGCGGGACCCGCGCTCTGGCAGAAGAAGCTGACCGTGCAGATTCTCGACGAAATCAACATGCAGATCTCGAGTTTTATCCGGGTCCAGGTCTTGACGAGCGCGCTCGTCGCAGTAGCCACCGGCGTCGCGCTGTATTTTCTCGGTGTGCAGCAGTACATCATCTGGGGACTGCTGGCCGGGATCTTCAATTCAATCCCTTACCTCGGCCCCGTGCTCGTGTCGGGCGGCCTGGCGATCGTCGCGTTCATCCAGTTCAATAACATCGAGAAGACGGTGCTCGTCTGCACCGTCGCGTTCCTGATCACCAGTCTCGAAGGATTCCTGCTGACGCCCGCGCTCATGGGTCGTGCGGCACGGATGAATCCCGTCGCGATCTTCGTCGGGCTCCTGTTCTGGAGCTGGATCTGGGGCGTCTGGGGCGCGGTCCTCGCCGTGCCGATGCTGATGATGATCAAGGCGGTCAGCGATCACGTCGAGGATCTGCAACCGCTCGCCGAGCTGCTCGGCGAGTGAGCGTCACCGCACCGTCACGCGCACCGCGCCCGTGACCGAGAACTGTCCCGTCGCCAGGCTGAAGCCATAGACGACGATGTCGTAGGTGCCGGCCGGCAGTCCGGCGACGCGCACGCCAAATCCGCTCTGAAGGAAACGCGCGCCGAACACCGCGGCCACGTCGGGACGGGCGCCGCCGTATGCGGCCACACCGATGAAGCGCGGCGCGCTTCCATCCACGGGATGCGCCCAGACGTGCAGGACGTCGAGGCCGGTGCCCGTCGCGGGGCCGGCAGGATCGAACGCCCATCCCGCGACCAGGAACGGCTGCCCGACCGCCGCGCCCGCCGACGGTATGTCGATGACGACGCGCGCCGGCTGCTCCGCCACTCGCTGTGCCTCGATGACGACGTCGATGCGAATCTGGCGTTCCGTACCCGCCTCGCGCCGCACGAAGACGAGCGGGTGCGTACCGCCGAACCCGAGTCCGGGAGCCCACGAGAACACACCGCTCTGCGCATCGAGATGCGATCCGACGGGGAGTCCGACCAGCTGGTCACCCGCGATCCCGTAGCCGCGATAGGTCACGCCGGGCCGCGCGCCGTCGCCGAGATTCACTTCGAGGCGTTCGAGCTGGACGACGCGGTATTGACGCACGTCGCGGGGATCGACCGGCGCGAGGATCGGTGGATTGTCCGCAATGGCGGCATTCGATCGGATGACGGTGCTGCTGCTCGGCGTGGCATCGAGAACCAGCGAGCTGCCGCTGTTCGCCACGGTGAAATAACGGCTGCCGATGCCCGACGTGATGCCACCGTCATCGGTCGCGATCCACGCGATCGTGTGGACGCCGTTCGACAGCTGGGTCGTGTCGATGATGCGGTAGCCGACCGCGCCGTCCGTGTTCTTGTAGCCGGGCAGCGTCTGCTGGATGTCCGACCGGGCGAGGTTGTACGTGACCGTGCCGATCGTCATCGAGTCGATCAGCACGTTGATCGTCGATCCGTCGATCGGAATCATCTTCGGTTGCGGCGTGAGCACCCAGCCGAAGTTCACGAAGGCGGTACCCGAGACCATGCCGCCCTGGGTCGGCGTATCGATCGTGCCGAACGGCGCCGTCGCCGTCGCGTTCGTACACGTGATCGTCTTGAAGCCAAGCAGCGCGGACCTTCCCTCTACATCCGTCGCATACGCGTAAAGGGTGAAGGTACCGTTGCCTTGGTTCGGCAGGGCGTTCGTCAGCAGCATGTAGCCCCAGCCGGCCTGATCCTTCAGCGGCTTCGTCGGATAGATCGCCGCGACGTCGGGACGCGCGCCGCTGACGAAGACGCCGTTGCCGACGAATATCAGCTGGTTCGGATTCTCGGGTGTCACCGAGGTCCGGAAGATCTGCACCTGCGTAACGCCGACGTCGTCGAGCGCCCAGCCGGTCACCGCAATCGCGCCGGTCACGTTGGACTGCCCGTCCGACGGCGAGTCGATGAACCCGATCGGCGGGCCCGCCTGGTCCGGCGTGAGCACGGTGAGGTTGACCGTCGCCGTGGGCGAATTCGCCGAACCGACGGCGGTCACCGTCACGGTCGACGTCGCCGCGCCGGGCGCCGGCAGCAGCGCCGGGTTGGACGTGATCGTCGCCGTGATCGCGCCGGGTCCGGATCCCGACGCGGGACTCACCGACAGCCAGGACACGTCTGACACCGCCGTCCACGTCACCGTGCCGGGACCGTTTTGCAGGAGCGTCAGGGTTTGCCCCGGCGTCACGGCGGTGATCGTTCCCGCCGAATTGATGACGCCGAAGTTCACGGTGGATGGCGTCAGCGTCAGCGTCGGCGTCGGGTTGATCGTCACCGAGAAGTTGCGCGATCCGGTGCATCCGTTGACGTCGGTCGCAATCACCATAAAGTCGAACGTCCCGGCCGTCGTCGGCGTGCCGCTCAACACGCCGGCGCTCGAGAGCGCCAGGCCCGGAGGCAGCGTGCCGATGCTCAGGAACGTCGCGGTGCCGTTCCCGCCCGACTGCGTGAACGTGGTCGTCGGGTAGGCGTTGCCGACCGTTCCAGCCGAAACCGAAGACGGGCTGACCGTGATCGTCGGACACGGTACCGTCGTGGTCGCGGTCGCGCTGGTGCTACATGGCTCGGAACTGCTCGACACCGTGACCGTGTTGTTGATCTGTGTTCCCAGCGTGACGGAGCTCGCCACGGTGCCGGTCAGCGTAAACGTGTAGGTGAGGCTCACCGACGGCGCGACGGCGATGTCGGTCAAGCTAAACGGGGGAAAAAAGCCGACCAACGTCGCCGCACCGGTGGCCAGGTTGATCGTGTACTCGCCGGTGGCGCCGCCAACGGTCAGCAGCGCGTACGCCGTGCCTGACGGCGAGATATCGAAGCCGGCGATCTCCGACGTATCGACGCCGAGCGGGCCAACGGCGGTGAGGACGCCCGAGTTCGGCGACGTCGGTGTGCCGTTGATGCTGCCGAGCAGGAACAGCTCGTCAGTCAACGAATCGATGACGTACAGCGTCGTGGCGATCGCGCCGGCGACGTTGTTCGTGTACGCCGCCGCCACCACGTTCAGGGGTGGCGTCAGGGGGGTGTCGGTCGCGGCAAGCGCGCCGGTGTCGGGATTGATGCGGATGTTCTGCTCGAAGTCGCTGACGACGCGCAGACGATCGACAACCGGATTGAAATCGACGCCAAAGGAAGTGCCGTTCAATGTGAAGCTGCCCGCCGTGCCGACCTGCGTCGCGGCGCCGGTGGTGGTGTTGATCTGATACAGCCGGCTGGTGCTGCCGACGCCATACAGCGTCTGCGTCGCGGGACGGAGGTCGATGCCCAGGAGCACTTCTCCCGACTGAAGGCCTGTCACCGGCACGGCGCTCAGCAGGATGCCCGGCGAGTGGCTGGCGAAGGTCATGAGCAGGTTGCTGCTCGTGATGGCATAGATTCGATCCGGGTCGTAGTTGAACGTGCACGTCACCGTACCGGTGCCGCCCACCGCCGGAGTCGTGCAGGTGGTGCCGGCCGGCGACACGAGCGACTGAAACTGCACGCCGGCGGGCAGCACGTCGGTGAGCGTCGCGTTCAGCAACGGCGTCGAGCGGCTCAGATTGATCGTGTAGGTGAGCGCGCCGCCGGGACTGACCGGATCGGGACTGTCGGCGATCGTCAGCGTGAGTCCGCTGCACGCCTGCGCCCAGAGTCGAATCTGCTCGACGCTCGCGAGCGCCGCGACCACGAATGCGAACAGGATCCACTTGGAGGAGGGTCGGAGAGAAGGGATCGTCACAGAGCACCTCGCTGGACGCGCCGCCCGAGTCGCCGACAAGCTCGACCATTGCGAGCGCGGCCGGCGTGACAAGGAGAGCACTGTAGCACGCGGCAGTTAAGGGATTTCAGATCAACTGACGGCCGATCCAGCTGCCGAGGAGCCACAGGAGCAGCAGCGGCAGCATCGCCGCGGCGGCGAGCAGCACGCAGCAGAAGATAACGAAGATCCAGTCGCCGCGAGTGGGCCGTTGTCCCGGCATCGCGTGCCGTTCGAGCAGCGCGAGGTTCCACACGGTGGCCTTCCACCCGAAGTCGAAGAGATCGCCGACGACGGGGACCACGCCGGCCGCGGCGTCGATGAGGGCGTTGAGCACCATCCGTGCGAGGACGATCTTCGGCACCTTGAGGCGCGCGCCATGCCAGACCATGAACATCGACAGGATGGGGGACGCGAGGTCGCCGATGCCCGGCACCAGCCCGAGGAGCGGATCGATGCCGAATGTGATCTGCGTGCCCGGAATGCGGAACGCGCTGTCAAAGATCCGCGCCCACCGCCGAAGCACCTCGAGCCCGCGCTGGTCCTTCATAGATTCCCACGTTACCCGATTTCCAAATTCCCACATTTCCACATTTCCACATTCCAAATGAGAATGTCTGCTGTGGCAACTCGTGGAATGAGAGTCTGGCCGGGTGCGCCGTATCCGCTGGGCGCGATCTGGGATGGTGTTGGCGTCAACTTCGCGCTGTTCTCGGAGCATGCGACGCGCGTGGAACTGTGCCTTTTCGATGCCCCGGATGCCGAGAGCGAGTCGCTGACGATTGCGCTCACCGAGCACACCGACATGGTGTGGCACGGCTATCTGCCCGATGTGCGCCCCGGCCAGCTCTACGGCTATCGCGTGCACGGGCCGTACGCGCCGCACCACGGCCATCGCTTCAATCCCAACAAGGTCGTCATAGATCCGTACGCGCGTGTTGTCGGCCGGCCGATGCTGTGGGATGAATCGCTGTTCGGGTTTCACGCGGGACAGGACGACACGACGTTCGACGCGCGCGACAGCGCGGCGCACGCGCCGCTCGCCGCAGTCGTCGATAGCGCGTTCACCTGGGGCGACGACCGGCCGCTGCGCACGCCGTGGCACGAAACGCTGATCTACGAGCTGCACGTCAAAGGTTTTACCGCGCTTCACCCTGAAATCCCGGAAGCCTTGCGCGGCACGTATCTCGGCCTCGCGTCCGAGCCGGCGATTCATCATCTCGTGTCGCTCGGCGTGACCGCGGTCGAGTTGATGCCCGTTCACCATCACAGCGACGACTGGCACCTCGTGCAGCGGGGACTTCGCAATTACTGGGGCTACAACACGCTCGCGTATTTCGCGCCCGACTCGCGGTACGCCGCGGCGGCGACGTCGCCGCTCGAATCGGTTCGCGAGTTCAAGATGATGGTGCGCGCGCTGCACGCCGCCGGACTCGAGGTCATCCTCGACGTCGTCTACAACCACACGTCGGAGGGGAATCATCTCGGACCGACGGTGTCGCTGCGCGGCATCGACAACGCGACCTACTACCGGCTGCAGCCGCACGCGCGGCGCTATTACGAAGACTTCACGGGATGCGGCAACACGCTGAACATGCGAAGCCCGCGCGTGCTCCAGCTGATCATGGACAGCCTGCGCTACTGGGTGACCGAGATGCACGTCGACGGGTTCCGCTTCGATCTCGCGAGCGCGCTGGCTCGTGAGTTGCATGCTGTCGACAAGCTTGGCGCGTTCTTTGACATCATCCACCAGGATCCAATCCTTTCGCAGGTCAAGTTGATCGCCGAGCCATGGGACCTCGGCGAAGGGGGTTATCAGGTCGGGAACTTTCCGACGAAATGGACGGAGTGGAACGGCAAGTACCGCGACGCGGTCCGGCGCTTCTGGCGCGGGGACGGCGGCGCGCTCTCAGAGCTGGCCACGCGCCTGGCGGGAAGCAGCGACTTGTACGAGCAGAGCGGACGACGGCCCTACGCCAGCATCAACTTCATCACCGCGCACGACGGCTTCACCCTCGCGGATCTCGTGAGCTACAACGACAAGCACAACGAGGCCAACGGCGAACACAACGCGGACGGCGAACGGCACAATCTCAGCTGGAATTGCGGCGTCGAGGGAGAGACCGACAACCAGCGCGTAGGCGAACTGCGCGCGTGCCAGCGGCGCAACTTCATGGCGACGCTGCTGCTGTCGGTCGGCGTGCCGATGATCAGCGGCGGCGACGAGCTGTGTCGGACGCAGCGCGGCAACAACAACGCGTACTGCCACGACAGCGAGATCAGCTGGACGGACTGGACGCTGACGCCGGAGCGGATCGCGTTCCTGAATTTCACGCGCCGGTTGATCCGGCTCTGGAAAGATCACCCGGTGCTGCGGCGGCGCAAATTCTTCCAGGGGCGCGGCATCCGCGGCGCGGACGTCCTCGACATCGCGTGGCTCGATCCCGCCGGCGCGGAGATGACCGACGAGATGTGGAACGCGCCCGACGTCCGCGCGCTGGGCGTCCGGCTGGACGGGGATGCCATCCAGGAAGTGAACGAACGCGGCGAGCGGATCCTTGGAGACACGCTGCTGCTGAACCTGAACGCCGGGGACCAGACGATCGCGTTCGTGCTGCCGCCGACCGCGCCGACCGAACGATGGGACTCGCTCCTCGACACGGCGAACCCGTGTCAGCCGGGACGGCGGTTACAAGGCGGCGATCGCTACGAGTTACCGGGACGATCGATGGCGGTCTTGCGATTGAACAATCGGAACAACGATCTACGGCGGGCCGATGACGAGGGTGAGTGAAGATTGGCGAAGAAGGTAGCGAGGCCGGCGACTGCGACGCCGCGCCGAGAGCTTGACTCGCAGTTGTTGCGGCGCGTCATCGTCGAAGGCGTCACGCCGCAGGTGGACGAGGGGCGGTATCCCGCGAAGCGGACCGTCGGCGAAGACGTGGTCGTCGAGGCTGATGTGTACGCCGACGGGCACGATGTCATCGCGGCAGTGCTGCTGTGGCGCAAGCAAGGGGACGCGAAGTGGCGCGAAACGCGGATGGCGCCGCTCGGCAACGATCGGTTTCGTGCGTCATTCAAGGCGGAACGCGAGTTCGCCACCTACGAGTTCACGATCGAGGGCTGGGTCGATCGTCGCGAGACGTGGAGGCAGGGACTCGAAAAGAAGATCGCCGCCGGCCAGGACGTCACCAGCGAGCGGCTCGAAGAGAAGCTGCTGCCGAAGGATGCCGGCCGCAGCGCAGGAACACGGTACGAGCGCGTGCTCTCCGTGATTGTCGAACGTGAGCGCGCGCGTTTCGGCGCCTGGTACGAAATGTTCCCGCGCTCCGCGGGAACCGACCCTACGCGAAGCGCCACGTTCGCCGAGGCGCAGCGGCTCCTTCCGTACGTCGCCGCGATGGGATTCGACGTGCTGTATCTCGCGCCCATTCACCCGATCGGCCGCAGCTTCCGCAAGGGGCGCAACAACGCGCTGACGCCCGAGCCTGGCGATCCGGGGAGCCCGTGGGCGATTGGTGCGGAAGAAGGGGGGCACACGGCAATCGATCCCGGACTCGGCACGCTGGCCGATTTCGAGAAGTTCGTGAAGGCCGCGAAGAAACACGGACTCGAGATCGCCCTCGATATCGCGTACCAGGCGTCACCGGATCATCCGTACGTGAAGGAACACCCGGCCTGGTTCCGCCATCGTCCTGACGGAACCATCAAGTACGCGGAGAACCCGCCGAAGAAATACCAGGACATCTATCCATTCGATTTCGAGTCCGACGATTGGCCGGCGCTCTGGCTCGAACTGAAGCGGGTGATCGAGTTCTGGATCGGGCGCGGCGTCGCGATCTTCCGCGTCGACAATCCGCACACGAAGCCATTCGGGTTCTGGGAATGGGCGCTTGGCGACATTCGCCGCGCGCATCCCGAAACGATTTTCCTTGCCGAAGCGTTCACGCGGCCGAAGATCATGCGGCACCTCGCGAAGATCGGCTTCTCGCAGTCGTACTCGTACTTCACATGGCGGAATACCAAGGACGAACTCGAGGAGTACTTCACCGAGCTCACCGGGACGGACGTGCGTGACTACATGCGTCCCAACCTGTTTGCGAACACGCCCGACATCCTTCACGAGTACCTGCAGAAGGGGGGCCGTCCCGCGTTCGAAGTGCGCCTGATGCTCGCGGCAACGCTCGGCGCAAACTACGGGATCTACAGCGGGTTCGAGCTCTGCGAGAACGTGCCGGTAAAGGAAGGCAGCGAAGAGTACCTGGACTCGGAGAAATACCAGATCAAGCCCCGGGATTTCCAGCAGGCCGATAGCCTCAGCGAGCTGATCGCGAGGATCAACGGCATCCGCCGCGCGCATCCGTCACTGCAGTTCGATCGCGGCCTCGAGTTTCACGAAACCGACAACCCGCAGTTGATTTGCTACTCGAAGCGCGCGCCCGATGACACCGATCCGATCCTGGTTATCGTCAATCTGGATCCCCTGAACATGCAGCACGGCCACGTCAAGCTGCCGTTATTTGACTGGAAGCTGCCGCTCGATTCGATCGTCGAAGCGGAAGATCTCCTGTGGGAAGAAACCTATACGTGGCGCGGCGAGTGGAATTACGTTCGCCTCGATCCGCAGTCGCGCGTCGCCCACGTGCTCGCGCTGCGGCTGCCGGAGCCCGTCGACGCCAATGAGTGATTGGTTTAAAGACGCGATCATCTACGAGGCGCATGTCCGCGCCTTTTTCGACAGCAATAACGACGGGATCGGTGATTTCCCGGGGCTCACGAGCAAGCTGGATTACCTGCAGGCGCTCGGCATCAACGCGCTGTGGCTGCTGCCCTTCTATCCCTCGCCGCTGCGCGACGACGGGTACGACATCGCGGACTATGAGGGCGTCCATCCCAGCTACGGCACGATTCAGGACTTCGAGCGCTTCATGGACGAAGCGCACAGGCGCGGGATCCGCGTCATCACCGAGCTCGTTATCAATCACACGTCCGATCAGCATCCGTGGTTCCAGGCCGCGCGACGTGCTCCCGCGGGATCGCCCGAACGCGAGTTCTACGTCTGGAGCGAGACGAAGCAGAAGTACCAGGGCGTCCGCATCATCTTCACCGACAGCGAGACGTCGAACTGGTCGTGGGACGACGCGGCTGGGGCGTACTACTGGCATCGCTTCTTCCATCACCAGCCGGATCTGAACTTCGACAATCCGAACGTGCTCGACGCGGTTCTCAAGACGATGAACGTCTGGGTCGATCGCGGCGTCGACGGGCTGCGGCTCGACGCGGTGCCGTACCTGATCGAACGCGAAGGGACGATCTGCGAGAACCTCGAAGAAACGCACGCGATCCTCAGGAAGATCCGCCGCGCGATGGACGAGCGCTACAACGACCGGATGCTGATCGCGGAAGCGAACCAGTGGCCGGCGGACGTGCGGCCGTACTTCGGCGACGGCGACGAATGCCACATGGCATTCCACTTTCCGCTCATGCCTCGCATCTTCATGGCGCTGCGCCAGGAAGACCGCCACCCGATTACCGAGATCCTGCGGCAGACGCCGGAGATCCCCGAGAACTCCCAGTGGGGACTCTTCCTGCGGAATCACGACGAGCTGACGCTCGAAATGGTGACGGACGAAGAGCGCGACTACATGTACCAGGCGTACGCAGCCGATCCGCGGATGCGCATCAACGTCGGCATCCGGCGGCGGCTCGCGCCGCTCGTCGAAAACAGCCGCAGGCAAATCGAACTGCTGCACTCGCTGCTGTTCTCGTTTCCGGGGACGCCCGTCATCTATTACGGCGACGAGATCGGCATGGGGGACAACATCTATCTCGGCGACCGCAACGGTGTTCGCACGCCGATGCAATGGACCAGCGATCGCAACGCCGGCTTCTCGCGCACCGATCCGGCGCAGCTCTACGCGCCGCCGATCATGGACCCCGTCTATGGCTACCAGGCGATCAACGTCGAGGCGCAGGAACGTTCCCCGTTCTCGCTCCTGAACTGGATGAAGCGGTTGATCGCGCTGCGCAAGCAGTTGAAGGTGTTCGGCCGCGGTACGCTCGAATTTGTCCCGAGCGCCAATCGCAAGATCCTGACGTACGTGCGCGCCTTCGAAGGAGAAACTGTGCTGTGTGTGGCGAATCTCTCACGCACGGTGCAGCCGGTGGAACTGGATCTGTCGAGATTCAAAGGCATGACGCCGGTCGAAATGCTCGGCCTGACGGAGTTTCCGCGCATCGGCGAGGTGCCGTATTTCCTCACTCTCCCCGGTTACAACTTCTACTGGTTCCGCCTGCAGGCGCAGCCGTCGTCGATTACCGGGCAACGCCTGTCCGACGCGGGGACGTCCTCCGACGACATCAGGGCGTCGCTGCCGGCGTTCTTCATGGGCGTCGCATGGGACACGCTGCTGGACGGCAACGTCCGGACGCTGATCGAGCGCGAGTCGCTCGTGCCATTCCTCCAGCGGCAGCGATGGTTCGGCGGCAAGGCTCGGCCGATCCGCGCGGCGCATTTCCTCGACTGGGGTCCCGTCCGCCGCGGTTCCGATCCACTGTTCGCAACGATCGTCGAAGTGGATTACCAGGACGGCGGCCGCGAGCGCTATTTCCTTCCGCTCGGCGCGGCCAAGGGCGCCCATGTCGATGCGACGATGGCGTCCGCGCCGCAGCTCGCCCTCGCACGGCTGACGGGCGCAAGAAAAGGCGTGGTGATCGATGCGACGGTGGACGAGCGATACGGCGCTGCGCTGCTCGAATCGTTCGACAAGCTTGAATCGATTCCGCTGAAACGCGGCGTGCTGCGCCCGCGCCGTACGGATCCGTACGAACAACTGCGTGGAGATGGACCTCTCGCCATGCGCCGGATCGGCGCCGAGCAGAGCAACTCGTCTCTCGCGTTCGGCGACCGGCTGATCGTCAAGCTGTTCAGGCGCATTGAAGACGGACCAAACCCGGACGTCGAGATCGGCGAGCACCTGACGGCGCACACGGCGTTCAGGCGCTCGCCACAGGTGGCGGCGTGGCTCGAGTACGAAAGCCCGGGGGCCATCGCACACATCGCCGTCGCACAGCAGTTCGTCGCGAGCCAGGCGGACGGATGGCAGCACGCGCTCGGCGAGCTCGATCGCTTCTACGAAGAAGTGGAGCTGAGGCCGGAGCCGGGAATCGACCTGCTCGGCCCGGAGCCGCTGCTGGATCTCGCGGCCATGCTGACGCCGCAAGCGATCCGCGAGGTGTCGGGCGCCTATATCGACAGCGCGCAGATGCTCGGCCGCCGCACTGCGGAACTGCACATCGCGCTGGCAAGCGACACGCGGACCCAGGCGTTCGCACCGGAACCGTTTGCGCGCGACGACTACGCGCGCCTGCTGGCGGATGCGATCGGCCAGGCGCGGCGAGCGTCAGAGTTGCTCGGCGGCCGCGCGGCGACGCTGCCGCAGGACGTTGCGTCCAGCTCGCGAAGCGCGGTCGAACAAGCGGAGCAGGCACTTCACGCGCGGCACATGGCTCACACCGCGAAGCCGTTCGACGTGACGACGTCGCGCACGCGCGTGCATGGCGACTATCACCTCGGGCAGGTGCTGTGGTCGGAGGGGGACTTCTACATCCTGGATTTTGAGGGGGAACCCTCGCGTCCGCTCGCCGCGCGCCGTGTCAAGGATTTGCCGCTCAAGGATATTGCCGGGATGTTGCGGTCGTTCAGTTACGCGGCGTACGCGGCGCTGTTCGTCCGCGCCGCGGGACGAGAGCCGGATTTCGAGCGTCTCGATTCGTGGGCGCAGGTCTGGGCGCGATGGGCAGGGGCGGCGTTCCTGAAGGGATACCTCGCAGCCGCCGGCGACGCGCCGTTGCTGCCCGCCGATCGCGTTCAGCGTGGAACGCTGCTCGATCTCTATTTAATCGACAAGGCGCTGTACGAGCTGAACTACGAGTTGAACAACCGGCCGGACTGGGTCCGGATTCCGCTGCGCGGCCTCGCGGATCTTCTTTCATGACCCGCACGCCTCGTGAGCCGGTGTTCGGCGCCGTCCCGCTCGCCAATGGGGGCGTCCGGTTTCGCGTGTGGGCCCCCACCGCATCGGGGGTGGATCTGCATCTGCGGCGTCCCGGGGGTCAGGTCTGCGTTTCGCCCCTGCGGGGTGCCAGGTCTGCGGGCATCGATGACCCGCAGACCGGGCACCCGGAAGGGGCGAAACGCAGACCTGACCCCGGGATCTGGGAGCTCCTCGTCCCCGACACGAGGACGGGCGACCACTACGCGTTCGCGGTCGATGGCGGGCCGCCGCGCCCCGATCCCGCCGGACGCTTCCTGCCCGACGGCGTGCACGGCTGGTCCGAGGTGATCGACCCGCGCGCGTTCGCGTGGACGGATGCCGCGTGGAACGGCCTCGATCCGCGGCGCGCGGTCATCTACGAGCTGCACGTCGGGACGTTCTCCCCGGAAGGCACCTTTCGTGGCGCTGCAGCCAGACTTCCCCATCTTCGCAACCTCGGGATAACCGCGATCGAACTGATGCCCGTCGCGGACTTCGCCGGGCGCCGCAACTGGGGCTACGACGGCGTCGCGATGTTCGCGCCCGCGCATGGGTACGGAAGTCCCGACGACCTCCGCGCGCTCGTCGACACCGCGCACGCTCATGGCATCGGCGTGATCCTCGACGTGGTCTACAACCATCTCGGACCGGAAGGCGCGTACCTCCCCGAGCTGAGCCCCTTGTTTCTGACCGACAAGCACTCCACGCCATGGGGGGACGCCGTCAACCTCGACGACGAGGGAAGCAGCGGCGTGCGCGCGTTCCTCACGGACAACGCGCTGCACTGGGTCGACGAGTACCACATGGACGGACTGCGGCTCGACGCGACGCATTCGCTCCACGACTCGCGCGACCGCCACTTTGTCGCAGAGCTTGCGGAAGCCGTCCACGCCAGCACGGATCCGCCGCCGGTCGTGTATGCGGAGGATCATCGCAACCTGTCGACGATGCTGAATGCGCCGGACCACGGCGGCTGGAATCTCGATGGCGTGTGGGCGGACGATTTTCATCACGTCGTGCGCCGGATGGTCGGCGGTGACAGCCACGGCTACTACGTCGATTACGAGGGTACCGCGGCGGAACTGGCCGCGACGCTGCGCCAGGGCTGGCTCTTCGTCGGCCAACATTCCGTGCACCAGCGCGGCGCCCGCGGGACGGATCCCTCCAGCGTCCCGCTGCGCAAGGCGATCGTCTGCGTCCAGAACCACGATCAGGTCGGCAACCGCGCGCTCGGCGATCGACTGCACCACACGATCGATGCCGCATCGTGGCGTGCCGCCGTGACGGTGCTGCTCACCGCGCCCATGACCCCTCTGCTCTTCATGGGTCAGGAATGGGCGACGTCGGCGCCATTTCAGTTCTTCACCGACTTCGAAACTTCTCTCGGGGATCTCGTCTTCCACGGTCGACGGCAGGAGTTCAAGGCATTTCCGCAGTTCGCGACCGCAGAAGGCGCGCGGCGTGTTCCCAATCCACAAGCGGAGAGCACATTCGAGGCAAGCCGCCTGCGCTGGGACGAGCTCGATCGTCCGGATCACGCGCGCGTGCTCGCGCTTCATCGCGCGTTGCTGCGGCTCCGCCGGGAGTACGCGTTCATGCGCGCGAGCGATGCGTGCGATGCCGACGCGCAATCAATAGGCGGCGACACGGTCGTCTTCCGCCGCGGCAGCGAAGATGCCGGTTCTGCGCTCGTCGTCGTCAGACTTCGCGGATGCGGGTTGGTGAACGTGCCCGCCATGGCGAACGCGCAGGCCACGTTGCTCGACACTGAAGACGCGGCGTTTGCGGGCGATCCGCGCCCCGCCCGCATCCATCCGGCTGATGGCGCGATCGAATTCGCGCGTCCCGGCGCGCTCGTCGTCGCGGAGCGCACGTAGATGAAGCGGCCCCGCTTCGTTCCTGCAAGCACCTATCGATTGCAGGTGCATGCGCGGTTCACTCTCGTCTCGGCGCGGGAGATCGTTCCCTACCTTCAGCGGCTCGGGATCGACGCGGTGTATACGTCGCCGTATTTCGCCGCCGAGCCCGGGAGCACGCACGGATACGACGTCACGAATCACAACGTGATTAACCCGGAAGTGGGCGGCGCCGAAGCCCACACGGCCTTCACGGATTCGGTGCGTGCAGCAGGCATGCAGCACATCGTCGACTTCGTGCCGAACCACATGGGGATCAGTACGGCGACCAATCCGTGGTGGCGCGAGGTGCTGGCGAATGGTCCCGAGGCTCCGTCGGCGCGTTTCTTCGACATCGACTGGAACCCGTTCAAGACGGAACTGCGCCGCAAGCTCCTGCTGCCGATCCTGGGGGATCAGTACGGCAACGTGCTCGATCGCGGCGAGCTGCAGCTGAATCTGATCGACGGCCAGCTCGTACTGAAGTACTTCGATCACCGCCTCCCCATCAACCCGCGGGATATTCCGGAGCTGCAGGGGCTCGCCGAGATGGCCCCCGATGCCGCGGCGAGGGTGATCGCGGAATTCAACGGCACGCCTGGAGACCCGCGGTCGTTCGATCGCCTGCACGAACTGCTGGAAGCGCAGGCGTTCAGGCTTTCGTACTGGCGGACGGCGGCGCACGAGATCAACTACCGGCGCTTCTTCGATGTGAACTCTCTCGCCGGTCTGCGGGTCGAAGACGAGCATGTATTCGCGGCAATTCACAGGCTCCTCGCGACGCTGCTGCAAGAGGAGCGCGTGACTGGCGTGCGCATCGATCACCCCGACGGCCTCTTCGATCCTGCAAAGTACTTCGAAATGCTGCAATCGCTGGCGGTCCAGGCGTGGAGCAGGGAGCGCCGTCCCGGTTCGCGCACGCTCTACGTCGTCTGCGAGAAGATCCTGTCCGGACGGGAGCGGTTGCCGTCCGGGTGGTGCGTCCATGGCACGACCGGCTACAACTTCCTCAACCAGGTGAACGGTCTGTTCGTGCAGCCGGGCCACGCGCGGCGCATGCGGCGCACTTACGCGAAGCTCACCGGCCGGACGCAGAGTTTCGACGACCTGCTGTACGAAACCAAACGGCTGATCATGGACACGTCGATGGCGAGCGAGCTCACGGTGCTCGCGCACATGCTGGATCGGATCGGCGAGACCAACCGCAAGTCTCGCGACTTCACGCTGAACAGCGTCCGCGACATGCTCGTCGAAGTGGTCGCGTGCTTTCCTGTGTATCGCACTTACGTGAACGAGCAGGGATGGGCGCCAGACGACCGGGCGGCGCTGGAGCGCGCCATCGTTCGCGCGCGGCGGCGCAACCCCGCAATGGACCCGACGATCTTCGATTTCTTCCGCGAGGTGATGTTTCCCCGCGATCCTTCCGACGTGCCGGTTTCGGGACAGGAACGGCGTGAAGGCTATCCGCCTGTCGACGCAGAGGAAGCGGCCGCGCGGCTCCGGTTCGCGATGAAATTCCAGCAGTACACGGGGCCGCTGCAGGCGAAAGGACTCGAGGACACGGGGTTCTATCGCAACAACGTGCTCATCTCGCTCAATGAAGTCGGCGGCGATCCTTCCCGGTTCGGGTTGCCGGCATCCGACTTCCATGCGTTGAACCTGCTTCGCCGCCAGGAGTGGCCCTACGAGATGATCGCCACGTCAACGCACGACACGAAGCTTGGCGAGGACGTGCGCGCACGAATTAACGTCCTGTCTGAAATACCCGGCGAGTGGGAGCGCGAGGCGGCGAAGTGGATGCGAACCAACAAGAATCTCCGCACACTCGTCGACGGCGAGCCGGCACCCGACAGGAACGATGAGTATCGCTTTTATCAGGCGCTGCTCGGCATCTGGCCCGACGCGGACCGCCCGGTGGACGATCTCGTTGAGCGCCTGCAGCAGTACATGATCAAGGCGGTCAAGGAAGCGAAGCTCCATTCGAGCTGGATCAATCCGAACGATGGCTACGAGCGCGCCGTCTCGACATTCGTCGAGCGCGCGTTATCAGGCCCCGGCGCCGACAGATTCCTCCCCGCCTTCATCCCGTTCCAGCAACGCATAGCGCGTGGCGGTCTCGTCAACTCGTTGGCGCAGACGCTGCTGAAAATTGCGTCTCCCGGAGTTCCGGACTTCTACCAGGGCTCGGAGCTCTGGGATTTCAACCTGGTGGATCCCGACAACCGGCGACCGGTGGATTTCGATGTCCGGCGAGCGTTGCTCGAAGAAGTCGAGGCGGTGCTCGGCCTGCCGGTGGACGAGCGCGCCGCGCGAATCAAGGCGTTCACGCAGAACTGGAGTAACGGCGTGGTCAAGCTCCTGGTCACGACCGCGGGCCTGCGCCTTCGCGCGCAGATGACGGACGTCTTCCTCGAAGGGGATTACCTTCCGCTCGATGTGGAACCGACTGTTGAAGGGCGCGCGATTGCGTTCGCGCGATTCTCGCCTGGCGGCCGCGCGGTCATTGCCGTCGCGCCACACCTGGCTTTTGCACTCCTATCAGCAGAACGGCCCCTGCCTCTGGGCGACATGTGGCGCACGTCGCGCATCATGCTCCCGCCGGGCCTCGCGGCGCTGACCTTCACCGACGCGATCACCGGCGCCGCCGTCAAACCCGTGACGGCGGCGTCGGGATCCTGGCTGTTCGTGGGCCAGACGTTCGACTTGTTGCCGGTCGCTCTCTTGGTTGCAGTAGAGCGTAAACAGTAGACCACAGTGGCGCGCTGGCTTTCTTGAGCGGATCCACGAGGTAGAACCGGCGGCCGTCGCGAGCCTGGTAGGTGTACCAGAACCGATCGCTCGACTGCAGCCAGCGCGGCGCCACGCTCGTGTCGAAACACCAGCTTGCCGACCTTCGACGACGTCCAGCGCGAAGCGAGCTCGAAATTCGGCGCGACGGGGCCCGGTGTGGCCGCGGGCGCGCTTTGCGCCGTGGGACCGAGGCGGGCGACACGAACATCACGGCGGCGCACAAGGCGAGGACGACCCTCGCCAGCCGCGGGCGGCAAGCGCAAACATACGAAAACTCCTTGAACTGCGGGAAACGTGGCGGGAATTGTTGGCCGGGTCGCGAGGCGCGGCTACAAGTATTTGCGAAGGTCGGTCCGGCCGGTTTTCTGCAGCAGCGGCTTGAACAGGTCCCCCGTTTTCTTGAACCGGGTGCGGACGTTATCGAGACGAAAATCCTCGATGCGGACGCCTTTGTCCACCTCTTTCCAGGTGATCGGCGTCGAGACGCACGCGCGCGGATGCGGGCGCACCGAGTACACCGACGCGAGCGTCCGCCCCCACGCGTTCTGGTTGTAATCCACCAGCACGCGTCCCTTCGGCCGCTTCGCGACGAGATACTCGGATGTCATCAAACGCGGATGGCGTCCGGCGAGCTCCTGCGCGAGCGCCTTGGCGAACGTCCAGACCTGTTTCTGAATCGGTCCCCGCACGATCGGCACGTAGACGTGGATGCCCTTCGATCCCGTCGTCTTCGCATATGCCCGCATCTTCAGCGTCGTGAGGGCTTCGTGCACGATGAGCGATGTTTCGAGCACTTGCTCCCAGGTCGCGCTGCACGGATCGAGATCGAAGTGCAGGTAGTCCGGACGATCGACGTCGTCACACGTGGCGTACCACTGGTTCAGGTCAATGCATCCGAGATTGATCACCCAGAGGAGAGAGGGCAGGTCGCCAACGATCGGAAAATCGATGACATTGCCGGAGTCGTGCGGGATGCGGCAGGTCTTGATCCAGTCGGGCCGCGGCGAAGGCGCGCGCTTCATGAAGAAGAACTCACCGGCGGCGCCGTGCGGGTAGCGCTTCATCACCATCGCGCGATCGCGGATGTGCGGCAGTAGCAGCGGCGCCACGTCCGCGTAGTACTGGATCAAGTCCCCCTTGGTGATCCCGAGTTCCGGCCAGAAGGGCTTCTCGAGGTTCGTGAGCTGCACGTCCTTGCTGTCGGCGCGCACCTTTTCCGAACCAGCCGTGGGGATTTTCACTTCAGGATCCCCTTGATCGGGGTCAGCTTCGGCGGCCGCGGCCCGTGTCGCACCGCGCCTTTCACCGGAACATAAGGAAGTTCCTCGCCGGATCGCGCGCACCGCAGCAGCAGACCGCCGCGGCTCATGTCCCCGCGGCCGACGAAGTCGATCGGAAACTTCAACCGTTCCGCGAAGACCTCGGTCAGCACGTCGACGTATTTCGCGGAGGCAATGCTGCCCAGCAGCACGACTTCGCAATCCTCGCCGATCTCTTCTGCGAGCGCCTTCGCACTGGCGAGCAGCGGACGCCGGTAGCGCGGATCGTTGGCGGCAATGTCGACCCCCGCGAATGCCTTCAACGCGTCAGCGGTGATGGCGGTCTCGACCGGACGCAGGCCTGCGGTCGGCGTGATGACCAGCGCACCACTGCCGGCGAGCTCCGCGCCAGGTTCAGGGGGTCTTGCAAATGCGAGCGCGTAGGCGAGCTTGCCTTTGAAATACAGGCCGCTGACAAAGGCGAACGCCTCGCCGATCGCAACTCCGCGGCTGCTTCGCAGCCGTACGGCAAGATCGAATTGCGCGCGGTCGGACAGAATGATCTTCGCGCGCGGGCCTGAGCAGTTCGCCGGCGAGAGGAGGAAGATGCGTCCCGTTTCCTTCCGAGCCCGCCGTCGACCCATGGTTACAGCGACCAGCGAAGTAGTACGGCTCCGACCGTAAAGCCCGCGCCAACGGACGCGAGCAGCACGAGGTCCCCTTTTTTGATCCGTCCCTGCCGCCGCGCGTCGGCGAGCGCGAGTGGGATCGTGCCCGCGGTCGTGTTCCCGTACATCTCGAGATTGATGATCACTTTCTCCGGCCCGAGGCCGAGCCGTTCCGCCGCGGCTTCGATGATTCGGCGGTTGGCCTGGTGGGACACGAAGAGATCGATCTGCGACGGATCCATTCCATTACGCTCCAGGAGACGCCGCGCGATCTCCTCGGTGTTCTTCACCGCGAATTTAAAGACCGTCGCCCCTTCCTGCTTCACGTAGTGCAGCCGTTTCTCGACGGTCTCGAGGGACGCCGGCATTTTGCTGCCGCCGGCCGGCATGCACAGCGCGGGGCCGCCGCTGCCATCAATCACGTGCGCGAAGTCGATGATGTGCGGCTCTCCTTCTTCCGCAACACTGACGACGACCGCGCCTGCGCCGTCACCGAACAGCACGCAGGTCGTGCGGTCGGTGTAATCAATGATGCTCGACATCACGTCCGCGCCGACCGCAAGCGCGTGATCGTGCGCGCCGGTCGCAACCATCTGCATCGCCGTCGTGAGCGCATAGGTGAAGCCCGAACACGCGGCGCCCAGATCGAAGCCCCACGCACCGCTCGCGCCGAGCTTCGTCTGCAGCATGCACGCGGTGCTGGGAAAGATCGTGTCCGGCGTCGACGTGCCTACGACGATGAACCCGAGCTGATCCGCCGTGATGCCGGCTTCCTTCAACGCGCCTTCTGCGGCGACCTTTGCGAGATCGGATGTCGGTACACCGGGCTCAGCAATGTGCCGTTCGCGGATCCCTGTGCGCTGAAGAATCCACTCGTCCGTGGTATTGACGAGCTTTTCTAAATCCGCATTGGTCAGGACTTTCGGTGGAACGTAGGTCGAAAGCCCGGAGATTTTGACGGGGCGCAGTTGACGCGGCTGACTCATCTGGCAGGCTCAAAGGACATAATCCTAAGAAGAATTGGGTAACTTAGACTCTCCAGAACTGTTGACGTGTAGGAGCTTAACTGTAAGATACCCCGTTTGCCGATGGCGGGTCATCTATCCGGTCGCAACGAACTCGGCGAGTTCGAACATCCGATCGGCGTCGGCATGGACCTGGAGCACATCTACGTCGCGGATCCGCAGAATCACCGCATCCAGATTTTCGACCAGCAGGGGGAACGGCAAGCGATTCTTCGGCAGCGCGGCCCCGGAGAGCAGGCTATCGCTTCACGAGCTGGAAACGAAAGGACATCGACCTTCCCGGCGGGGCGCTGGAGGCTGCAGAGGCCGCCGGTATTTACCAGAGGCGCGTGTCGCGATCGATAGGAGGCAGGCCGAAGTACTCGTAGGCCTTCGAGGTCGCGACGCGTCCGCGCGGCGTACGATCCAGGAACCCGGCCTGGATCAGAAATGGCTCGTGGATATCCTCGAGCGCATCGCGCTCCTCGCTCAGCGCGGCAGCAAGGCTGCCGACGCCGACGGGACCGCCGTTGAACTTGTCGATGATTGTCCGCAGCAGCCGTCGATCGACTTCGTCGAAGCCCTGCTCGTCCACCTCGAGCATCTTCAACGCCTTTGCCGCGACGTCCGCCGTAATCCTTCCATCGGCGCGCACCTGCGCGTAATCACGCACCCTGCGCAACAACCGGTTGGCCACGCGGGGCGTGCCACGCGAGCGTCGCGCGATCTCGCGCGCCGCGTCGGCATCGATCGGCACGCCGAGGATCCGCGCCGACCTGATCACGATCTCGAGGATGTCGCTATTCGTGTAGAAGTCGAGGCGATGGACGATCCCGAACCGCGCGCGCAGCGGCGATGTCAGCAGCCCTGTCCGCGTTGTGGCCCCGACGAGCGTGAACCGCTGCAGGGGGACCTTCACCGATCGCGCGCTCGGACCCTGCCCGATCATGATGTCGAGCTCGTAATCTTCCATCGCGGGATAGAGGATCTCTTCGATCGCGGGGCTCATCCGGTGGATCTCGTCGATGAACAGCACTTCGCGTGCCTGCAGGTTCGACAGCATCGCCGCAAGATCGCCGGGCTTCTCGATCACGGGCCCCGCGGTCGGCCGAATCGGCACGCCCAGCTCGTGCGCGATCACGCCCGCGAGCGTCGTCTTTCCAAGTCCTGGAGGCCCATACAGCAGCACGTGGTCGAGCGCCTCGCCACGTTGGCGAGCCGCCGCGATTGATACCTGGAGCTGCTCCCGCACGCGATCCTGGCCGATGTATTCATCGAGCGATCGCGGCCGCAGCCCCGCCTCGTACTGGACGTCGTCGTCTTGCGAGGCGGCGTTTACGAGGCGATCGTCAGTCATCGAGGCGTCGGAGGTGATTGAGTTCGCGGAGAACGTACAACACAGAGCCGCGGAGGACACAAAGACACACAGCAGAGACGTACGATTTTTCGCAGAGGGCGCCGACAAGCAGTGGGCGCAGAGCAGTGCCGCATGTCACGCTGTGCCGCGGCCCGACGTACTCGCGGTCGACGCGCCGCGCTTCGCGCGGCAGGAGGTCAGGCGCGCACGCAAATACAAGCTCGAAGAACGAAGGCACGGCTCGTATTTGCGCGCGCGGCTGACCTCCCCGAGGCCGGCCGAAGGTCGGCCGCGTCGACACAGGGGACGGCCCGCGCTGATCTTCGCTTGACGCTCTGTGCGTCTCTGTGGCCTTTGTGGCTCTGTGGTGAAAGATCATGCGCGCGTCATGCCGCGCAGGATGTCGCGCAGCAGTTCTTCGAAACCGGCTTCAGGCGTCTTCTTGATTGCAAAATCTACTGCCTTTTCGGACACCGCCTGGTTGTAACCCAGGTTCGTGAGCGCAGACAACAGATCGGCCTTGATGCCGTCCACACCCGATGCGGCTTCGCCCGTGGCCGAAGTCGCCGCGGGTTGCGGCATGCGATCCTTCAGTTCGAGACCGATGCGTTCGGCTGTCTTCTTGCCGACGCCGGGGATCCGCGTGAGGCGCGCGACGTCCTGGGAACGGATGGCGCGAACGAGCTCGCCGGTGTCGATGCCGGACAGAACGGCCAGCGCGAGCTTGGGTCCGATACCGCTGATCGAGATCAGGCGTTCGAAGAGTTCCTGCTCGAGCGTGGACCCAAATCCGTAGAGGGCGATGACGTCCTCGCGCACGTGCGTGTGGACCCGCAGCGCAACCGAGGCGCCGGCGTCGCCGAGCCCGTAGAACGTCGACAGCGGCACGAGCACCTCGTAGCCGACGCCGTTGACGTCGACGATGATCCTGTTCGGGTGTTTCTCGATGACCGTCCCGCTGAGCCGCGCGATCATTTTGCCGCGGGACGATACTGTCGCCAGCTGGTCAGCTTTGACCCGCCTTCACGAGGGCTTGCTGCAGCGGCAATCGAACCGGTGGCGCTGTGAATGTGGCAGATCGCCACGGCGATCGCATCCGAAGCATCGAGCGACGCCGGCGGCGCCTCGAGCCCGAGCAGCAGCTTGACCATCTGCCCGACCTGTTGCTTCTCGGCGCGGCCAAAGCCGACGACGGCACGTTTGATCTCCGCGGGACTGTATTCGATGATCGGGACGCCCGCACCGGACGCGGCGAGCAGCGCAACGCCGCGCGCGTGGCCGAGCCGCAACGCGCTGCGGACGTTCTTTGCGTGAAAGATGTTCTCGATGGCGACGCAGTCGGGCCGGCACTCCGCGATCAGCGCGACGAGGCCCGCGTGGATGACGTGCAGCCGTTCGGGGAAAGCAGTGTGGGCGGGAGCGGAAAGCGCTCCGCAGATGACAAGACGGTGGCGGCGGCCGTCGGTCTCGACGCAGCCGTAACCCGTGCGCTCGGAGCCGGGATCGATCCCGAATATCTTCACGCCAACGAGGCCTCGATCTCCTTTTCCTCGATATCGGCGTTCGTCCAGACCTTTTTCGTGTCTTCGTGCTCCTCGAGGGCTTCCATCAACCTGATCATCTGCTGCGCGGCCTTGCCTTCGAGCTTGATGTAGTTCTTCGGGAGCAGCGCGATCTCGGCGGCAGCCGGCTCGATGCCGAGCGCTTTCACCGCTTCGAGCACGGGAGGATACGTCTCCGGCGACGACACGACTTCCCAGTTGTCATCGTCATCCTGCAGGTCGTCCGCGCCCGCGTCGATCGCCGCCGCCAGGAGCTTCTCCTCGTCCGCCTTGCTCTTTTCGATGACGATGTAGCCCTTCTTTTCGAACATCCAGGCGACACTGTTGGCTTCGCCGAGATTCCCGCCATATTTGGTCAGCGTGTGGCGCATTTCGCCGACCGTGCGGTTCTTGTTGTCCGTCAGGGTCTCGATCATGATCGCGACGCCGCCGGGACCGTAGGCCTCGTAAGTGATTTCTTCGTACGAGACGCCGGGAAGCTCGCCGGTGCCGCGCTGGATGGCGCGCTTGATATTGTCGGCCGGCATGTTGACCGACTTCGCTTCCGCGATGATCGTGCGGAGCCGCGGGTTGCTGTCCGCATCGCCGCCGCCGTTGCGCGCGGCGACCGTCAGTTCCTTGATGATGCGCGTGAAAATCTTCCCGCGCTTGGCGTCGGCCGCGCCCTTCTTGTGTTTAATCGTGTGCCATTTTGAGTGGCCGGACATCGCAACTCCCAAAAAATGCTAGAACAAAAACTTCAGAAAAGACCAATGAAATAGGACTCACGATGGTAGCACGGCGGCACCAGCGGCCGCCATCCGGCGATGCGCCGCAGCGGCATCGTGGGATCCCATCATCTCGTGCAGACCCGAGAGCATTTTGTGGTCGTCCCAGTGACGGGGATCGACGATCCGGCGGTCGGGATTCGATGACCACGGTCCGCCGAGCGGGGCCGCGCCGTGAAGGCCCAGTGCCAGCGCGCGTTCGAACGCGCGAATCGCCGCAGGCGTGTCCCCTAGACCCGCGGCGGCTGCTCCCGCGATCCGCCATCCGTCCAGCGATTCGGGAATCGCCGCGAGGGCGCGTTGCGCAAGCTCGCGCGCCTCCGCCCACCGCTCTTGCCGCGCCGCGATGATCGCGAGTCCGAGCTGCGCGTGCGGATCGTCATGGTCGAGGTCGAGCGCCTCGCGATAGACCTGTGCCGCTTCATTCAGCCGGCCTCGCCGAAGAAGGTACGGGCCGCGGGTTCGAAACGGATGCCCGTAAAACGGATCGAGCTCGCAGGCGCGCCGATATACCGCTCTCGCGGCGTCGAGCTGTCCTTGCGCCTGGAGTCTTGTCGCGATTGCGAAGTGCTTGGCGGCATCGCATTTCGGCGGCGCGAGTCCGTCAAGGCGCGCCCCGAGTTCGTGCGCGAGGTGCGCCCATCGCAGCGGAGTGAATCCCCCCGTGACCGACATCGCGATCGTCGTCACAACCGGCACGAGGCTCAGTGCGCGTATACGATCGGCCAGCGTCTCGGCCGAACACCAGGGCCGCGCCAGCGGCTCCGCCGATCGCCCATCGGCATAGCTCGCCGTTACCAGGTAATCGACGTCGATATCGAGCAGGACGTCGCCACCGATGCGAGGCAGCGCGTCGAGCGGCCCCATCCAGATGTCGACACTCGATTCAGAGATGTCGTCGCGCTCGCGCACGAGGACCGCGCGGGTATCGAAGTCCTGCCACATCGGATCGGGAACGACCCAGCAAAACGCGCGGACGAGCCGGTCCCGGATCGCCGCGCGGACGAAATTTCCGATATCGATCGTCTTCCACTCCGGATCTGCCGTTGCGTCGTGGTGTGCGTCCACATGGACGAGCGTCGCATCGCGTACGCCGGCGTCGCGCCACGCGTAGTACGCGCCGTCGTGCAGATCGAAGATGTTGGTCATGCGCCTGAGGCGAATTCCTGTATGAGCGCAGCGGCCGCGGACAGGTGGCGCGAACCGTTGCGGACGCGCAGGCGCATTACCGGGACGGAGGCCGCCACCTTGGACAGACCTGCGAACACCACCGCGAGATCCCGCCGATCCTCCACGTCGAGCACGTAGGCGTAGCGCAACAGTCCCATCAGGCGGAGGGACGCGCGGCACCGGCGAATTGCCGCGGCTGCGCCGGCAGACGACCGCGGCGAAAGCAGGAACAGCGCGCGAAGCGGGCTCCGCTGCGGATGAAATGTGGCCGCGCCGCGATCGATTCGTTGCTTGGTCGAGTAATGCGCGACGCGGCTGCTGCGGATCGCACCGAGGAGCGCGGTCGCCGCTGCGCCTGGGAACAGGCGCAGTCCGGGATAGCCGGGCACCGCCACCGGCGGCCGTTCGCCGACGTCAATGGCGAGGCAATCATCCGTCACGATGCGCGCGCCCCGCGCGGCGAGCGCCGCGGCGAGCGTGGACTTTCCGCGTCCTGCTTCCCCGACAAAGCCAATCGTTCCTATGCCGCGAATGTGCACGGCGCTCGCGTGCAGAGAGAGATGTCCGCGCCGGCTCGCGACCAGCGGCAGCACCTGGTCGATCAGAAGGTGACGCAGCGTATCGGCGGGAAGCGTCGGAGAAGGACGGGCGACGATCCGCGTCGCATCAGCGCTGATGACGAAGTCCGCGAGCTGCTCCGCGAAACGCAGCACGTAGGCGTTGTCGAGACGACCGAACGAAAGCCAGAGCGGTCCGCGCGGTTTGCGCCATTCGTGAAACCAGGTAACCGCCCCGAGCGGCTTCGCCGAGGTGTCGAGGGAGATGACGCATTGCGCCGGGCCCCTGCCCGGACGCAGCGGCGGCAGCGGGATGTCGCTCGATACGCGCATCCCGCAAAAGGTGTAGGTTCGCGCGCTACGTCGCATCACGCGTGTACCTGGTCACAACCTCACCGACGAACGCCGCCGCGTCGGCGGACGACGAGAACAGCGGCCGGTGTTTCGCGTAAATCTCGGACTCGATCTCGGCGAGCGTGCGCGATCCGTCGCAGAGATCGAGGACCGACTGGCGCGCAACGCCACGCTCGGTGAGCGCGGGACGATAGGCCGGATGCGTCCGGTGAACGTCGGCTGCGTCGATCAACATGCCGTTCAAAGTCGAGTGGGTCAACGTCACAGGTTCACCAGTGCGCGGGCGCACGGTCACGGTCCACGATACCTGGACGTCGTCCGGAAGGATCCGCATCGTGACGTCGATCCGATCGCCGGCGGCGACGGCCACAGGAGTGCCGACTGGCAGAAACGCCTGGCGCCGCATGATGCGCTCGCGGTCGAGCGGTGAATTCGAGACGTCCACCGACGGGGAGAGCTGCGCGCCGAACCAACCCCCGACGCCATCGAGCGTCCCTGCGCGTTGCACCTCGAAGGACGCATCGAACCTCAGGGGATACGTCACAGGTTCCGACAGAGTCACCGAAACGCCGCGATGCGGAGCGGACAACAGCTGCGACGATGCGAAGCGCGCCGGGTAGCCTGAATTTGCGGCGATACGGTGTGCGGGCGAGAACTCGAAGTCCGCGGGCCGGCGGGACCAGAACGCGACACGCGCCGAGCCGCGACGGTATTCAACGGGCGCGATGAAGAGATCCAGGCGCGACGGTACGAGCCGTCCGCCCGGCTTCAGAAAATGCGCGCGCGCGTCAGCGAAGAGCGAAAGAAGGCCCGCTTCGAAACCAAACCGGCCGATCTGATCGGAAACGACAACATCCGCGAGCTCGGGAATGCGAACGTCGCTGGAGTGGCCGCGGATGACGTGCAGGCGATCGCCGAATCCATTCTCCCGGGCGATCGCGCGGGCGAGATCCGCGATGGGTTCCGCTTCGACTGCGTACACGCGCGCGGCACCTGCGCGGCACGCCAGCAATGCCAGGATTCCCGTCCCGGATGCCAGATCGACGACAACATCGCCGGGCCGGACGACCTCGTGCAACGCGCGCTCGTACCGCGTGACGCGCGAACGATCGGCGAGGTAGCGGCGGTGCTCGTCAAGGACGAGAGACACGCGGAACCTCTCAGGTCCAAGGGCCTACAGACACGGACGGAACATCGAGGAGGAATCGCGGGTCGTGATACCGCCGGTCAGCGTTAGCTTGCTTACCAGGCCGTAGTCGGTCAGGCGCGGCTTTTCGTACTTCCGCTTTCCCTCCGTGCCGGACGGACTTTGCCGTTCGGGCTTGCCGGGCTTCGATGCGGTCACTGGCGACGCTCCTTGGAATGCCGGATGAACCAGAGTTCGGCGGCGGCCACGCTCCACACGGCGTCCGCCAGAGGAATGTACGACTCATTTCCGCGCCTGTAAAGTCGCGTCATGTCGTCGTAGGTGCGCTGGATCGCGGGCAGATCGACCCATCCCGCCTCCGCCACGGACAGCGACGAGAGGAAAGCGCGCCCGCCGAGGCCTTCGATCGTTTCCACGAGGACGGGCGTGAACTCCGCCTTGTCATTGCGGTCGCGCACGAGTGGAGGGAGCACACTGTCGAGCGCCCGGCGCATCAGGACCTTCGTCTCGCCGCCGGACCAGCGCTGTGATTCGGGCAGCGAGAAGCCGAACTCCGCGAGGCGACGATCGTTGAACGGATGACGCTGATCGATGCCGGCGGCCGCCGCTGCGCGATCCTCGAGCTCGTCGCCGAGCACCTGCGCGAGGCTGTTGGCCATGCGGTGTATCTCGGATTGGACGAACGTGCGGCACCGGCGCCGCGGCACAGGCCGCAGCCGATCGGCCAACTGCACGCGGGCGGCGAATTCCGGACGAATCCAGGGAAATCCCGAAGCAGACGTCCCGGCGATCGGCCGTAACCACGCACGCGTCCGCGGCGACAGCAGCGGTGCGATCGCGGTCCGGAGCAGGGCGGCGGTTGAATATCCGCGCCCCGGCAGCACGATGTCGTGAGCGAGCTGCGTCGCGGCAGCGGCAAAGCGTCCCGCCTTCAGCAGGTCCGCGGTGTGCAGCGGTGTTCCCGTGAACCAGTCGTCACCACCGTAACCGGTGAGCACGACGCCCACGTCGGCGGCCGCGCGACGTCTCAACGGATCGAGCATCGCGCCATTCGGGTATGCCGGCAGATCGCGGTGTCGCGCGATCTCCGTCTCGATCTCGCCGCGTGCCGGAGCGCGCGCGGGGAGCTGCACCGACGGCAGGTGCCAGCGATCGCGGACGGCGCTGATGTACGGCGTTTCGTCTACAGAAAGGCCAGGAAACGTCAGCGAGAACGCGCGGACGTGCGGTCCACCGCGCTCGCGTGCGAGCGTCTCCGCGGTACCGGCAATGGCGGACGAATCCAATCCCCCGCTCAAGAAGATGCCGACAACGTTCGCATCGCGCGTCCGGCATTCGACGGCTTCGCGGAACAGCGCGGTGAAATGTTCCGCATACTCTTCGTCGCGCGCGTACTCCAGCCGCGCCTCCGGATCGAAGTCCCAGTAGCGCGCGCACCTGGTTCCACTCTCGTTCGCCAGCAGCGCGTGCGCGGGTCGCAGGCGCATCACGCCCATCCAGACGGTTTCGTCGACCGACGCCGGCCGTCCGGTCAGGAATTCGGCGACGGCTCCATCGTTCATTGTGGCGGTGACGGATGGATGCGCGAGGATCTGCTGAGGCTCCGACGCGATCAGCGTAATGCCGCCGAGGGACGCGTAGAACAGCGGCCGTTGCCCGAGCGAATCACGCGCCGCGACGAGGCGGCCGCGGGCCGCATCCCATAACGCGAATGCGAAATCGCCGAGGATGAAGGCGGGCGCCTGTTCCCCCCACTTCGCATATGCCTCGCGAGTGATGCGTGCGTCATGCGCATCGCGATCCAGAAACAGCTGACGGCGCAGATCGTCGCGGTTGTCGATTCGCCCGTCGAAGACGATCGCGGATCCGTCGGATCCTTCATCGAACTCCGCGCGTGTCGCGCAACGACCTCGATAACCAAGGGTGACGCGATGGGATGACCAGGTGAAGGGGCGCAGATGGCCGCGGTGCGGCGCCGCGTCGAGCATCCGCGTCACCTCGGCGTTCCGATCGGGTGCGCCGCCGGCGGAGAAGACGGCAGCCAGTGCGGTCACGATCCCGCGCCGGGTGCGGGATCGCTCACGAGCAGGCCGCGCGAGAGGAGCTCGGCGATCAGATCGTCCACGTCGCGCGCGACTTCGTCGGCCGGCGCATCGAACTCCGCCGCAACAGCCGCGACCGCGACATCGACCGATGCGCCTGACGCCAGCAGTGTCCATATGCGCGTGCCGACGGCGTTCAAGCCGAAGTAGCGTCCGCTCGCGAAATCGAGCAACACCGCTTCCCCATCCAGCTCGCGGAAGATCACGTCGGTGCTGAGGCGCACGGAATCGAATCGTGTCATGTCGTCACGCTCGCGAGGCCAGGATGATCCAGACGTCGGCGTCCGGATGCCACGGGCCGCCGCGGTAGTCGCCGAGCACGGCGCGGACGTGGAGTCCCGCCTTCTCGAGGCGACGTCGCATCTGCGGTACCGACAGCGTGCGGAACGTCAGCGCGAACTTGTGAAGCCGCCTCGCGCCGCCGCGCTTCTCGACGTATTCCTGGTCGAACATCGTCAGGCCGCGCCGCCGATCCTGACGCACCGTCTCGCGCAGCGTGAGATGCGTCCTGGCGTCACGCGAACCGGAGAGCGTCACACGACGGTTGTACTCGGACCACCGAGGGAGATCAGGCACGAGGTCGATCCCGAGAATCCCATCGCGCCGCAGCACGCCGGCCACGGCCGTCAGCGTGGCGGAGAGATCGCGCTCGCGAGTCAGCGATTGCAACATCCCGTACGGGGCCATGACGAGTCCGAAGCCGGGCCGCTTCCGAAACGGCAGATGCCGGATGTCCCCCCGCACGAAGCGCGCGCGATCGATGAGCCCGGCACGCCGCGCTTTCATCCGCGCGCGCCCGAGCATCGCTTCAGAACGGTCAATGCCCACGAGCCGCGCTCCCGACTTGAGAAGCGGCAAGGCGAGCCGGCCGGTCCCGCACCCCAGCTCGAGCACCGTCCCGATCTGCCGCTTTGCCAGGTCCTGCCAGAAGCGCACGTCCCGCCGCGCGACAGTGCGCGCGTTCTCCCAGTCGTAAAACGGCGCGTACTCGTCCCACCCCTGCCAGCCTTCGCTCATGGAATCAGCGGGTGTAGAGTAGCAGAACCAGCACGGGTTCAGCTATTTGCGGGAAATTGGCCGATTACAGAATTGTGCAGGAATGCGCAGTTCCGACACAGCATCCGCTCTTCAACACGGCCATTTCCGCTATAAGGCCGTGTATCATGTTGGTACGCTTGATGTAGAGGACTACACCTGGATCTACATCGCAGTTAAGTCACTGCGCCCCGGCCCGGCCCGTGCCGATAATGGTCATACATACGTGAAGTCCATCCTTGCCGCCGTCGCAATGACTGCTTCGGTCGCGGCAGTGAGCGCTGCCGGGCCGCCGCCTGCCCGAGTGGCGGCCAGGGCTGCGGCGACGTCCGCCCGGTCGACATCGGTGATGGGCGCAGCCTGGAACCAGGACAACGCCCCAATTCCGGGCGCCCGCCTGCAACTCCGCAACCTCGTGAGCGGAAAGCTCGCCGGCACGACGGTCGCCGACGAGGCGGGGCGGTTTTCATTCTCCAACATCGAGGGCGGCACCTACGTCGTCGAACTCGTCGGAACCAACGGAAAGATCGTCACCGTCGGACACGCGTTCGTGATTGCGCCGGGTGAGGCGGTCGCGACCTTCGTCCGCCTTGGATCGAAGGTCCCCTGGTTCAATGGATTCTTCAGCAATTCAGCGGCGGCCGCCGCGTCCAGCGCGGCCAGCCAGGGCATCACTGCCCTCGCGCCCGTGCAGCTGCCGCTGAGCGCACCCGGTTCCGGCTCGCAATAACCGCCGATGTTCGACACGCAGGAACTTCGCGCCCAGATGCCGTCGGACGTGGCGGGCGCATCAGCATCCGTGCAGCTGCCCGCGCCCGGGCCGCAGCCGGTACACCTGCTCGACCGGTTAAATGCGGTCTTCCGCCATCGCCGCCTCGCGGGCGTCGCGTTCGCGCTCGTCGTCACGGCGATGATGGTGCAGACCTACTCCACTATCCCGGTCTACCAGGCGTTCTCGAAAGTCCAGATCCAGGACGAGCGGACGACGCAGATCGGCACGCTGAACGCGAACGATCCGGCGTTCTGGCAGGATGCCGAGCCGTACTACCGCACGCAGTACAGCATCATCGAGAGCCGCGGACTCGCGCGACGCGTCGTGCGCAAGTTGAATCTCGCGGGCAATCCGCTCTTCAACGGTTCAGCCCCCGCTCCGCGCGATCCGATCTCGCTCGCACGCCAGGCGCGCGCCGCTGCGGGGACGAAACTGCGATCCATGTTTTCCGGACCGCCGCCGGCCGCCGCCGCGCCCGCGCTTGACGAGTCAGAACAGGAAGCGCGGCTGATCAGCGCCTTCCTCGGCGGCCTGCACGTCCAGCCCGAAACGTCGACGCGTCTCGTTCGCATCGTGTACCAGCACAGCGATCCGCGCTTCGCGGCGCTGGCGGCCAACACGGTCGCCGAGGAGTATGCGCAGCAGAACATCGATCTGCGCCTCGCGAACACACAGAAGACACTGAAGTGGCTCGGCGAGGAGCTGGAGCGGTACCAACAGCAACTGTCCGAGAGCGAAGCCGCGCTGACGCAGTATCGCGAACAGCACAACGCGGGCTCGCTCGAAGAGAAGCAGAACCTTGTTGTTTCGCGCCTGAACCAGCTGAACGACACGCTCACGAAGGCGCGGAATGAACGCGTGAGCAAGCAGGCGATCTACGACCAGTTGAAGCGCGCAGATCCCAACAGCGACGCGATCGACAACTTCCCTGTCGTCGGCACCAATTCGGCCGTCGTTGAGGCGAAGAACAATCTCGCGACGCTGAATGCGACCAAGGCGAGCTACGCGGGCCGATACCTTGCGGATCATCCGAAGATGATCGACGTCAACACGCAGATCGACAACGCGAAGCGCAGGCTGGTGGCGGAACGGACGAAGGTCCTTGAACACATCCGGAACGACTACAGCGCGGTTCTCGCGCAGGAGCGCAGTTTTGCCGGGCAGCTGCAGGAGCAGCAGGCGGCAGTCAACGATCTCGACAAAAAGGGCGGAGACTATAAGATTCTGCAGCGCAAGGCGGACTCCGAGCGCACGGTCTACCAGACGCTCCTGCAGCAGCAGAAGGAACTGTCGGTCGTGGCAAACAGCCGCGCCAACAACGTGCAGGTCATGGACCGCGCGGAAGTTCCGGGCGCGCCAATCCTGCCCAATCCGCGTAAAGACTGGATCACCGCGATCCTCGCGGGTCTCACGCTCGCCGTCGGCCTCGCGTTCGGGATCGAATACCTGGACGACACGGTGAAGACCCCCGAGGACATCCGCCGCCTGAATCTCCCGCTGCTCGGCCTCGTACCCGCGGTCCGCGGCGACCGCGTACCGGTGCTGACGCAGGCCGTGCCGCATGACTTCGGCGAGGCGTTCCGCTCGCTGCGCACGTCGCTGGTGTTCACGAGCGGCGCGCAGGGCACGCGGATGATCGCCGTCACGAGCAGCCAGCCGCTCGAGGGCAAGACGACGACGGCGTGCAACCTGGCCACCGCGCTCGCGCTCGGCGGATCGCGCGTGCTGCTGATCGACGCGGACATGCGGCGTCCGGGCATGCACAAGACGATGGGCCTGCAGAATGGGATAGGGCTGTCGCACATCCTCGTCGGCCAGGCGCGCGTCCGCGACGCCGTGCAGCGCACGAGCGAGCCGAACCTGCTCGTCATTTCCGCGGGACGAACGCCCCCGAACCCATCAGAGCTGCTGTCGTCGGAGCGGATGAAGAGCCTGCTCACGAACCTGCAGGTCGGGCCGTTCGACTGGGTCATCATCGATACCCCGCCCGTGCTCGCCGTCACGGATGCCGTAATCCTCGCGCAGTACGTGTCGGGGGTCGTTTTCGTCGTTGGCTCGGAAATGACGCGGCGCATGCACACGCAGCGCGCCCTGGAGACGCTGCAGTCGGGTCATCCGCGCAGCATCACGGTGGTGCTGAACCGCGTTGACTTCAACCGCAACAAGTACTACTACTCTCGCTACTACGGCTATCAGTACAAGAGCTACTACGGACAGTCCCAGCAGGGCGCGGCTTAACACACCGCGCGCCGAGTGGGGCGCGCGCGCGATCGTCCTGCTGATCGGCGTCACCGCCTTCCTCTTTGCCGGCAGTTACCTTTCGACGCTGATCTTTCCGGCACTGCTTTGTGCGCTGCTGACGATCATGTATCGCCCGTGGGCGGGCCCCGACGTGTCGCCGGCGCTCGATCGAACACTCCTTGTCGTTGCCGCTGCGATCGCGCTGCAACTCGTGCCTCTGCCCTCGTTCGTCATCGATCGCCTGTCCCCCACCGCGCGCACGATCTGGCAGAGCCTCAGCCTCGGTCCAGTTAGCGGACCGCTTCCCATCAGCGTCGACCTGTCGTTCACCGCTTGGGCGCTGGGCATCTACGCGGGAGCGATCGCCATCTTTTTTGTGTCGCGCCAGGTGTTCGCGGAAGGCGGCGTGCGCATCGTCGCGCGTGGAATCGGGACGGTCGGTCTGCTGCTCTCGGCCGAGTGCCTGGCGCAGGATGCGACGGCCCATGGGTTGATGTACTGGCGCTGGAAGCCGCCATTCGAAGTCGCTTATCCGTTCGGGCCCTTTCTCAATCGCAATCATTTCGCGACGTGGGTCGTGATGGCCGTGCCGACGGCGTTCGGATATCTCCTCGCGCACGGCTCAGCGCATGCGCGCCGGCGGACGGACCGGATCACGTGGCACCAGGCGCTGCTGGAGCTGCTGGACGGCCGCTCGATCTGGCTCGCCGCGGCAATCTGCCTTATGCTCGTGGGGCTTGTCGCGTCGTTGTCGCGGGCCGGCATGCTCGGGTTAGTTGCCGCGCTCGTGGTCGCAATCTATTTGCGTGGCAGGAGCGCGGACGCGCCGGCGTCAGGGTGGGCGCTCGCCGCGCTCGGCCTGGCGGCGCTCGCGGCAGTCATTCGTATCAATCCGCTGGAGCTCTATCACCGTTTCGGCGCCGCGGGGATCGCGGCGAGCGGCCGGCTGGAGATCTGGCGCGCCACGCTGCCCGTGGTGAAAGATTTCTGGCTGACCGGCGCCGGCGCCGGCACCTTCGAGACGGTCATGCTCGTGTACCAGCGCGCGCCATCGTTGTTCAGGATCAACGCAGCGCATAACCACTACCTGCAGGTCGTCGCCGAAGGAGGCCTCCTGGTCGGCCTGCCCGTTGCCGCGGCGGCGTGGCTTTTCGTCCGCGACGCTTGGCACGCGCTCGATCGCGATCAGTCCGGCATGTACCTCCTTCGCGTCGGAGCTTTCAGCGGACTCGTCGGCGCCGCGGTGCAGAGCCTCTGGGAAACAGGAGTAGCGACACCCGCGAATGCGATTCTTGCGGCGGTTCTCGCCGGCGTTGTGATGCATCGATCCGCCAGGCCCGTGAGGGTGAGCGACTGACATGTCGCTCCGTCTTGGTTTCGACGTCGACGGCGTGCTTGCAGACTTTCGCGCGGCGTTTCGCGCCGTTGCGACGCGCATCACACACGGGGATCCGCACGACTTCGACGACATGTCCTCGCCGCAGAGCGACGTGCCGTTGTCGCAGGACGAGGTGCGACGCGTCTGGGATCACATCGCGAAAACGCCGAACTGGTGGATGGAGATCGAGGCGTACGAGCCGGAACAGATCGCGCGGCTCTACGGGCTGGCGAGGGCGGCCGGGTGGGAGGTCTTTTTCCTGACGAAGCGGCCCCCGTCCGCAGGGGACTCCGTGCAGTTCCAGACCCAGTGGTGGATCGAGCGGTTCGGCTTCTATCTGCCGTCAGTGCTGACAGTGCCGGGCTCGCGGGGAGAGATCGCGAACGCGCTCAGGCTCGATCTGATCCTCGACGACCAGTTGATCAACTGCGTCGAGGTCGTAAGCGCGTCGACGACGAAAGCGATCCTGATGCAGCGCACGGTGGATGCCGTCGCGCGCGATCACGCGACGAGCCGGGGAATCGGTGTCGTGTCAAACCTGGCGGATGCGCTCGGCGTCATGGAGCGGCTGCAGGACGTGCTCGCCCACAAGCGCGGGCGGCTGCTCCGTCTTACAGACTGGTTTTCGAGGGCGCCCGGGATGCAGACGCTTCCGCAGAATCCGCGCGCCATCCGGCCGGTTCCTCCCGTCGACCGCTCCCATCGGTAGGCGCGCTCCACTTCAACGCTCCCGCGGCCGCGCGACGCGCATACGAAAACGGCAGCCATTCAGCGCGGTTTGTGATGGCGCGCATGTACTCGGCATCGGGCCAGAGATGCTCTCGCAGGAGCGTCAGCCGCTCGCCCCATCCGTTCGAGACCCGCAGGTCGAGCCACAATTCATCGACTCGTCGCGATGCGCGCAGCAGTTGTGCGCTCGGCTCGTGCGCTGCCGCATGCTCATGGAGCCGCTGCGCCAGCTCGTAAAGTCGCGGGCTGCCAAAATGCATTTGGGCGCGCTGCAGCGCTGCCGCGCATACCGCAGTAATTCGTCCCGCCACCGCGCATTCAACAAACGCGTTCACGCCGGCCTCGTCGAGCGCCCGAACGAGCGCGGCGATCTCGTAGAACCAGAGGAGCAGCGGATCTTCGCGGTGGTGTGCGACGACGTGAACGCAGGCGATTAAGAGCGCGTGCGGCAACGCGGGCCCCCACGCAGCGGAACCAAGCTCGGGAATCGGAACGGCGCTCGCCCGAAGCGTGTCCGCGCTCATCACGTCCCTGAACACTAACGGCGAGGCGATTCGCCAGTGGACGTCGAGCGCATGCTCGACATCCGCATCGTCGCGTCGTATGAAGTGGGATTGTCCGAGGATGAGCGTGCCGCGCACGTGTACCAGACGTTCGTAGCCGAGTTCCTGCAGCGCGCGGGAGGCGCGTTCCTCTTCTTCCTGCGCGATCACCAGGTCCGTATCCGATCGCGGTCGAAGCGCAGGGGATTCGTAGAGCACATGCGCGAGGTGCGCCCCCTTGATGATGATTGGGCGCAGTCCCGCGGTCGCGAGCGCGTCAAGAACGCGGCGCAGTTCCTTTGTTCGTAGCAGGGACAGCGCCTCGTACCCCGCGAGCAGCGCTTTGAGGCGATCGGCGTCGGCGGGCAGCGCCTGCACGGCCAGCGCTGACCGCGCGAGCAGCGCGTCCACGCCATGCGCGTGCGCGAAGTCCAGCAACGCTTCTGTGTCGGCTTGCATTACGCCCTCGGCGTGCAGATGAACCAGGCCTGGCTGTTCAGCAGCGATCGAGTGAGCGGAACGGGCGAGAACGTACGCCGCTCGATGATGAGGCGTTCGCCGATTTCACGTTCCACGTCGCGCCACTCGAAACCTTTATGTCCGTAGTACATGAAGGGTCCAGTGGCCCCTTCTCCGTCGTAGACGACCCGAGAGACCGGCAATCCAGCGACGGAGCGCGCCATCTCTATCGGCGAGTATCGCTCGCGATGAGCGTAGTCCCCGAGGCGGCGCAGACCGGCGACCGCACGAACGAGCTGTTTCCCGAGGACGCTCGGGCCGGTTTCAATTGGAACGCTGACGACGACGCGTCCGCCCGGCGCGCAGAGGGTTGCCAGCTCCTGAATGATATGCCGCCGTTCCGGCTCGAGACAGTGCTCGAGAACCTCCATGCAGGTGACAATGTTCCACGTGCGAGCGTCGGATGAGCCGAGATCGCGCGTGAGCGCGAAACTGACTCCGGGCAGATCGCCGAGGCGCGTGCGGCAACCTTCGATCTGCCCGGGCTCCACGTCTACGCCGCGGGTTGCGGCGAATGTCGCGTGCACCATCGCGACGAACGTCCCGTCGCCACAACCGTAGTCCAGCAGCCGCCCGCCCGCGTAAGGCTCGACCAGGCGCCGCGCCAGATCGAACCGGCTGCCGTGGCTCCAGGCCACGACGCGGCTCGGGCAGTGAATCTGCTTGCGCGCGTAGTGGCCTCCGGCGATCCGATCGGCGTCTACGCTATCGCTTTTGGTATCGCGAGTAGGAACGGGCGTCAGCTCCAGAGAGACGAGAGCAGGATGCGGCGGAACTGCGAGTGACGGAGGAGCGCCAGTGCGGACTGGCGATGCCAGTTGAAGTCCGCCGTCTGGCGCAGCAGCGGGACGATGCCGTCGACACGCGCGAGCTCGACGAGCGAATCGATCGCGCGATCGTTGAATCGCGACGCGAGGTGGCGGAATGCGAGACCGATGCGGATTTCCGCGCCAAGTCGATCGCGCCAGCGGTTTTCATACGCGCGAAGGCGCGTCTCGCGCAGGTCGTCGGCCTGCAGCGCGGAGTCGAGCGCCTCGGCGGCGAATTGACCGCTGAGCAGCCCGTAGTAGATCCCCCCACCTGTCGTCGGTTTCACGAGACCCGCGGCGTCCCCCACCGCGAGGACGCGCGTGCCGTACGTCTTCGCCACGGGACCGAGTGGAAGGATTTTCAGGCGCGGCTCCGGCCACGGGTCGTCGCCTGGAGCGAATCTCGCGCGGACGTCCGCGGCGAAGCTCGTGAAGAGCGATCCCGCGCGCGCGTCGGCCATCAGGCCAAGCCGCTGGCAGGGTTGCCCGTCACGCTCGAATGGAACGACCCACGCGAACCCGCGCGGCGCTCGTGCGCGCCCGAGATGCACTTCAACCTGCTCGGGGCCGGCGAACGGGCGCTCGAGCTGCGCGCTCTGCACGAAGGCGCGCGGAACGCCCAGGCCCAGCTCGCGATTGAAGCGATAGTTGGCGCCGCACGCGAGCACGCAGGCACGCGCGGTGATCGTGCCGGTCTCTCCATCCGCGGTGACCGTGACGGCGTTCTCCGAGATTGCAATCCGGCGCACGCGCGCGTCGCTGCGCAACTCCACGCCAGCCGCGCGACTCGAGTCTGCGAGCGCCTGATCGAAGCGTGCGCGATCGACGATCGCCGCGTTGACGCGATCCGCATCGACGAGTACCGAGCTCCCGTCGGGAGCGATGAACCGCGCGGCACGCGCGGTGCTGAGAATCGTCTGGCGCGGGATGTCGAGCTCGGAGAACGCCTCCATGCCAAGGAGGCCCGTGCAGTGTGAGGGAAGGCCGATGCTGGCGTGCTCTTCCAGCACCATCACGTCGTGACCGCGCCGAGCCAGCTCGCGTGCTGCCATGAGACCGGCGGGGCCGGCCCCAATCACCAGGACGTCACGCAAGCGTCATTCCTCAATAAGGGCCTCAATGCGGGCGCAGATCAAAACTTGCGCCCGCGCGCTTCCCATGTGCCAAGCACGCTAATCCAAAATGACACGAGAATCAATCGCACGTCGAGCCAGAACGATCGTCGGCACACGTAGATGCGATCGTACCGGAACTTGTGGCGGCGTGGAACGTCGCGCGGCGCGTACACCTGCGCCACGCCCGTGAGCCCCGGTCTCACCATGACGCGCGCGGCGAACCCCGGTACGTCTTCGAGGCGCTCGAGGAGGCCATCGCGCCCAGCTTCGATCTCACCGGGTCGCAGCGCGCGCGGCCCCACGAAACTCATGTCGCCGCGCAGGATGTTCCACAGTTGCGGGAGCTCGTCCATCGCGGTGGCGCGCATCATGCGGCCGATATTCGTCACGCGCGGATCGTCTGCAACCGCCTGGACCGCGCCGACTCCGGCCTCGGCGTCCGGTCGCATCGAACGAAACTTCAGCGCCATGAACGTCCGGCCGTTGAGGCCTACACGGTCTTGCCTGAAGAACACCGGCCCATAGTCCTCCCATTTGATCGCTGCAGCGAACAGCGCCCATAACGGCGCCGATGCGATCAATCCCACGAGCGCGAGCGTGAAGTCGAAGGCGCGCTTCAACATGCGGATGGCCACGGCGGCAGCACGGCCATCTCCTCGTAGAAGAGGCGCAGGCGCTCGCGGAGCCTCTCCATCGTGAACTCTTCCTCGACGCGCGCGCGACCCGCCGCGCCCATCTGCGCCCGGCGGTGCACGTCGTTCACCAGCGTATCGATCGCGTTCTGGAGCGCGGCAGCATCACCTGCCGGGACCACCAGTCCCGTACGACCGTGCTGATTCACCCATGACACGCCGGTCGGCACGTCGGTGCTGATCACTGGCTTGCCCGCGGCCATCGCTTCGAGCTGTACGTACCCGAACGCTTCCGCCTGCGTCACGGACGGCAGCACCAGCGCGGCGCATGTATGCATCAGGCGCCGAAGCTCCGCGTCAGGGATCTCACCGGTGAACGTGACGCGGCCGTTGAGTGCAAGCTCGCGTGCCAGTGATTCCCATGCGGAGCGGCGCGGTCCATCGCCTGCGATGACCGCGCACGCACTACTGCCGGCCAGGGCGCGCAGCAGCACGTCAACCCCCTTGTAGTCGACGTGACGGCCGGCGAAGAGTACGAATGGATCTGCCGCCGCCTGGGTCTCCTTCTCCGTGTGCCAGCAGGCGGGATCGATGCCGAATGGAATGACGCGCACTCGCGATTGAACCGTCGCCAGCGCGGATGCGTGCATGCCGAGCGGTGGTGACGACACGACGAAGCGCTGCGCGCGGTTATAGGCGACGCGGGCGACCGGTGCGTAGAACAGCTTGTACTGAAGCGCGGGACGGACGACATCGCTGTGATACCAGATCGCGAGCGGCGCTTTTGGACGCGCGATCGCGTATGAAAGCAACGCCCACGGATTCGGCTCGTGGAGCACGATCAGATCCGCGTTTGCACGCCGCAGCCGTGACGCAAACGCCGGCGCGATATGCACTGATCCGACTGCACCCATCGTCCCGACTCGGGTAACCGGGATTCCAGCGACCTCTTCTTCAATCGTGCGGCGTGAGGAGTTGGCGACGAGGACGTGACTGTCCACGAAGCCGCGGCCTGCCTGGCAGAGTGTCTCGAGCACGCGTTCCATGCCGCCATGGTGCGGCGGGTAGAACTTCCCCACGTGGAGCACGCGCATCACGCGGGTTGCTCCGAAGCCACCGCCGCGACGTCGCCGGCGATGGCGCGATAGCGTTCGACGACGGCCGCCGTGTAGCGGGACCAGCTGAAATCCGCGGCACGAGCGAGGCCCGCGGAACGCCGCGCCTGCCAGGCGGCGCGATCGCGTTCGCGCTCGTCGAGCAGTTGCAGGATTGTTGCCGTCCAGCTGTCGATGGATCCGACGGGACAGTACGTAACCGCCATGCTGCCAATTTCCCGCAGAACCGCAATGTCACTCGCGACCATTGGCGTCCCGCTGGCCAGCGCTTCGACGATGGGAAGACCAAAGCCTTCTCGATCCGATGTCAGCAGCGCCAAGGCGCTGCGCCGATAGACGGCGGCAAGCGTCGCGCGATCGACGAACGGCAGCACGTTGATCGCGTCCAGCACGCCCAGCTCTCGCGCGCGCACGCGCTGTTCGGCGGTGAACGGACCGCCGACGCGGGTCAGGCGCACTTCCGCGCGTTTGCGCCGCACGGCCGCGAACACCTCCAGCAGCACGTCTATGCGCTTGCGCGGAATCGTGCTGCCGACGTGCAGGAGCTCGATGCCGCGCCGCGGGCCGAGCATTCGCGCGGCTTCGACGTCCGCCGCCGCGTCGCCGTCCGGATAACCGCCCGTGTCGGAGCCGTTGGCCACGATCGACAGACGATCTTCAGGAAATGCCGCCAGCGCGATCAGCGCGTCTCTTGTCGCCTCGCTGTCACACGCGACGTGCGCAGCGCAGCGGAGCCCCGAGAGAATCCGCTTCGCCAGCATCCGGAATGCCCACGACCGATGTTCCTCCTCCGGCTGCAACACGGATCGAAACGCGTCGAGATCGTGACAGGTCACGATTGTCTGGTTCGCGGGCAGACCGTGCACGAGGTGTGCGTAGCTGTGATCGACGACGTGGTACACGTCGAAAAGGGCGCGCGCCGACGCGAGGGCGCGCGGGTAATCCAGCAACCGTGCCATGACGCGATCGACCGAGCGCGCACCGGCGGTCAGGCGGCCGAAGCGCACCGGCATGGCCGGACGGATGAGCGTCGCTTCGACCGAGTCCGAGTGTTCGGCTGAAAGGTGCGCCATCAGCATGTCAGCAACGAGGTCCATGCTCGGCCAGCCCTCTTCGGCGTAGTCGGCGATGACCGCGACGCGCAACGGACCCAACTTCATCGACCTTCGGCCCTCATGCGTGGCGATCCGGGAGTGACTCGAAGAACTCCAGATGCGCGCGTGCCACCAGCGGCCACGAATAATGCGCGTGCGCGCGCTCGATGCCGCGCGCGGCATGCTCCCGTCTCAGGGTCTCGTCGTTCAGGAGTCGATCGATTGCCTCGCTCCAGGCACTGACATCACGCTCACGCACGATCGTGCCGGCATCCGCCACGACGAACGGCATCTCGCCGCTGTCGCTCGCGATGACCGGGATGCCGCAGGCCATCGCCTCGATCAGCATGCGGCCGAACTGCTCGCGCCACCGCGGCGTAGCTTCACTGGGCGCGCACAGGACGGTCATCGCATTGAGCCACGCCGGCACGTCGTCGTGCCCGACGCCCGTCGCGATATGAACGTGCCCGGGATTCTCGCGCGCAAAGGTCTCCAGCGCGGGCTGCATCGGCCCGCCGCCAACGAAAAGCGCGCGCCAAGGCGTGCTGGCGCCGCGCAGCGCGTCGAGCAGCGTCGCGAGCCCTTTCTCAGGAACAAAGCGCCCGAGGAATCCAACGACGTGATCGCCGCAGTCCCAGCCGATGCGTGCGAGCGCCTGCCTGCGCGATTCCGCGTCCGGCCGAAAGCGATCGACGTCAAGCCCCGGAGGGATCACGCGGGACGGTTTGCCGGCATAACCTTCGCGTCCGCGCAACGTCTCATTCACCGTCTCGCCGAACGCAATCCAGCCGTCCGCGCGCGACATGCTCGCGCGTTCGAGCGCACTCAGCGGCCACGGATACTGCTTCGATAAGTTTTGAAACGACGCGATCACGAGGCGCGCCTGCGGTGGCACGTGGCGCGCCACCTGCGCGCCCGCGGCGACGTACGGTTCTTCCCAGCAATGCACGACATCCCACGGCGCGTCGAGCACGCGATCGAGGCCGGCGTACCACATGAAGTGCGGCATGCGATCGAACCTGACCTCCAGCGTCTTCAGCCGGCTTGCTTCACCCGGCAGCGCCTGCGCCGCGACGCGTCCGAGATCCGCGCGATAATGCAGCGGCGCAACAGCCGTCACTTCCCATCGTCCCTTTCCCTGCACCGCGATTTCGTGCGCGAGCCGCCGGTTTGCAGCGATGACGTAGGAGTGACCGAGCGTGAGCAGCCGACGCGTACTGGCGCTCATTTGGAAACGGCGCGCACTCGGGAGAGCGCAGATTCATAGACGGCGAGCGTCTGTTCCGCCGTGGACCGCCAGGTCATTCTCTCGACAGCGGCGCGCGCCTTATCCGCGACTTGGCTGGCCTCGACGGGATTCTCGAGGACGCGGCGAACCGCTGATGCCACTGCTCGTCCGTCTCGCGTCGGGACGCGATAACCGGTTTCGCCATCACGCACCAGTGTTGCGGCGCATCCTGCGGACGTCGCGATGACGGGTAGACACTGACTCATCGCTTCGATCACGACGAGCCCGAATCCTTCGTAGGTCGACGTGAACAGCAGTGCATCGTGCCTGCGGTACTCCTCCATCACACGCTGCTCGGCAACACGATCGACAACAGTGACGAACGGCCGCACGGCGGCATCAAAGCCGGCGAGGACCGTCTCGGCCGGCGCACCCGGCCCGAGCACGGTGAGACGCACTTGTCTTCCATCGGCGTGCAATCGATTGAGCGCGGCACATACGTATGGCGTGCCCTTGACGTAATCCCACGTTCCGCAGAAGAGCAGGCCCGCGCCACGCGCCGCGCCGGAGAGGGGCGCGTCAGCGATGAAGCGCGTTGAAATCCCATGGGGTATCACGGAAACGCGATCGGACGGTTGCCAGCCCCTGTCAACCGCGTACTGCCGGTCGACGTCGTTGATGACGATGAGCGCATCGGCAAGGCGCGCGGCGGCGGCGACCTGCGTGAGCCGGCTCGCCGGGTACCAGGCGCGCCGCAGCCACGACTTCGACCGCAGTCCTTCGTGGTGATCGTCGAGCATGCGCGCGTAGTTCAGGTGCTCGAGCCCATGCGAGCGGCATATATAGGCTGCGCGACTGCGATCGGGAAGCAGATCGAAGAGGCCCATGAACAGGCCTTCGGCGCTGGCGACATCGATCACGTCGTAGCGCTTGCGCCCTTCGCGCGCAACGATCGCGCGTCCCGCCATCCACGGCGACACGAGCTGGCGCACCTGACGCCATGCGGGGCGCACGCCGATGTCTGCAGACCACAGCACGTCGCATCTGTGGCCCAACGCGGCGAACTCTTCTCGAAGCTTGTGGGAAACCTTCGACGACCCGAGGCGCGGATCGTCAGGATAATCGCCAACCAACAGGATGGAGAGAAGGCGTGCCGGCACGCTCAGTTCCGCCGGAGGCGCGACAACGTCACTGGCAGCGCAAACTGTTCGTCGTAAAGACGGCGTCCGCGCGCGCCCATTTCGCGCCGGAGCTCCGGGTTGCGGGCAAGCTGCACCGCGCGTTCGACGAATGCCTCGTCGTCACCCGCCGGAGCAAGCGACACGGCATTGCTCTCGGTCCACACCGCTTCTGTGAGCCGTCCTTGCGTCGTGATGACGGATACGCCGCTGGTGAGCGCCGCCATCATCGACGTTCGCCGCGTTGTCACGCCATCGGGGTACGGCTGTACGAGGATGTGGCACGCGCGCAATGCCGCAGCGATTGCGACACCGTCTTCATCGGGAACAACGTCGATGCGCTTACGCACGGCGGGGATGAGGGAACGCGCGAACTCGCCGGCGCCGCGTCCCGCCAGCTGCATGCGGGCGTCCGGCAAAGTCCGAAGGATTTCCGGGAGGACTCGCGAAAGCTCGCCCGCGACATGGTCGCCGTATGTGCCGAAGTGCCCGATAACAAGTGTGCCGCGCGAGCGGCCACGCGCGGCCGTCACTGCTTCTGACGCGACATCAACCGGAATGGTCGCAGGAATTGGAAGTACCTCTGCGTCCATTCGCGATCCGAATGGAGCGAGCAGTCGTTTCCACGTTTCGGTCGAGTAATACACGCGTGTCGCTGACTGCAGCAGGAGGCGGGCCATTCCACGCTGAACGAGCGCGAACACATTTCGCCACGGACGGCTGAAACCAAAATAGAAAAACGGCTCGTGGAACATGACGCGCACGTCCACGCCTCGCCGCCGGAGCTTTCCGATCCAGCGGCAGAACGGCACGTTCATGCCGCGCAGTCCGAATGCCGCGGGGACGTACTGGACCAGCACGATGCCGGGCTCTGATGCGATCGCAGAGTCGAGAACGTGTCGGCTTCGACGTCCGAAGCGATCGGGAAGCAGGTGTGGATGCCAGACGCGAACGCGATCGCCGCTCCGCTCGAGTCCGCCCGCGAGCAGCGCGGAGTAATCGCCCACACCGCCGCAGCCTGGGGGGAATTCGGGCGCGAGCAGATGCCAGGTTTTCACTCGGCCGCGGTGGGCAGCCCCGATGCCTGCTGCAGGACGCGCGTCAACGCGGCGACGTGCGCATCGATCGTAAATCTTGCCGCGGCGGCGAGCGCGCCCGCGGAGAGACGTGCGTGCAGCGCCGGGTTTCCCAGAATCTGGGCGATCGCGTCCCCCATGCCATCCGAGTCTGTGGCGGGATCGATCAGCCGCCCGTTCTCGTCGTTCGTCAGCCAGTCGCGGATACCGCCGATATCGAACGCGACGGCAGGCGTGCCGAACGCGGCCGCCTCGAGCCCGACCAGTCCGAACGGCTCCGGCCATCGGCTCGGAACGGCAAGAATGGACGCGTCGCGAATCAAGCGATCGCGCTCGTCCGCAGTCACCCACCCTGGAAACGTTGCGTTCACTCCACGCGCGACAGCAAGGTCGCGGACGTACGCAAGCTCCGGCCCTTCGCCGGCAAAGACGGTCGTGAGCGGTCGTCCGAGGCGACGACCGGCGGCCGAGACCGCGTCAACGACCGCGTCCGCACCCTTCAGATTGGTCAGCCGGCCGATGAACAGCACGTCGATCGGACGGGTTCCGCCGACCTGTGCATCGCGCGGCACTGGTGGCGCGAACAACGGGATTGCGTGCACGCTCCCCGGCGGCACGCCGGCGCGCAGATACTCGTCTCGCATGTAGCGGCTCGCCACGACGATGGCCTGGTATTCGGAAAACAGCGAACGCTGCTCGTTGCCCCACTTGTACTCGCGCATCATGCGTACCGGACTCGCATGACCGCATCGCCTCGGCAGGTAGTGGACCAGGCAGCCGGGGCCGAACGTCCTGGCGCACGCGACGATCGCCGGAAACACGAACGTCTTCTGCCCGCTGACGCACGTCCCGAAATGTCCGTGCATCATCTTCACGACCGGCCATTCGTCAATCAGGCGCGACTCGACGTCCAGCGAACGCATGTTGTGCGAGAGGCAGACATCAGGGGCGAATTCACGCACCTTGCCGATCGCGTTTTCAAGCCCGAGATCCTGGACGCCGGCATGCCACGTGCCCTCCGGGGCAATGCGTTGCGGCGCTGTTTGGCTTGCAGGATTGTCGTGCAGAACACCGATATCGTGTCCCGCGCGGTGCAGCGCGGGCAGCAGCGTCGACAGATACGTCTCGACGCCTCCTCCTCCGGTGAGCCCCTCGTTGACAAAAAGGATGCGCATCAGGCAGCCCTCATGCGAACGCAGATTCCTTCTACCGACCAGGGATCAGCGATCCCGGGCAGCGCTTCGATCACGAGCTTCTGATTTCGCAGCTCCTCCTCGATGTCCGCTCGAGTAATGCCCAATGCCGGCCAGACGGCTGGATGCAATTCAACGAAAAGCGCGAGGTCACCCCGCCGCGCGGCGATCGTGCGCCGCGCGCCGCGAAGCGCCGCGAGCTCCGTCCCCTCGATGTCGATCTTGATCACGTCCGGCGAGATGTGCGCGTCCTCGCAGAAGTCATCGATGCTCAGTGACGGAACGGAGCAGGCATGGGTCGCCTCCCCGGTCACGATCCGGTTATCGCCGTGCGTTCCCGCATCTGTGAAGCTCGCGATGCCGCTGCGATCGCTGATCGCTTCAGAACGAACGACAACTCGGCGGGACAAGCCGTTCACATCGACATGCCGAATCAGTCCGGCGCGGCTCGCCGACGCCGGCTCGAACGCAAACACGCGTCCGGACTCACCCGCCCAGGAGGCGAACAGCAGCGTGTACGACCCGACGTTCGCGCCGATGTCGAGCACCGTTGATCCATTGCGCACGTGTTGCTTGAGCGCAGCGTACTCTTCGAGATTCCAGGTGAGATGCCGGTATTCGGGATCGACGCGAAACGACTCGCCACCGGGAAGCCGGCAGACCAGATGATCGCCTGGCATCGCGCCGAGCAGCAGCGAATACCCGCGTTTGAGCGGCCGCCGCAGCCAACCGGGCACACGACGTGCTGATCCGGACCCGATGCGTTCGAGCCAGTTCGCGTGCCGATAGTTGCGGCCGACGCCCGTTTGCATCGTCACGACTGTGCGGGACCCGCTGCGCGGACGATGGCGCGCGCTATCCCCGAGAGCGTGGCTCCCCATCCCGCGCCTGTGGCGCGGCGAGCCCACGTTCGCCTTGAACGCGGATGCTGTCCGGCTATCGTCGCATCCCAGCGTTCGTGAAACAGCAAGCCGTTACGCAGCACGCGCGCGAGGTAGGCGGCCGACGGGTTCGCACCAGTCGTCGTGCTTCCCAGGTGGTCATAGCCGCCGATCCGTTCGTAGCCGCACGTGGCGACCTTCCAGCCCGCCTCGCGAATCCTGTATGCGAGATCTGCCTCGTCCCACTCGGTCGGACGAAACGCTTCGTCCAGCGCACCGACGCGATCGATGCAGGCGCGCCTTACGACCCATGGGCGAATGACAACGTCAACTTCCTGAAGGCGAAACCAGTTTCCCGGCCGCGGGCCGATCGTGCTCTGCAGCCGGCGCCAGTCCGTCAGATCCTCCCATCGCACGATCGGATCATCCACCGGCGTGCAGTTCAAGCCGCGGCTGAGACTTATCAGGCCGAGGTCGGAATAGGCATCGAACGTTCGCACCAGCTCGGGAACCAGCCAGCCCGCGCGCAGGAACATGTCATCCTGCCACGCCATCAACAGTCCACCGCGAGCGTGCGCCATCCCCGCGTTCGTACAGCGCAACTCGTGCGCGTCGTCCTGGTGGATCCAGCGCAGGCGCGAAGCGCCCCACGATGTCGCTGACAGTTTCTCGAGGAACGCGGGAGTCTCGTCGCGACAGCCGTCCTCGACGACGATGATTTCAATGTCGTCGCCGCCGAAACGCTGCCAGGCATCGAGGCACTGACGGAGCACCGCTTGGTTGTTGAACGTCGGAATGACGACGCTCAGCGCCGGAACGCGTTCAGCTGCGGCGGCCATAGGCCTGCAGATTGAACGAGATCGGCAGCGCGGCGCCGCCAGGCAGTACGCGTGCGACGTAGTACGTCGCGAGTCGAACCATGCGATCCGCGCTGAAACCGGGGGCCTCCGGCAGTTCGGGGACAGCAGTCTGGACGGTCACGTCGCGAAAGCCAGCCTCCGACAGCGCGCGCCGCAACGATGCCGCGGAAAAGTGATTCACGTGCACGAGATTGTCCGCGAGGGTCGCGCGATATGACCGCCGGAGGCGCGCCCGCAGGTTCTCCTTGAATCGCTGCGCATGACCGTTGGGCACTTTGACGGCGATCCAGCCGCCGGCGCAGAGCAGCGATCGCGCGCTTCTCAGCACCTCCATCGGCTGAGGCACGTGTTCGAGCACGTCCGTCAGCGTCACCGCGTCATAGCAGCGCGTCCGATTGAACGTGTGGATGTTTCCCTGGTGCACGATCGCGCCCGACGCCTGTGCAGCGTATGCCGCGGTCCTTGGATTGAGCTCCAGACCTTCGCCGTCCCAACCCTCGCGCCGCGCGAGGCGGAGGAAGCGGCCGGCGTGCGCGCCAACGTCGAGGAGCGCTCGCCCCGCCTTCGCACGCGCGCGCAATGACGCGAGGATGTCCGCGAAGATTCGATCCTTGTACGGCGCCTCGTGCTCCCTGACGATCCAGTCGTCCGACCACCGCTGGTCGTACATCCGGTCGAAGTAATTCGGCAACGACGGCAACGCCGCCGGTTGCGTGAAGCCGCAGCCACGACATCGCTGCAACACGATGCGCGCTCCGGTGTACTCCGCGAGCTCCGGATCCTGCTTCGTGTATTCGGACAGATCGAAGATTGCTTCGTGAACCGCGTCGAACTCGCGCTCCTCGCAGACCCAGCATGCAGGAACATCGACGAAGCCGGCCGGCATCAGAGCTGTTCCACAATGCCGGCTACTTCGACGGCCATGTCATCCCAGGAGCGGCGCCGCAGCACCGCCCCGAACGCCTTCGCGCGCTGCCGCCATCCAGCATCATCGGAGCGCCACAACCGGAAGCGATCGACGAGATCCTTCGACGCAAGGGGAAGCGGCAAGGTCAACGGCCTCAGTTCTGGCGGGATCCGCTCGGCGACGCCTGCAATCGCCGACACGATCGCCGGGATGCCGCGGCACAGCCCCTCGTGGACGCCAAGGCCGTAGGCTTCGTAGCGCGCAGGGTGCACGAGGACATCAGCGGCCGCGAGCAGGCGCGGCACATCGTCACGAAATCCAAGGAACGAGATTCGGCCTTCGAGCCCCTGCTCCACCGCGCGCCGTTGCCAGGAGGCGACCTCTGCGCCCGTTCCGACGACGGCGAGATCCGCGTCCCACGACGCATCGCGACAGAGCTCCTGCCATGCATCGAACAGGATGTCGAATCCCTTGCGGCGATCGCCAAGGGCGCCGATGAACATCGCCAGCGGGCGGCATACGTCGTTGTTCAGCGACGTGCGCGCTTCGCGGCGCGCGTCATTGTTCAGCGACGCGCGTGCTTCGCAGCGCGCGTCATTGTTCAGCGACGCGCGTGCTTCGCAGCGCGCGTCATTGTTCAGCGACGCGCGCGCTTCGCGGCGCGCGTCTTCGGATATCGCACCGAACTGGGCCGCATCCGTTCCGTAGTACACGACGCGAATTTTCTCCGCGGGCACGTTGTAGTGACACCGAACGTCCTCGGCCGTGCGCTCGCTGTTGCAGATGACGGCGGGCGCACGCGCGATGGCATCTGCCTCGCTCGCGAGAAATCGCTTTCGGCCCGCCCTCGCCGTCATGCGCGCGCGTGGTTCCGCCGTGTCCGGCGCGTAGGCGGCGTGCAGGTAGTGAATCCACGTGGGACCGCGCCATCGCGCATTGCCGCCGTTCGAGAGCAGGCGGGCGGCAGGCCCGAGGCGGCGCGCCGTCGCCGATGCCTGGAGCGCGAGAAGCGGCCCGCCCATCAGGTGAGACCCGAGCGGTCGCGATGCGTGATGGATCGTGATGTTTCGCAGCGACGCGAGATCGGGCCACACACGGTGCGCCACCAGGTGCACGTCGCGTCCTGAAAGCGCCAGGTACCGCGCCAGCGCGTAGTTCGCGCGATCCATTCCGCCGAGCGGCGTGAAGTCGCCGGCCGCGAGCGCCCACCGCATCATGCGTCCTGCACGCCGTAGCGCCACGCAACGCCGTGAAGCGCGCCGGCGAGGAACCAGTACTGAATGCCGATCTGCGCGACGAACGGCGTGAAGCTGAGAATCGTGATCGCAGGGCCCAGGCCGGCAGCGAGCACGACCGCGGCACAGACAGCGAGGCGCGGGAACTGCGTCTCCATCGCGACGCGCCATTGCGACCGGGTCACCGACACGAGCGCGCCGAGGTAGGCGGCCACCATGAGGACGCCGCCGTCGATCATCCACCCTGTGAACTGAATCTCCGCCCAGATTGGGGGACTGTTTGGATTGTTGCTGCCGAAATAGTTGGCCGCCATTCCCCAGCGCGCCAGGCCGGCGCCGATGGGATACCGGAACAGCAGTTCGAAGAAGGTAAACGACAGCTGCGTTCCGCGCGCACCCTGATAAACGGAGAACGGATCCGAGGCGAAGAGCGATGCAACGCGTTCGGTGATCGCCGTACCGCCGAGCGCAACAGCGGCCGATAGACTGACGAAGACGATGGCCCCCGCGAGGATGGAGAACTGCGACGCGCGACCCGATCGGCCCTGACGAAACGCGACCGCCGCATACGTGAGCATCATGACGACCGTGGCGACAAGGCTGACGCGGACCTGGCTCAGATAGATCGCGGAGAGCCCGGCGGCCGCAACGACGAGCGACAACAGGCGCTTCCATACCGGAATCGCGCTCACGGCGAACACCATGCCGAGCAGCGCCGCGAACATCGCGGGGCCGGCGACGGCGCCCGGCGTATCGAACAGTCCAGGGGGACGGATGATGCGCACGCCGTTTGGACCGATGTACGTGACCGGACCAAGACCGGCGTCGCCAGCCGTCAGGATGCGGGAGAATTCCGCCGGAAGCCAGCGCGCGGGATCGTAGACCTGCAGCACGCCGACGACGGCGTTGGCGCCCGAACACAACAGGAGGATCCACATGATCCGGGCGAGCTGTTCGGGAGATTTGACGAACTCGGGCGCCCAGAAGAGCGGCGCGAGCACCGCAAAGTACACGGCCATGTGCGCGAAACCGCCGACCAGTGAAGACGTCTCAGGGTGGAAAACCATCACGGCGAGCAGCGACATGATCACGGCGACCCACGGTTGCGCTCTCGATCGCGGCGCCTGCGAAACAGACTCGACGTGGTACCAGGCGAACGCCGCGAGACTGATCGCGAACGCGCTGAAGCGGATCGGCAACCGGAACGCCTGGCTGCCCGGCAGGTACAGCAGCGCGGGCAGCGCCGTCTGGCTGATGATGAAGATTTCCGCAAAGCCGAACGGCACGCGCGAGGGAACACTCGCTTCGATGTAGGCGGCCGCGCGAACTTCAGTGACCGGCATGGGTCGTGACGCGCGCGCGCGCCTCCTGGTACACGTCGATGAACGCGCGGGTAAAGTCGTCCGGATCGAACTGCCGGATTGCGGATCGGCGACCCGCCTCGCCGAGCCTCGCGCGCAGGGCTGCATCGGATGCGAGCCGCTCGATGCACGTCGCAAGCCCCTGCGCATCGCCTGGTGCGTGCGTCAGCGCGTCGACCCCGTCGGTCACGAGCTCCGCGGCGCCTCCCGCGGCGCTGACGATGACCGCGCGCCCCGACGCGAGCCCTTCCGCGATGACAAGGCCGAACGGTTCCGGCTGCGTGCTCGCGTGCACGACGACGTCGAGGGCACGCAGCGCGGCGGCAGGTCGGTTGACGAAGCCCGTCAGTCCGACGCGGCCCGCCAGACCGGGAGAGGCGATCGTCCGTTCGAGCTCTTCACGCGCGTGCTGGCTTCCGGAGGTGTCGTAGAGCGCGCCACCGATAATGTACGCGCGACAGGGAATCGCCGGATTGATCTTCCGGATCGCTTCGAGGAACGTCATGTGTCCCTTCCAGCGTCCGTACGTCGCAACGAGCCCGACGCGCACCGTGCCGGCAGGCGCGGGCGGCAGGCCGGCGAGACGATCGAGATCGAGCGTGTCGCCAACGGGTGAGAATTCACACGTGTCGACCGCGTTATGGATCGTCGTCACCGGAACCGGTGCGTCGAGCGCTGCGGTGACTTCCGACGCGACGCTGCGGGAATTCGCGACGAGCGCGGCGCACCGGCCGATGTAGCGGCGCAGCAGCCTTCGGCTGATCGGGCGCCGCGCGACGTATTCGTGAATGTGCCAGACGAGCGCGGCGGGCGGCCGCATAACGCGCGCGCTCAGCACGTGCACCTTGAATCCGTTGCTGTGCACGACGTCAGGAGACAGCTCGGAAAGCAGTCGCTCGAGGCGACGGCTGTAAGGCGCGAGGCTGCCCGCGGCCAGCAACAGCGACGCGCCGCGGCCGATCAGGGCCGCGGCACTCGCGCCCCGGGATTCACCCACGCGCGTCAGTCGTTCCGGCAGCGGCAGGATGTGAGCTCGCGCGCCCGACGCCTCGACCGCTCGCGGCAGCGGACCTTCGCGCGGGACGATCACGTCGAGCGGCCAGGCCGGAACGATTCGCCGCAATCCGCGAACGAGCTCGAGCAGGCTGACTTCCGATCCCCCCATCTCGGCCGACACGCTCAGGAACGCGACCCGCAGCGGCGGCGCCGTGGCCGTGACGGTCACTTGCGTCCCACCGCGACGATGTTGTCGGAGAAGCGACGCGGCGCCAGCCGGGCGACGGCCGAAGGATAGTGAAGGGCGCTCAACGGCAGCCGACCGTGGCAGGTGAAGGTGACGCCGGTATCGCACAGGCCGCACTCCGAGAAGATGCGGCGAAGGTCGGCTTCGAGGAGAGCGGTCACGTGCGCCGGATATTCGCCGTCCTGGAACGCGGAGAAGCGTCCCTTGAGAAGCAGTGTGAGCAGGCTGAGCGCGCTCAACTGATTCGGCGTCGTCACGACCACCCAGCCGCCGGGCCGCACGACGCGCGTAAGCTCGCGGACAAACGCGCGCGGATTCTCGAGGTGCTCGATGACTTCGACGGCGACCGCCGCGTCCACGCTTCCGTCTGCGAGCGGCAGACGTCCGGTGTCCAAATCGATCGATCGGAAATCCACGTCGTCCGGCAGCCCTTCATAGCGGACGGCATCGAGTCCAATGCAGGATGCAAACGTTCCCCTTAGCGCCGGCCACAACGCGCCAGAACCGCAGCCCACGTCGGCGACGATGCCGCGCGCGCCGCGCGCGGACAGCAGATCCGCGACAGTGCGACAGATCCGATCGTCGCTGCGACCGAGACTGAGGCGGGCACGGGCCTCGATGGTGGGGGCAGGTGACATCATGCCGCGGAGCTACGCAGGCGCTGTTCGCGAACCGCATCGCACACGTGTCGAACGGCGTCCGCGGGATCGCTGATGCGCCGCGCCCGGGCGGGTCCTTGCGAACCGAGCGCATTCCGTAATGACGAATCGTCGATGAGCCGTTGCAGCGCCGCACCGACGAGTGCAGGCGTGGACTCGCGCACGAGAACGCCGCACTGCTCGTCCACGATTTCAGTCGCACCACCCATCGCGGTAGTAATGACAGGTGTTCCAGCTGCGAGCGCCTCGACGAAGACGACGCCGAATGGTTCCGGAGCCGTGTTCGGCTGGCAGTAGATGTCAGCGGCAGCCATCAACCGGGGAACATCGACGCGCTCTCCCAGGAAGCGGACGGCCGTTCCCGCCGCGAGACGGGACAACATCTCGGCATACGCAGCTTCCGCCGGTCGCTGAGGTCCACCCGCAATCCACACGACGATGTCGCCGCGAAGCTGGCGCGCCGCCTCGATCAGGACGCGATGCCCTTTCCACGCTTCGAGCCGCGCAGCAATGAGAATGACGGTGGTCGCCTCGCGCGCGCCGAGTTCTTCGCGGAGAGTCCGGCGTTCAATCGTGGAGACATCCGGAGCCGCGGCAACCGCCGGATGGATTACGTCCTTCGCTACGCCGGGCATCCATTGCGCGACGAGCGCTGCCGTATAGCCGCTGTTACAAATGAACCGGTCGGGGGGCATGCGTGCGACGCGCCGCTCGGACCATTGATCGCCGTGTGGCGCATCGTGCACCCACATCAGAAGCGGGACGCCCGCCCGGCGCGCGGCTGGCCCGGCCAGCGCACAGGACCATGGCGCGTGCGCGATCACTGCGTCATACGCGGATGCCGAGATGACTCGCCGCAGCGCGCGTCGCGCCCGCCACACCGTGTCGGGGCGCCGGAAGCGCACGTCACCGATGACGTGAGGTGTTACGCCATAGTCACGCAGCTCGCGCGAGAGTCTCGCATCGAAGCTGAGCGCGATGTCGTGCGCGCACTCGTCGTTCGCGGCCGAGACGATCCCGAGCAGCATCCGCTCGATGCCGCCAAAGAGATTGCCTGCCGTGACGTGAAGGATGCGCACGCGTCTAGTGTCTAGAAGATGCGCTGCGGTACGCGGATGGTGTCGTTTGCGAGAACGGGGTCGGTCAACTTCGCCCGCCGCTTCTCCATCCTGCCGTTCACCACGCGCTCGATCTCAATTCGCCCGAGGCCGGCACGCTCGGTCGGCCCGCCGGCCAGCGTCAGCGCGCGTTCGACGGTCAATCCGTCTTCCCACGTGTAAGAAGAGGGCGAGCGCACCTGGCCGGTGATGAAGAAGCTTTCAGCTTTGGGGACGAGGACGGTATCGCCGTCCTTCAGCAGCACGTTCTGCGCCTTGCCGGTTTCGATGTCCCGCCGCGATACGCGGATTTCTTCGATGGCGCCGGCGGCGTTTCGCCGGCTGATGAGCACGTACGATCCGGCGTCAGTGGTCAGCGATCCGGCCTGTGCGAGAACGCTCGTCAGCGACACGTTCCCCTGCAGGATGTATTCACCGGGACTGCGAATGCCAACACCCTGCACGCTGACGGTCTTGCTGCGGTACTTGACCACGGTCACGCTGACGGACGGATTCACGAGGAACCCTTTCGACAGCCGATCCTTGACCTCCTTCTCCGCGGCGCGAGCGCTGAGCCCACCCACCTTCACACGGCCGATGTAGGGACAATCAATGGTGCCGTCGTTGTCCACCGTGACGCTGGCGCGCGACGCGTCCGGTTCGCCGAACACAGTGATGTCGATCACGTCCGCAACGCCGATGACGTAGTCGTCGGACGCCGGCTGCGTCCCCCTTGCCGTGGCCGTGGCCGGCGGCAGCGCGGACTGGAACAGCAGCAATAGAAGCGCGAGCATGTTCATAGCGTCGTCCCCCACGTCAATCCCGCGAAGATGCGGTGATTCCGATAACGGTGCTCGGCGGATCGATCGGAGTCGCGGCGGGACCAATCCATGTTGATGCCGATGCGCACGCGGGTCGAGAACCGATAGCCGATGCCGCCGCCATAACTCATCATCGTGTCGCGACCGGCATCAGCAGCCACGCCGCGGTAATCCATCAGGCTGCGCGTCCCGGTACCGCGCACATCCAGCGGACCGACAACCGCCGTCGTCCATGTGATGCCAACAGTGCTGCCGATGTAGTAGTCCGTCGCCTCGTCGTACGAGTACTGCACGTCGCGGTTGACGAGGGCCTGGAGCTGGTGCCGGCCGTAGATGGTTGCGGCGACCGAAACCGTGGAGACCAGGCCCGAATAATCCGGAAGCGTCGGCGACAGCGTTTCGAAACGCCGGAAACCAACCGACGCATTGCCCGTGATGAGGCCGCTCGGACTGAACGTGAGGCCGGGCGTCACTCGCCATGTGTTCGAGTTGCGATCGGGTGCCAGCTGGAAGCGCTGCTGCTCGCGCGCGACGAGCATGGTGAAGCGCGTCAGCGGCGTCAGCTCGATCCCGAAGCCGCCGTCGACAGTCTGCCTGTGGCCGTCGAAGCTCCGGCGCAGGTCCACGCCGCGGAATTCCGCGCCGGGATCGAACGCGATCTTCGTGCGTGTCGCGTTCAATAACAGACGCGTGCGCGAAGCAACGGCGATCGCCACGCCCGCGCCGTACATCAAGTCGCGGTGCCGGGCGCGCGCGTCCACTTCGGCATTGAGCCGCGAGCGGCTGCTCACGCCCTGCGCTGTCGCATACGGGCGGAATCGTCCGAGGTCGAATTCGAGACGCGCGAGCCCTGACGTGTTCGTGCCCCGCTCGCTTGAGTACTTCCGGTAATACACGTAGTCGGTCGTCGTCCCGTACGTCAGGCGCAGGCGGCGCATGCGAAACGTGACGTCCGCGCGCGGCGTCAGCGTGAACGTGAAGTCCGTTTTGGGATCGACCGGTTCGTTGAACACGTTGTTGTCCACGCCCATGTCTCGCAGGAGCAGACTCGGCGTCAGGCGAACCGGCCCGAGAACGACCGTGCCCGGCGGCGGGGTGTCGGGATCCTGCGCCGCTGTGGCGATTGGCGCAAGCGCTCCGGCGGCACAGGCAAGAGCAGCTGCGAGACGAAACACGCGGCGCATCAGGACGCCACCCGCGTAGAGGTTCGCCGCATGATGCCGAGCTGTCGTGTCTTGCGATAGAGATTGGCGCGCTCAATACCGAGCGTGCGCGCCGCCTCACTCATGCGCCAGCGATGGCGTTCGAGGACAGACGCGATGTACTCGCGCTCGAACTGCCGCCGCGCCTCGCGCAGGCTGACGTGCGGCGCGATTCTCGCGAACGCACCGTCGATCGGCAGGTGTGCGAGTACGTCTTCCTGACGGATCGCCCCTTCGGGCGCGGCCGACAGCACCCGTTCGAGTACGCTGCGTAACTCGTCGAGATTCCCGGGCCATGCAGGGGCCGCGAGGACAGTCAGTGCGGCTTGCGTGAACGAAGGCGGCCGGCCGCCGCACAGCCGCGCCGCGATCGATTCCGCGATCGCAGGAATGTCATCCGGCCGCTCGCGCAAGCTCGGGACCGTGATGCACACCTGCGATAGGCGGCGAAAAAGATCCGAGCGGAGCTGGCCGTCGCCGACATCCGACGCGATCGAGGCGGGACCTTCCGCGAGCACCCGGGCGCGAACGGCAACCCGGCGTCCACCTGTTGCCACTTCGCGATCGCGCAGCACGCGCGCGAGCCGCCGCTGCGTCGCAGCCGGAAGCTCCAGGATCTGCTTCAAGTAAAGCGTGCCCCCCTTGGCGCGGAGCAGGGCCGAGCGTGATCCAACGGCTTCGACTTCCGCTTGCGTAACTTGGCGCGGCAGCTTGCCGAAAATCACGCTGTCCACGTCGGCATCGGCGGACGAGCAGTCAATGACGACGAGTGGCTGACGGGGCCGGCTGCCTTCATGGAGCGCGCGCGCGATCGCATCGGCGTCGAGCCCACGATCCGCGATGATGAGCGCCGGCGCCGCGCTGCCGGCGGCGGCCTCGAACGCGGCGCGGGCCCGTGCGGTAGCCGCCGAAGGCCCCATCAACGGGAGGGGCCAGTCGTCCCTTCGCAATGTATGCATGTTTGTTGAGTAGATAGAGCTTCGCCCCGTGACTTACAGGGCGCAGGATGGCGGGAAGCACGAATTCTGACGGAATGGGGCCTTTGTGTCAATAGTGATACGCGAACGCATCACAAGAGACACAAGGGGTCTATCGGCGGGGCGTTCTTGTGAATGTGCGCCGCAGCCAGCGGCCCGGACGTCCTGCGTGATGACGGATCGTTCGCTGGCGCCTCAGCGTGGCGCCGACCAACCTGCGATCGAACGTCTCCACGTCGGCATCGACGTTCCGCAGGGTCCAGCCGGGATGCCGCAGCGGCCACGCGAGCGATGTGACTGGCCGGTGACAGAGGTCACCTCCCGTCGTATGCGTTGCGCGGGGATCGCTGCCGGCGTTCGAGACGAGGTTCACGCCGGGATGGATGGCGAGTCCTTGCGTCATGCAGCTGTACCACCACGCGTAATCCCAGTCGGTCAGCGATCCGCCGGCGCGCTGCTGGAAGACATCGGTGAGGTAGTTGCGTTCGTCGGCTGTATCGAAAAGCGACTCGAGTTCGGGACGCGCGCGCAACGTGGCCCACGTGGACAGCTCGCGATCGCAGAGCGCCCACGCGCGCTTCCACGTCGCCCACCCCCACGTCAGCGGGTACTTCGAAAAATAGTACGAGTCATCGATCGGACGAGTCGCGTAGGTTTCGCCGCTGATGTGCATGATCCGCGTGTCATCACGGTAGCGGTCCAGCAGCTCCCCGCAGAACGGGAAGAAATCCTGCGCCGGCACGCAGTCGTCCTCGAGCACGATGCCGCGATCGGCGTGCGTAAACAGCCAATCGAGTGCGGACGTGACGCGCGCGGCGCAACCGAGGTTGTGCGCGGAGAAATCCGTCTGCACTTCGCACGGCCAGGTGACGCTGGTCGCCGCCACGCGCGCGGCTTCGCACGCCGCACGCTCGGAGTCGCCGGCCGGACCATCCGCCGCGACGAACAGCCGCTTCGGACGCGCGGCCGCGATCGCCTGCAGCGTCACCGCCGCGAGATCGGCGCGGCGGTAAACGATGAGGAGCACGGGCACGTCGATCATGGTCAGGACCTCGGCGCTACGCGCGACCCCTCGAGAATCCGTTCGAGCACATGTGCCGGCGAGAACTCGCGCAGCGCGCGCGCGCGTCCGCGATCGACGTACGCCTGCCGGCGCTGATCATCGGTCAGCAGCTCCACACAGGCCCGGACGAAACGCCGGCGATACAGCCATCCACGTGGATGGCCGGGGATCAGCACGCCGCCGTCGCCCACTGTCTGCACGAGCGCATAACGTTTTGTCGTGACCGGAACGGTTCCCGCCGCAAGACACTCAGCGGCCGCGAGACAGAAACCCTCTTCGAAGTTGCACGGGTACGCCATCACACGCGCGCGCTGCTGCCACGCCACGAGTTCGGAACGCGACACGTGGCCGAGATAATCCACCCCCTCATGTCCCTCAAAGAATCGCATGAATGCGGCCTTTGCCGGCTGCCCTCCCCACAACGAGAAATCCGACGTGATCGCAAGGCGCGCATCCGGCACCTGGCGTCGAATCCGCGGGAATAGATCCTTGAGGTAGAACAGCCCGCGATCCGGCGCCGAACAATACACGAGGAGCCGCTCCTTCCTGCCGGGCCCGTCGCTGTAGTCGCTCGTGTCAATCGGAGCGCAGCCGAGCGACACGAGCGCGGATTCACCGGTTGCCGCGGCAAGATGCATCCGCTGGAAGTCGGACAACGTGAACGAGACGTCCGCCCATCGGCGGCATCGCTCGATCGACGCGCGATCCGGAATGTGCACGTCGGTCCAAATGAAGATTTTTTGTCCGCTGCATTCGGCAGCGGCCGGTGACCAGTGCTTCCAGAGAACGACCGCGTCGAACGCTGTGTCGGGGATAGCGTTGAGCGGCATATAGCGTACGCCGCGCTCTGTTGCCACCGAGCCCACGCGATTCGCCACGACAACGTCAGCCCCGCGCGCCGCGTATGCTTCCGCAAGAAGCACGACGCACGCTTCGGTCCCTCCGACACCCTCGCCGCGAAAGTCTGCCGCCGTGAACGGAATTCCGAAGTCGCAGACGAACAGGACCCGCTGGCCCTGCAGGTCATTCATGCGGTGAGCCCGTGCACCAGCCGATCGAACGTGCCCTTCGCCGCCTGCAGCGTTGTCCACGTCCCCTGCTCGACGATGCGGCCGTGCTCGAAGACGACGATCCAGTCAGCGTCGCGGATTGTCGACAGACGGTGCGCGATCACGATGGTGGTGCGGCCGCGCGCCGCGTTGGTCAGCGCCTGCTGCACGAGCTGCTCCGAGACGGAATCCAGGTGCGATGTGGCTTCGTCGAGGACGAGGATGCCGGGATCGCGGACGATGGCGCGTGCGATCGCGATGCGCTGGCGCTGTCCGCCGGATACCATCGCGCCGCGCTCGCCGACAAGCGTATCGAGTCCGTCCGGCAACGCCGCGACCATGTCCGAGAGATTCGCGGCGGCGATCGCGTGCTCCAGCGCACCCTCCTTCACGTCCTGCCATCCGTAGAGCACGTTCTCTCTGAGCGTGCCGTGGAAGAGGAATGCATCCTGCTCCACGAGCGCGATCGATCGGTGCCAGCTCTCTGGTGAGAATTGCCAGTAGTCAGTCCCATCCACCGTGATCCGGCCGGACGTCGGGACACGGAGGCGAAGCAACAGCGAGGCGAGCGTCGACTTGCCCGATCCGGACGTGCCGACGATGGCGAGCGTCTGGCCGGCGCGTACGTCGAACGAAACATTCTTGAGCGCCTCCGTGCCGGTACCGTAGGTATACGAGACCTTTTCGAGCCGGAGTGCATCACGAAGGCTGCCGAACTCAATCGACCCAAACGGCCGCTGCGGGTAGATCGGCGTGCTCAACCACCGATCGACTTCGCGAATGCCTCCCGCCACGTAGAACAGATGCCCCTGCATGCTGTAGAGCGTGTTCATCAGCGGCAGCAGGCGCAGCAGCACGAACCCATACCAAAGGAGGTAGCTGCTCAGCATGTGACCGGGACGCACGAAGAAGATGTACGCGCACGCCACGATGACCATCGCGCCGATGACCGCCAGCGTTTCGGTGACGGGGAACAGCAATCCGTGCGCGCGGCTGGTCTGCTCCTCCGTCGCGGCCTGTGCGACGTTGACGTCGCCGAAGCGCTCGATTTCCGCCAGCTGCGCGTTGGTCGCGCGCACGACTCGAACGCCGGCGAATGACTGCTCGAGGACAGTGGACAAACGATGATTCAGGTCGGTGAGGTTGCGTCCGGCCTGGGTGAGCCGGCGATAGATCGCGCCAAGCGCTCCGCCGAGTCCGGCTCCGAGACCGACGACGAGCAGCGTGAGCGGCCACGAAATGTAAAAGAGCGCGCCCACATAGAACAGCGCGATCCCGAGTCGCTGCGTGAAGCTGATCGCCGCGTCTATCGCGATCGTCGTGCGGTATGTCTCGACGAGAAAGATGTTCGCGATCTCGCCGGTGGGCCGCCGGTCGAAGAGATCGAGGTCCGCGCGCTGCAGCCGCTCGAACAGCGCCGAACGCAGGCTCGTCGCCACCCGTCGCTTGAGCCGCGCGGCGAAGAGTTGCGCGACGTACGCCGAGAGATTTTTCGCGGCGATCGCCAGAACGATCGCGACGCAGCACACGCCGACGTAGTACGCGGGCGAGTGGTTGGGAAACTGCGCCTGCAGCCACTGGAGCGGGCGCATCGGGACGGCGTTCGTGCCGCCGAGCAGCAGCGACAGCAGCGGGACGAGGAGTCCGACGCCGACGCCCTCGAACACCACCATGACGAACGAGCTGGCGAGCGTCGCCGCCAGCAGCCCTCGACCTGCGCCGAGGTACGGCCGCAGCTGCCTCAGCAACCGCCATACGTCGGCGGACTGGATCAGCCAGGATTTCATGGAGCGCCCCTAGGATATGTCAGGACGTTCCCTTACGCCGCTCGAGCTCCTCTAGTGTCTTCGGCCAGTCCTCGCGCAAAAGCCGCGACAGCGCGCGGTCGGCCAGGAGCTTCCCGCCCGTCTGGCATACCGCACAATAGTTCGACTCGTTCCGCGCGAAGACAATGCGCTGAACGGGCGCGCCGCAGCGTGGACACGGCTTCCCGTACTTTCCATGGACGGCCATTCCCGGTCGAAACGCCGTCACCTTCTCGGGAAATGCCTCCCCCGTCTCTCTCTGCAGCTCCACCGTCCAATGCGCGAGGACTTCGCGCGTGGCCCGGTACAAGGTCGCAATATCGGGGTCGGTCAGCGCCTGCGTCAGTTTTATCGGAGACAACTGCGCTGCATGAAGAATCTCGTCCGAGTAGGCATTGCCGATCCCGCTGAACACGTGCGGATCCGTCAGCACGCGCTTGAGCGTGTGATTCTCCGCGCGAAGCGCGCGGGCGAAGTCCGCCTCGCTCATCGAAAACACTTCCCTGCCTCCGGGATCCATCTGCTCGACGGCTGTCTCGCCGCGGACGACGTGCAGCGAGGCCTGCTTGCGCGATCCGGCTTCGGTGATAAGCAGCGTGGCATCTTCGAAGTCGAACGCCGCGAGACCGACCTTCGCGGGAATCGCGATGCTGCGTTCCTTCCATCGCAGCCGGCCGGCGATCATGAGATGCAGTACCACGAACAAATCGGCGTCGAAGCCGAAGACGAGTCGCTTGCCCAGCCGGCGCAGCTCGCGCACGGTCCGTCCTTCGAGCGCGGAGATCGGTGGATCGAACGTCCGGACCAGGAAGGGACTGGCGATCCTGACGCGCTGTACCTGGCGTCCGATGATGCGCGGACGCAAGGCCGACAGATAGAGCTCGACGTCGGGAAGTTCAGGCATCCGGAGAGGAACGCGGATGCCACCGCAGGACGTCGTCGCGTACTTCGACAACGGCATCGGGATCCGCGTGCTGAATCCAGCCGACCAGCTCGTCGAGCCCGAGATAGCCGTCGCGGCCGTTGAAATAGCGCATGTCGTCGATCAGGACCACGTGTCCCATGACGCCATGCTGCCTGATCGCCCGGAGTTCCTTCACGATCGGGCTATCGAGCGCTCCTCTCGCGGTGACTGGTCCCGAGTAATGCGCATCGAGCCAGAACAGCGCGGGTTCGGCGATTGCGCCCAGCACCTCCGGCAGACGCGCGCCGCTGTCGCCGTGCAGCAGCGTGACGTGCGGCTGCGATCGAAAGCGATCAACGGCGCGACTGTGCCAACCCGGATCCAGTTCGATCGAATAAATTCGATCGAAGCGTTGTGAGACGGCATCGATCATGCCGCCCGCGAAAGTGCCGGTTTCGACGAACACGCGCGGCCGGAACCGCCGGCGGTACTCTTCGACGATGGCGTGTTTCACGGTAGGCGGCGGCGGAATGGGACGTCCGCGCATCTGCCACTGCAGGACGATCCGGCGATCGTTCAGCGGCCGCACCAGCGGGTGCATTGAGAAGCGACGCCACGCCTCGATCACGACGGCCATCCGGCGTCAGTACTCGAGCAGCAGCCGCGCCGCACGCTCGATGGCCGCTGCGCCAGGCAGATACGCCTCCTCGAGTGGCGGCGAATACGGCACTGGTGTGTCGAGCGCGCCGATGACGCGGACGGGAGCATCGAGCGATTCGAACGCCTCCTCCTGGATGATCGCCGCGACGCTTTCACCGATGCCGCCCGTGCGCGCATCCTCGTGAACGATCAGTACGCGGTTGCAATGCCGCGCGACCGCGAGCACCGACGCATGGTCCAGCGGCGCCAGCGTTCTGAGATCGAGGACGGCAATCGATCGCCCGTCCGCGGCAAGCCGCTCCGCTATCGATAACGCGGTGTGGACGTAGGCGCCATAAGAAATGATCGCAAGATCATCTCCGGCGCGGCGAAGCGCCGCGCGGCCGATCGGAATCGGCGCCGGTGGCGCGTCCTCTAGCCGCTGCTTTACGCGAGGATCGCGATAGAGCGCAATGTGCTCGTAATACAGGACCGGATCTGGATCGGCAACGGCAGCGGTCATCAGCGCGCGCGCGTCGGCGGGCGTCGACGGGACGACGATCTTCAATCCGGGCGTGCGGTAAAACCACGCCTCCGTGTTCTGGCTGTGGTACGGGCCGGCATGACGCAGACCGCCCCAGGGCATCCGGAGCACCATCGGCACCGAGCCGCCCCAGCGATAGCGGATCTTTGCGGCGTTGTTCACGAGCTGATTGAAACCCGTTGCAACGAAGTCGTTGAACTGCATCTCGCCGATCGGGCGCTGCCCGGCAAGCGCAGCGCCGACGCAAACGCCGATCACCGCGCTTTCCGCGAGCGGCGAGTTGATGATGCGCGGTCCGAACTCCTTCAGCAACGGCCGGAGCAGCAGGAACGCATTCCCGTACTGGCCGCCGACGTCTTCGCCGTAGACGAACACGCGAGGATCCGCGCGCAGCGCGTCCCCAACCCCCATCATCACCGCGTCGAGAAACGTGCTGCCTTTCGGATCGTGCGCGGCGTTGGGTTCGAGCGGTGGAAGCGGCGGATCGTAGTCGATGGTTGCGCGCATCGCCGGATCGAGCACCTCGACGCGAGCGCGGGCGGCTTCGCCGGCGAATACGCCTTCCCCCGCCGGGTCTGGGGCCGGCCAGGGTGCCGCGATGACGACTTGCGCCTGCGATTCGACGAGCGCCTCGGCATCCTTGCGAATGCGATCGGCTTCTCCGGGTGCAACGACCCCTTCCGCTTCGAGTCGCGCCGCGTACGTCGCCAGCGGATCGCGCGCGCTCCAGTATGCGTACAGATCCGGGTTCGCGTACCCCTGATCGGTGAGAGGCGGGTAGTCCCACGAGATCTGCGGGTCGCGGCCGAGATAAAGCATGTCGTCGTGATGCGCGTGGCCGCACATGCGCATGCACACGAGCTCGATGAGCGCCGGTCCCTTGCCCTCGCGCGCGCGCTCGACGGCCCAGGCAAAGGCGGCAGCAATCTCGTCCGGGTCGGTTCCATCGATCGTGATGCCGGGAATGCCGTAGCCGGCGGCCTTCTCCGCAAACACACGCACCGCGGACTGATCGGCCACGGGAGTCGAGAGCGCCGTCTGGTTGTTCTGCACGCAGAACACGGCGGGCAGCGTGCGCGCGGCGCAGAGATTAATCGCCTCGTGCCACTCGCCGAGCGATGTTCCCCCTTCGCCGATGAACGACAAGGCGACCCGTCCTTCAGCCCGCTGCGCGAACGCCATCGCCATTCCGGCAATGGTGATCGAACTGATGGCGAGCGGCGCCGATGCCGGCAGGATGCCCCACGAGAAGTCGCCGATGTGCAGGTCCTTGCCGTTCATCGGCGGGCCCGCCTTCGCCATCTGCGCCGAAAGCACTATCCGTACGGTGTCGGCGTCGGGCTTCATCGCGATCGCGACACCGAGATCGCGAATCAGCGGCGCGACCACGTCGCCATGCCATTCGCCATTGCGTCGATACGCCTCGCCTCGGCGCAGGCGGATGCCCGCGGCGTAGATCGCCTCCTGCCCGAGCGAGCGAAATCCTTTTCCCTGGAACGGGGCGTTGCCGTAGCGCACCTCTCCACCGATGAAGAACGCCTTGAGCCGGTTGTCGGTCGCGCGCGTAAGCGCCATGCCGCGCAGCATCTCGCGCCGCTCGTCGGTGGTCAGCGAAGCCGCAATCGCGGCGCGTCGAAGAAAACCGTCACACGCGTCGACGAGATCGTCGACGGCGGCCGCCCAACGCGTACCTGCCGCAACAGCGGGAGTGGTCTCCGGAAGATCGGCTGGCGGCGCGGGCAGCAGGCGGCGAAGAGCGGGCCCGAGCTTTGCCCGCGCGCGCTCGATTGCATCGGCGCCGCCGGAGAGCTCGCCCGATGCAACGGCATCGAGGGCAGAAGACGCGGCGGCGGCAGCGAAGGGATAGCGTTCGAGCACGAAGGCGCCGAACCGCGCGGCAAGCGATGGCCGCACTTGGACGGCGACGCGTGGGTCCATGTCCAGATTATGCCCAGATTACCGTCACATTTATCGCCGTACCAGCGTGGATTGTATAAACGCCTCGATGTCCGCAGCGGGGCGCGCACCGGTCGTCCGTCCCTGCTCCCGGCCAGCGCCGAACACGGACATCGTGGGAATGGAGCGGATGTTGAAACGCTCGCCTAACTCCGGGATGGCGTCCGTGTTCACCTTCAACACGAGATAGCGCCCGGCGTTCGCGGCCGCGACGCGCGCGAGCTCGGGGGCAACCATCCGGCACGGCCCGCACCACGGCGCCCAGAAATCGACGACGACGGGAATGTCGGAGCTCGCGATGGCCGCATCGAATGACGCGGCGTCCGGCGTTTCGATCGCCGCGGCCGGCGGAGTCAGCGGCGTTTGGCACTTCCCGCACCGCGTGCCGGATGTGAGCCGCGAGAACGCCTGGCGGTTGCGCTGCCCGCACGAGGGACACGCCACCACGACGCCTTTCGAATCGAGAGTCAGATCAGCCATGTGCGCGCGCCACATCGTGAATCAATTCGACCAGCCGTCGCCGGTGGACGTCAGGGTCGGCATCTCGTTCAATCTTACGGCGGGCGGCTCTGCCCATCGATTCGCGCAGCTCAGCCGAGGAGATCAGTCGATCGAGCGCTGCGACGAGATCCGGGATATGCCCGAGTCGCACGAGGATTCCTGTCTCGCCGTCGTGGACGATCTCGGGGACCGCATTCAACTGGCTGCCGATTGCGGGAAGTCCCGCGGCCGCCGCTTCCTGGAAGACGAGCCCGAACGCTTCATTGCGCGTCGGCATGACGAAGATGTCGGCCGAGTGCCACGCTGCCGTCCACTCGGCCGTCTGTCCTCCCACGCCGCGCTGCTGCCGCACGCCCGCCGGCAGCGCGCTGCCGATCGGCCATCCCGTCACCAGCGTGAGGTCGGCCCTGCGCGCGAATTCCCCGGTTTCCCACGCGTGGAGTAGATCGTAGCCACCCTTCCGCGGGAAGTCGCCACCCACGAACAGGCAGTGGGGCCGCGAATTGCCTCGCGCGCGCCGCTCCTCGATCCATTTCGCGTCGAACAGGTCGAGCATCACCGGATTCGGCATCACGTGAATCGGCGTCGTGCAATCCGGGTACATGCGCCGTACATCTCGGTCGGCCCAGTGAGATGTGGACACGATCGCTGCGGCACGCCGCAGGATCTCCCCATCCCGCCGGACATTGAACGCCAGCGACCATCGCTCGGCGTCCGACTTCGCGTCCTGGAGCACGCACGTCTGCGTGCAGTCGAGCGACACGATCGACGGGCGGCGCGCCATCACGTCGAGGCTCGCGTACGCCGTCGCTTGCCGGTGGAAGTGGAGGACGTCGAAATGCTCGATGCCCCGCGCGAGCAGACGCCGCCTCGCGAGCAGGCCGCTGTTCCACTCGCGGCGGAACCGCGCCAGATCGACGTTGTGCTGTCCGGAAAAATCCGGCCAGAGCCGCGCGGACAGCACGCGGCGAATGAGCCGATCGCGCGCGCTGAGATGCTCGGTGAGCACGAAGTGCTCGGCGTGGATGTCGCGATCGTCGGTGAACGCGCGACGCAGCCACGACGCGTACGACAGCAGCCCAAGGATGCCGCCGTTCACGAACGCCACGCGCGGCGTCATCAGGAGTCAGTCGGAGACTGCGAGCTCGCCGGGGACGATCGGCCTGGTGCGCGGCAACAGCCCGCGTCGCGCCATGTTGCCCACCCAGGCGAGGATGCCGACGAAGACCGCCAGCTTGAATGTGTCCATCGCCTGCGTGCGCGGCAGGATCTTCCAGAGCAGCCACAGGACCGGTTGCGCGATGCACACCGCCCATACCGATCCGTAGAAGTACCGCCGCTCGTGTCCTTCCCCCTTCGTCGAGGCCTTGACGCGCGGCAACTGCCCGAGCGCGCCGAGCAGCCAGATGGTGCCGGCCATCGGAAAGTACGCCGTTTCGTACATCTGCCGCAGCCGCCACTCGCCCGTCGCGATTGCGTACACGAGGCCGGCGATGTTCAGCAGCGCGAAGGTAATCGCCTCGCTCCAGGCCATCGTGTAGCAGATGCGGCGATACAACGGGTTCGGACGATCTTCTGTAAAGCGGATGATGTAGGGGCACGGTTCGACGCCCGGCAACTTGCCGAGAAACCCGGCGATGCCCGTGCCGGTCAGCACGGCAGCCATCCACGCGGCCATCCGCGCGTTGAACCCGTGCTCGAACAACGTGAACGTCATCGGACCCGGGGCGATGAAGAACACGAAGATCCAGATCGGAAGATGGTTCAGGCGATAGCTGACTTTGTTCCGCTCGCGGATGGGGCGATCGGACGCGAGCTCGACGCGGCGCGCGTGGCCATGTGACTGTTCGTATGAAGGCGGAAGAATCGATCGGGGCAGCACTGGACCTCGTACTCTAACAGAGCCAGAGCAAATGCGGCCACGCGGCGTTGCGCCATTCGTCGAGCGGCCGCAACAGCGCGTCGGCGGCTATCGCGGGATTCATCGCGCGGCGATAAACCGCCGGCGTCGCGTCGATCGTCCAGCCGCGATAGCCGTGATCGAGCAGCGCGCGAATGCACGAGTGCGGATCCACGCCGCGCGCCTGAAGCAGCGAAGGATGCAGCTCCAGCAGCACGGAACGATAACGCCTGCTCGCGAGACCGTCCCGCATCCCCGCGATCACGAGATCCTCGGCACCCTCGACGTCGATTTTCACGATATCGATCGATGGCAATGCGCCCGTGAGATCATCGAGAGAGCTGGCCGGCACGTCGAAGCGGCGATTGCCCTGACTTCCCGCGCTTGTCGCGATGCTGGTAATGCCGCGATTCGCATCCGTGTCCGCATAACCGACGAGCGTCATATGACCAGTTCCCGCTGCCGCCGCCATCTGCATCGACTGCACGTGCGCAAACCCATTGAGCGCGACGTTTCGCGTCAGCGCCTCGTACTGCCGGGGATCCGGCTCGAGCGAAATGACGCGGCCACGATCGCCCACCGCCGCCGCGGCAACCAGCGTGAAATATCCCCAGTTCGCACCGGCATCAACAGCCGCGCTCCCGGCGTGCAGTTGCTGCTGGAACACGCGCGTGACGGGAGGCTCGTACAGGCCGGTGAAACAGACTTCGCGAGAGAGCTGATCGGAAAGATCGCAGTCGAAGCGCGCACCGCCGAGATCGTCCGCCAGCGCACCGACAAAACGCCCGCGGCGCGGTGCGATCGTGGAAAGCGCGCAATAACGGCCGCGTGGCAGCCGGCGCAGGACGCTGCGAACGGCGCGCACTGTCCATGGCAAGACGAGCCGGCCAGAGGTGGGCATGCGCGCTGTCAGTCTAACCCGCTCATCGTGCACGGGATGGAACTTTGAAGCGTTGGCGTCCGTTCCAGCTCTGTATGGATTCCCTCTGGCAGGACGCGCGGCTCGGCGTACGGGCGCTGTTGAAGGCGCCGCTGTTCACGGCCGCTGTCGTCATTACGCTGGGACTCGGGATCGGCGCGAACGCAGCAGTCTTCACCATCGTCAACCGGATGCTGCTGAAGCCGTTGCCGGTCCGGGATCCGGGTGGTTTATACGTGCTCGCCGTGCAGCACGAGGGGAATGAAGATCCCCATGACGTCTCGTGGCTCGACTATCAGGATTTTCGCGACAAGAGCGGTGCGTTCGAGGACCTCGCGGCGTACGACATCAACTTCGTGGCGCTGAGCGCCGACAACCGCGCCGAGCGCATCCTGGTCAGCTATGTCACCAGCAATTACTTCTCGATGCTCGCCGTCCCGCCGGCGCTGGGTCGAATGCTGCAGCCGGGAGACGCGAAGGAGCCGGGGCGCGATCCGATCATCATCCTCGGCCACTCGTACTGGCAGAGGCGCTTCAACAGCGATCCATCCGTCGTCGGTCGCGGCGTCATCGTCAACGGCAAGCCCTTCACCGTTGCGGGCGTCGTCCCGGAATCGTTCCAGGGTACCTACGCGCTCGTGGAGTTCGACGCGTATATGCCGTTTTCGATGGAAGCGCCCGAGGCGTACAAAGAGATGACGACGAAGCGCGACGCGCATTCGATGCACGTCATTGGCCGCCTCAAGCCCGGGCTCGGACAGAAGCAGGCACAGGCGGCCGTCACCGTGCTCGCGCGGCAGCTCGAAGCGCAGTATCCGGCGACGAACAAGACGGTGCGCGCGCGACTGATTCGCGAACGCCTGGCGCGTCCTGAAGCGAACAGTGCGGACCAGACGCCGATCGTTGCCGGCATCTTCCTCGTGCTCGTCGGCCTCGTGCTGCTCGTCGCGTGCGTGAACGTGATCAACTTGATCATGGTCAGAGCGACGACGAGGCAGCGGGAGATCGCCGTGCGGGCGGCGCTCGGCGCCGGACGCCGGCGCCTCGTCCAGCAGATGCTCACCGAGAGCGTGATTCTCGCGCTGCTCGGCGGCGCCATGGGTGCGATCGTGGGACGCGCTGCATCCTCGATGATCGCTGCGATCCGCTTGCCGGGAGACCTGCCTTTCCGTTTCGACCTGACGTACGACTGGCGCGTGTTCGGTTATATCGCCGCCGTGGCGCTGGGCGCGGGCATCGGCGTCGGCCTGCTGCCGGCGCTGCGCTCGTCACGAACCGATTTGAACTCCGTGCTGCGCGAAGGGGGACGCGGCGCGTCGGAAGGAGGCGCCCGGCAGCGGGCGCGAAGCGTGCTGGTGGTCGCGCAGGTGGCCGTGTCGCTCGTCCTGCTCGTCGCGGCGGCGCTGTTCGTGCGCAGCATGCAGAACGCGGAGTCGATCGACCTTGGCTTCGATCCCACGCACGTGTTGAACGCGTCGGTTGACGTCTCGCAGCAGGGCTATGACGAAGCGCGCGGGCGCGCGTTCTTCGACGAATTGCTGCGGCGCGCCAAGGCGCTGCCGGGTGTGCAAAGCGCGAGCCTCGCATTTTCGGTGCCGCTTGGGTACTACAACAGCTCGGCATTCCTCGAAATCGAGGGACAGCCCGCCACGACAAGCGCACGCCGGCCGACCGCTGGCGTCAACGTGGTCAGCCCCGAGTACATCGACACCATCCGCCCTCGCCTCGTGAAGGGACGGTTCATTTCGCCGCAGGATGACGAGCGCGGACGCCGTGTCGCCGTGGTGAACGAGTACATGGCGCAGCGGTTCTGGCCGAACCAGGATCCGATCGGCAAGCGGTTCCGGTCCACGGACTTCAAGAACGAGTGGATTGAGATCGTGGGCGCGGTCCGGAATGGAAAGCAGACGGGTCTCTTCAGCGATCCCTCGGCGTACTTCTATCTGCCGATCGCGCAGCATTACAAATCGCTGCGCGCGCTGCAGGTGCGCACTGCCGGGGATCCCGCGACGCTCGCGCCGCTGATCGCGAAGGAGATTCGCTCGCTCGATCCGGACCTCCCGATGTTCGACGTGATCACGATGGAGCGAATGATCGAGGGGCCGAACGGCTTCTTTCTGCTCCGGATGGGCGCGCTGTTCGGCGCCGCGCTGGGCATTCTGGGCCTCGCGCTTGCGCTCGTGGGCGTCTACGGCGTGGTGTCGTACGCAGCCAGCCAGCGCACGCAGGAAATCGGCGTACGCATGGCGCTCGGCGCCAGCCGCCCGGATATCCTCCGCCTCGTGCTCGGACGCGGACTGCTCTTGATCGCCATCGGCGTCGGTGCCGGCGTCGGCGCGGCCCTCGCGGTCTCCAGGCTGCTCTCCAACTTCCTCTTCAACGTTTCCGCGACGGACCCCCTCACGTTCGTCTGCGTACCGCTGCTGCTCGGGACGATGGCGCTGGTCGCGTCATACGTTCCGGCGTTCCGCGCCACCCGGATCGATCCCGCCGCCGCCCTGCGACAGTGAATCCCTGATCGCGGATTAGGGATAATGAGCCGTGCGGACGCGCGTTCTGCTCGGTGTACTGGCAATCGTGTCCCTCGTGGCGGTGTTCACCACGCGCGTGTCGCGGAAGATGCCGGACTTCGAGGTCTACTGGACCGCGGGCTCGCGCGCGCTCGCGGCGGAACCGCTGTATCGCGAGTCCGACGGCCATTATCAATTCAAATACCTGCCGGCGTTCGCGCTCTTGACGTCGCCACTTGCGAAGGCGCCGCTGCCGGCGGCCAAGGGCGCGTGGTTTGCCTTGTCTGCCGTGCTGATGGTCGTGTTGCTCGCGCTGAGCCTGCAGGCGCTGCCTGACGTGCGGCGGCCACCCGCGCTGCTCGTGGTCCTGACGTTCCTCACGATGGCAAAGTTCTACGCGCACGAGCTGGTGCTCGGGCAGGTCAACCTGTTGTTCGGCGTCATCGTCACTCTAGCCCTCGTCTGGATGCGCAACGGGCGCGACGCCGCCGCAGGAGCGCTGCTTGCGCTGGCGATCGTCGTCAAACCGTACGCGGCGATCTTTGCGCCATGGGCCGCGACGCGGCGCAACCGCAGCGCCTTCGTCGCGATGGCCGCGGGCATCATTCTTTTCCTGCTCCTTCCGGCCGTTCGATATGGGTGGAATGGAAACCTCCGCCTGCTTGCCGACTGGTGGAACACCGTGACGTCCACCACGGCGCCGAATCTGATGAACCCGGACAACGTGTCGCTGAGCGCGATGTTCACGCGATGGCTCGGCGTGCAGTCCCCCGCGGGCGCCATCGCGGCCGTGGCGGGAGCAGTTCTGGTCGCCGTTGCAGGTGTCGTCATCGTTGCGCGCGGGAAGCTGAAAACGCCGGACACCCTCGAAGGTGCACTGCTGCTCCTGCTCATCCCGCTGCTGTCGCCACAGGGATGGGATTACGTGTTTCTCATTGGTACGCCCGCCGTGATGCTGCTGATCAATTACCTGCCGGCGCTTCCACGCGGATTGCGCTACGCCACGGTTGCATCGATCGCCATCGTCGCGCTGAGCATTTTCGATCTGATGGGACGTGAGGCCTACACCACGTTCATGCGTCTATCCGTCATCACCGTGCTCGCGATCGTAGAGGTGGCCGCGCTCGCCGCGCTGCGGTTCCGGCGGGCCGCGTGAGATGATGCTGCTGATGCGCGGCGCGGCCCTCGCCTCGATGCTGGCGCTCACGGTTCAAGTGCGGCTCGATCCCGAACTCGGTATCAGCGAGACGCTGGCGCACGAGCGATCGGCGCGGTTGTCGAACGTGCGCTACGATCTCGCGTTCACGATTCCGGAAGCGCGCACGCAGCCGGTGACCGGCCGCGCGTTAATCCGCTTCACACTCTCCGCCGCGAGCGAGCCGCTCGTCCTCGACTACCAACCCGACAAGTCCGGCTTTCTTCGGTCCGTCGAAGCGAACGCCCGCGAAGTCGCGGTCCGCCAGGTGAACGGCCACATTGTCATTCCAGCGGACGCCCTGCGTGCCGGGGAGAACAGCGTTACGCTCGACTTCAATGCTGGCGATGGTCCGCTCAATCGCAGCGACGATTTTCTCTATACGATCTTCGTTCCCGCGCGAGCGCACCAGGCATTCCCATGCTTCGATCAACCGGACTTGAAAACGCGCTGGTCTGTCGCGCTCGACGTTCCCGAAGGGTGGCAGGCGCTGGGGAACGGCGCCGAGCTGTCGCGCGAAACCGGAGGCGGCCGCACGCGCGTCCGGTTTGCCGGGACGCAGCCCGTCTCGACCTATCTGTTTGCGTTCGCTGCCGGCAAGTTCTCGGTCGAACAGGCGGAGCGTGGCGGACGCACGTTCCGAATGTTCCACCGCGAGACGGACGCCGCGAAGGTCGCGCGGAATCGTGACGCCATCTTCGATCTGCACGCCGGCGCGCTGGCCTGGCTCGAGGAGTACACCGGGATCCCGTATCCGTTTGGAAAGTTCGATTTCCTGCTCGTTCCGGCCTTCCAGTTCGGCGGGATGGAGCACCCGGGCGCCATCTTCTACAACGCGAACGGTCTCATGCTCGACGAAAGCGCGACGCAGGACCAGATGCTCGCGCGCGCGAGCGTGATCGCCCACGAGACCGCGCATATGTGGTTCGGGGACCTGGTCACGATGCAATGGTTCTCGGACGTGTGGTTGAAGGAGGTTTTCGCCAACCATATGGCGGCGAAGATCGTGAATCCCGCATTTCCGGCGATCAACCACGAGCTGCGGTACCTGGTCGAGTATTACCCGGCGGCGTACGCCGTCGATCGGACGGCAGGTACGAACGAGATCCGGCAGCCGCTCAAGAATCTCAGCGACGCGGGCACTCTCTACGGCGGGATCATCTATCAGAAGGCGCCGATCGTGATGCGACAGCTGGAAACGCTGGTCGGATCCGAGGCATTCAGGGACGGCCTGCGTGAGTACCTGCGCAAGTACTCGTTCGGGAACGCGACGTGGCCGGACTTGATTGCCATTCTCGACTCACGCACGCCGGAAGACCTCGCGGCGTGGAGTCATGCGTGGGTCGAGGAGCGGGGCCGTCCGATCATCACGACGGAGGTTTCGTTTTCGAATGGGAAGATCAGCCGCCTCGCGTTCACGCAGCGGGATCCATATCCGGATCGCGGACTCACCTGGAACCAGCGGTTCAAGGTGGCGCTCGGCGGACCGAAAACCACGCTGGTGCCGGTGCAGTTGAAAACACGGCGCGTCGAGGTGCCGGAGGCGCGCGGACTTCCCGCACGTTTCGTGCTGCCAAACGGCGGCGGCATCGCGTACGGCGAATTTCACCTGGATTCGACCAGCCTGGCGTGGCTCCTCGCGAATCTTCCATCCCTCGACGACGAGCTGACGCGTGCCAGCGCGTGGGTCACGTTGTGGGACGCCGTGCTGGATGGCGCAGTGAAGCCGGGACCGTTTCTCGACCTCGCGATAGAAGCCCTCAAGGTCGAGAAGAACGAATTGAATACGGCGCGCTTGGTCTCGTACGTCCGCGACGCCTACTGGCGTTACTCAGCGCCCGCTACGCGGACAGCGTTAGCGCCCCGACTGGAAGCCGTCCTGCGGACCGGTCTCGACGCCGCGTCTTCTCAAAGTTTGAAGTCCGTCTGGTTTTCGGCGCTGCGCGATATCGCGCAGACACCGGCGACGCTCGAGTGGCTGACGCGGGTGTGGAAGCAGGACGACAAGATTCCGGGACTGACGCTCGCCGAGACAGACTACATCCGCCTGGCAGAGGAGCTCGCGGTCCGCGATGTTCCGGAGGCCACCGCGATTGTCGAGCAGCAGTACGAACGAACCAAAAATCCTGACCGCAAGGCACAGTTCGGGTTCGTCAGGCCAGCGCTGTCGGGCGATCCAAAGCGGCGCGACGTGTGGTTCGAGTCTCTGATGGATGCTGCCAACCGGCGCCGCGAGCCATGGGTGCTCGAAGGACTGCGCTACCTGCACCATCCGCTCCGGGCCGCGAATCCGTCGAAGTATCTTCTGACCAGCCTTCTGCTGCTGCGCGAGATCCAGCGGACGGGCGACATCTTCTTCCCGAAGCGCTGGATGGATGCGACGCTGAGCGGCTACCAGTCGCCCGAAGCGGCAACGATCGTTCGCCAGTTCCTGGCGAGCGTCCCGGTCGATTATCCGGAGCGCCTCCGCCGGATCATCCTGTCTTCAGCCGACGATCTGTTTCGCGCCAGCCGCATCGTCCAAATCAGGGAGGTACCACGATCGCGCCGGCCGCGAGCGAGCACCGCGAGCGAGCCACGCGAACGCAGCGGGGCGAGCGGCCCCCGCGAGTGAGCGTGTCGGGGAGTCCGAGGGGCAAAGCCCCTCGGAGAGATATGAACATACGAATCATCGTCACCGGCGGCACGTTCGACAAGGAATACGACGAACTGACCGGAACGCTGTTCTTCCGCGACACGCACGTCGAGGAGATGCTCCGCCTCGGGCGCGCGCGGCTCGACCTGTCGGTCGAAACAGCCATGATGATCGACAGTCTCGACATGGACGACGCGGGCCGCGCGGTGATCGTCGAGTGCTGTCGCGGCGCCGCGGAGCGCGCGATCGTGATCACTCACGGGACCGACACGATCGTCGAGACCGCGCGGGCTTTGGCAGACGCGTCGCTCGACAAGACAATCGTCCTCACCGGTGCGATGGTCCCGTACGCATTCGGCAGCTCGGACGGCCTCTTCAACCTCGGCAGCGCACTCTCGTTCGTACAGGTGCTCCCGTCCGGCGTCTACGTGGCCATGAACGGCCGTCATTTCCGCTGGGACGCAGTGCGCAAGAACCGTACGACAGGGGTCTTCGAACCGTTCGAACCTTGAACCTTGAATTGAACCCTTTGAACCTCAAATCCAAGCTTCCCTCAGTTGGGACCACGATCTTCACCGTAATGTCGAAGCTCGCAGCCGACACCGGCGCGATCAACCTGTCGCAGGGTTTCCCTGACTTCGACTGCGATCCGGCCCTGATCGACGCCGTCGCGCGGCACATGCGCGAGGGGCGGAACCAGTACGCTCCGATGCAGGGGGTGCCGGCGCTTCGACAGGCGATTTCGGGGAAGTTCCGGGAGCTCTACGGCGCCACGTACGATCCCGACACGGAAGTCACCGTGACGTCAGGCGGTACGGAGGCTATCTTCGATGCCGTTGCGGCTGTCGTTCGGCCCGGCGACGAGGTGATCGTCTTCGAGCCCTGCTACGACTCCTACGTGCCGGCCGTGGAGGTCAATGGCGGCAAGGCGGTCGTCGTGTCCCTGCGCTATCCGGATTATTCCGTGCCGTGGGATGACGTGCGCGCCGCGATTACGCCGCGCACGCGGATGATCGCGCTGAACTCGCCGCATAATCCGACGGCGACGATTCTGTCAGCAGCGGACATGTCTCAGCTCGCGGCGATCGTGCAGGACACCGACCTCACGATCATGAGCGACGAGGTGTACGAGCACATCATCTTCGATGGCGCGCGCCACGAGAGCATGGCGCGCCACGACGCCTTGCGTGCGCGCAGCTTCATCGTCGGCTCTTTTGGGAAGACGTATCACGTCACCGGCTGGAAACTCGGCTACGTCGTCGCGCCCGCTGGCCTGACCCTGGAATTCCGCAAGGTCCACCAGTTCGTGACCTTCTCGTCGATCACACCGATTCAGTACGCGCTCGCCGAATTCCTCTCCGAGCGCCGCGGCTATCCCGAGCTGTCCGCGTTCTACCAGCGCAAGCGCGACCTGTTCCTCGATCTCATCGCAGGCTCGCGCTGGAAGCCCCTGAAATCGCGCGGCACCTACTTTCAGTTGCTGGACTACTCGGCCATCACCGCCGAGCCCGACATGGACTTCGCCCTCCGCCTGACGCGCGAACACGGCGTCGCATCGATTCCCACATCGGCGTTCCTCTACAAAGAAGCGCCTCCGCTGGCCTTGAGATTCTGTTTTGCGAAGAAAGACGAGACGCTGCGCGCCGCAGCCGACCGCCTGCGGGATCTCTGAACCTGTGGCTGCTTGTCACGACGTACCCCACTGAGGCTCAGAGAACTCAGAGGACGCGCAGAGACACTGATCTTACCGCGATGCCGTTCCCGGCGATGCGGCCTGGATCGACTTCATCGCGAGCGCAATCATCGAGCCGACGTCCGACGCATTGGCCGGCAGGATGAGCGTGTTGTTCGCGCGCG
>DASPXV010000109.1:0-51314 GCA_035637115.1 Vicinamibacterales bacterium
CCGACTCGTTCGGCGTGAAGATGCCGTCGATGCCGAGGGAACCGTCCGGTTTTTTATAGGTGCTGAGCAGCGCCTCCGCTTTTTTGTACGCGCCCTCGACGTCCGCGCCGCCGTACTGATTCGAGCTCACGACTTCGATTCCCGGATTGGCCTTCATCGCGTCGAGAAAGCCCTGCTCGCGCTTGCCGGTGCTGTCGTGCCCTTCCGCGTATCGCAGCAGGATCACTTTTCCCTTTCCGCCAATCGATTGCGCAAGCCGCTCGCCGCCGAGGCGTCCCCCTTTCAGATTGTCCGTCGCGACAAAGCTGATGTAGTCGTTCCCCTTGAGGCCGGAATCGAAGATCAGGACGGGGATCTTCTTCTGCGTGGCTTCGGCGACCGGCTGCATCAGCGCGGTCTCGTCGAGCGGCGCGAGCACGATGCCCGACACGCCGCGGCTCACGAACCCTTCGACCTCCGACACCTGCGCGTCACGATCGTCTTCGCGCAGCGGTCCACGCCAGATGATCGTCGCGCCCGTCTCCTTCCCCGCGCGTTCCGCGCCGGCGTGGATGCTTTGCCAGAACGTGTGCGACGTCCCCTTTGGAATGACGGCGATCGTCATGCCCGATGAGCCGGCGGGCGTGGAAGTGGCAGGGGAGGACTTATCGCCACCGCTGCACGCACCGAAAAACAGCATCACAACTACGATCAGGCGTTTCATCTCGAATCTCCCACCTTATAGAATTCTGCCGCGTTTCCGCCGAGGATCTGCTGCTGCTCGTGTTCCGAGTAATCGCTCACCGCGTCGCGAACGAGCGAGACCACGCCGGCGTACGAAGCGGCAACCAGGCAGACAGGCCAATCCGATCCCATCATGACCCGTGACGGGCCGAATGCGTTCAGCGCGGCGTCCAGGTAGGGACGCAGTTGCCCGGGCGTCCATGCCTGCCAATCGGCCTCGGTCACGAGGCCGGAGAGCTTGCACCACACGTTCGGCAACGACGCCATCGCGTTCAGGTGCGTGCACCACTCGCGAATCGCACCACCGCGGACGTCAGGTTTTCCGAGGTGATCGAGCACGAACCGCTGGCGAGGAAATCGCCTCGCGAACGCCACGGCGGCGGGCAGCTGACGCGCATAGACGAGGATGTCATACGCGAGATGGAAACGCTCGAGGCGGGCGATACCGTCCAGGAAGGCTGGACGCTCGAGAAAGCCGTCCGGTTCTCCCTGGACGATGTGACGCAAGCCGGCGAGCGCATCCCGCCCGGCGAAGGCCGACAGCTGCGCATCGACATCCGCTTGTAAGTCGATCCATCCGACGACGGCGCGCACGAAAGGGTATTGAGCCTCGAGATCCAGCAGCCATCGCGTTTCGTCCAGGGTCTGCCGTGCCTGGACGGCGACGCATGCATCGACGCCCGCGCCAGTCATCTCGCGTCTGCTGTCGTCCGGCAAAAAGTCCCGCCGGATCGCCGACATGCTCTCGTCGATCCAGTCGTACTCGCGCGGCTCATAGCGCCAGAAATGCTGGTGGCAGTCGATCATCAGTCCGGGGGGCTTCGCCCCGCCGGACCCCCCTGCACGCTCACGCGCGCCCTTCGACTCGTGCTCAGGGCGCCCCGAGCTCTGTCGAGGGGCGGGGGCCCCAGCCCCGCTCCGTTCGCGTGGCTCATTCGCTGCGCGCATTCGCGTCTCAGAATTCACGCCTGTGGTCGTCATTCTGCAGCGGGGGTATCGTCACGTTTGGGATCGGCGTTCCTCCCTGGGCGCTCGACGCGTAGCAGGCCTCGACCACCGCCATCGTCTTGATCGCGTCGTGCACCGAGCCGATCAGCGTGTCATCTTCGCCTGCGACGAACCGCTGCAGGTTCGACATCGGCCCTTCGAACGCTTCGGTGAACCACGAGCCGCGCAGCGGCACATCGTGCCACTCCTGCCCGCGCGCGACTTCCATCGTGTCCGGTGGTCCCGACGGGTATGAGAGGTTCACCCCCCACGTGAGCCTCGCCGCGCCATCGAGCCCCTCGACCATCATCTCGGACGCGCGGTGTTTCGGTCCGGCGCGGTGCGTGTGGTTGAGCACGAGCGAGCAACGCAGGCGATCGCCGTAGTCCAGGATGATCGATGTCCGCGTGTCGCGGAGTCGCGGCGTCGACGGATGTCCTACGCCGCGGCAGTAGACGCCGCGCGGCTCCCCTGCAATCCAGCGGATCGCGTCGATGTAGTGGATCGAGTGATACACGACCTCGAGCCGCGGCGCCCCTTCGAGAAACGTCCACAGGTGCCACGGTTGATCGATCACGAGCCGCACGTCGATGTCGGTCAGAGTCCCGAGTGCGCCGCGCGAGACGAGATCGTGGAGCGCGAGCATTCCGGGACTGAAGCGCAACTGGAAATTGACGGCTGCCGTCAGGCTGCGGCGCGTGCAGGACTCGAGGATGCGGCGCGCGGCCGTCAGGTCGGGCCCCATTGGCTTTTGAATGAGCACTGCGGACCGCTCGGGAAGCTGCTCGAGAATCCCAAGCACCTGGTCGCCGGGGACGGCGAGATCGAAGACTGCATTCGGCGTGCGAACCGCCGCGTCCAGCGTGGGGAAGACCGTCGCGATCCCGCAAGCGCCCGCCGTTTCGCGCGCGCGTGCGGCGTCGATGTCATAGAGTCCCGCGACTGGATATCGGAGACGCGCGTACGCGGGAAGATGGGCGGTTCGCGCGATCGCACCCGCGCCAATCAGGACGATGGGACGCGGATGGGAAGCGCGCGGCCAGGCCTGCCTCAGATCGGGCACGGCTCGGTCGCGTTGAATCTGAAGACGGGCTGCATCACCGCCCACCACTCGCCGGCGTCGCGGCCGGGCGGCGGTTCCTGCATCGACCGCATCAGGGCTTCCCACTGGGCGACACGCGGACTCGAGGCAACGTGCGTCTCGAACGCCGTGCGGAAGTCGCCGTTCGTCTCGACGATCATCACGAGCCGGCGTCCCAGCATCAGGATCTCCATCTCCTCGACGCCCGCGGCGCGCAGACTCTCCAGCACCTCGGGCCACACGCGTTGATGGTGCTCGATGTATGAGGCGATGACGTTCGCGTCATCCTTCAGATCGACGGCGAGGACGTGCCTGCTCATGCGTGCGCGATCACTTCCTGGCGCGACTGCCCGAGGCCGTCGATGCCGAGTTCGACGACGTCGCCGGCGCGCAGGTACATGGGTTCGGGCTTCATTCCGAGGCCCACGCCCGCGGGCGTGCCGGTGCTGATGACGTCTCCGGGCAGCAGGGTCATGAACTGACTTATGTAACTGACGAGATTTGCGACGCCGAAGATCATATTGGCCGTGGTGCTGCGCTGCCGCGGCGTCCCGTTCACCGTCAGCCACATGTCCAGCGACTGCGGATCCTTCACAGCGTCGCGCGTGGCGAGAAACGGGCCGATGGGCGCGAACGTGTCCGCGCTCTTTCCCTTGACCCATTGGCCGCCGCGTTCGAGCTGGAACGTGCGTTCCGAGTAATCGTTGTGCAGCGCGTAGCCGGCGACATGGTCCAGCGCGTGCGACTCGTCGACGTACGAGGCGGCGCGGCCGATCACGACGGCGAGTTCCACTTCCCAATCGAGTTTTGTCCCACCGCGCGGAATGCGCACGGGATCGTTCGGTCCCGCGAGCGCGGTGGAGGCCTTGAAGAAGATGACCGGCTCCTTCGGCAAATCCATGTCGCTTTCGGCGGCGTGATCGCGGAAGTTCAGCCCGATACAGACGATCTTGCTGGGCCGCGCGATGGGGCAGCCAATCCGCGACGTGGCGGGCACCTTCGGGGCAGAACGCCCGGGACCCGCGAGCCACGCACCCAGGGCCTCGATCCCATCGCCGCCGAAAAAGGCTTCGTCAAAGTCGCGGACGTACGATGAGACGTCGACGCGAGTTCCGTCCTCGAGGAGGACGGCGGGGCACTCGGCCCCCGGCTCACCGTAGCGCGCGAGCTTCATACGGCGGTGACTCCGCCGTCGATTGGATACGCCTGTCCGGTGACGAACGACGCTTCATCCGAGCAGAGATACAGCGCAAGCTGCGCGATTTCGTCCGGCTGCCCCATGCGGCCGATTGGCTGGTATTCCGACAGCGTCTTCATCATTTCCGCTTCGCGTCCCGGATAGTTTTTCGCCAGGTACCCGTCCACGAACGGCGTGTGCACGCGCGCGGGGCAGATGCAGTTGCAGCGGATGCCGCGCCTGATGTAATCGACCGCGATCGAACGTGTCATCGTGAGCACGGCGCCCTTTGTCATCGAGTACGCAAACCGATCCGGCAGGCCGATGAGCGAGGCGATCGACGCCATGTTCAGGATGACGCCGGCCCCCTGGCGCAGCATGATCGGCACGGCCGCCCGCGCGCACAGGTACACGCCGAACACGTTGACGCGATAGAGCCGATCCAGATCCTCTGGCGTCGTCTGCTCGATGGTACCGACGTGCGCGATGCCAGCGTTGTTGACGAGGATGTCGACTCGGCGGAGGCTCCCGAACAGGGACTCGACCGCGGACGGGTCGGACACGTCGCACGCATGGCTCGATGCCGCGCCGCCCGCGTTCTGGATTTCCGCCGCGATGGCGGCGGCGGCCCCGGCGTCGCGATCGACAACCGCGACGGTGGCGCCGCGCCGCGCGAAGAGCCTTGCGATGGCCGCCCCGATGCCCGAGCCCGCCCCGGTCACGACGGCGGCCTTCCCCTGGAGATCGAACATTACCGGCGGCAGGAAGATTTCATACTTTACCGCTAAAGTCAAAGGAATCTGTTGCTTTTTGCCCCGACGGAGTAGTCTATACTTCGCGCATCCGGTATCAGGTTCATTGGAGGGGGAGCAATGAAACGGTTGTTGTTTGTGCTGTTCGCGCTTGCCGCGGCGTCGGTGAGCGCCACCGCCCAGGACTTCCGCGGGGGGATAACGGGCCGCGTCGTCGATTCGTCGGGAGGGCGGATGCCCGGCGTCACCGTCACCGCCACCAACGTGGCCACCAACGTCGCATCCACGACGACCACCAACAGCGAAGGGGACTACGCGATCCTCTTCCTGAATCCTGGCACCTACGCGATCGCTGCCGAGCTGTCGGGCTTCAAGAAAGTAGTCCGCCAGAATCTCGAAGTCCGCGTCGGTGAAAGGCTCGGGGTCGATCTGACGCTCGAGGTTGGCGCGATGGCGGAAACCGTCACTGTCTCGGCCGAGTCCCCGCTGCTGGCGACGACCACCGGGTCGACCGGCCAGACGATTGGCGAGAAGACGATTGCGATGATGCCGCTATCTGACGGCAATCCGTTCGCCCTTGCGCGCCTCGCGGCCGGCACCGCATACGTCGGCGACCTAAAGTTCTCGCGGCCGTTCGACAACGGCGGCACCTCTGACATCGTGACCGGCGGCGGGACAGGCGGCAACGAGTTCACGCTCGACGGATCGCCCAACATGGCCAACGGGCGTCGCGTCGCATTTGTTCCGCCGGCGGGTGCCGTACAGGAATTCAAGGTCGAGACCGCGAGCTTCGATGCCGCCAGCGGCCACACTGCCGGCGCCACGGTCAACGTGACTCTCAAGAGCGGCACCAATACCTTGAAAGGTTCCGGCTACACCTACTACCGTTCCGAGAAACTCGCAGAAGAGGACTTCTTCGTCATCAAGAACAATGCGGAGAAGCCGAAGCTGGCCTACAAGCGTCCCGGCGGCACGATCGGCGGACCGCTCGTCATCCCCGGTCTGTACAACGGACACAATCGGACGTTCTTCTTCGGCGCTCTCGAGTGGCTCTACGACGAATTCCCGGAGCCGCTGTCGCAGACGGTGCCGACGCAGGCGATGCGCAACGGCGACTTTTCCGAGCTGCTGTCGCAGGGGATCATCATCTACGACCCGCTGACGGCGCAGACGGTGGGCTCGCGCGTCGTGCGCCAGCCGTTCTTGAACAACATCATCCCGTCGAATCGTCTCAACTCGATCGCGCAGAAGGTGCTGAGTTATTACCCGCTGCCCAACCAGGCGGCGAACGCGACCGGGCAGGACAACTTCTTCTACGCCAATCCCCGCAGCGACGACTTCTATTCAGTTTCGACGCGTTTCGATCACACGATTACCTCGAAGCAGCGGGCGATGGCGCGCTACACACGCAACGATCGCCGTGAAGCGCGCAACGCGCAGCTCGGGACGGTGAACGGCGTGGTGCCGACCGGGAACTTCCTCTATCGGAAGAACGACGGCGTCACTTACACCCATACCTACACGCAGAGCTCGAGCTCGCTATGGGACATTCGCGGCGGCTGGCAGCGGTTCCGCGAACCGAACGTGCGCCAGCACGAGGGCATCTTCGATCCCGCGACGCTCGGTTTCGCCCCCAGCGTGACCGCGCTTTTTGGCGGGGCGCGTTATTTCCCCCTCTTCAATTTCGACACACTGCGTGACATCGGCGACAACCTCGCCGGCACGACGACGCATACGATCTACTCGTTCCAGCCGACGTATACGCGGCTGGCAGGCAACCACTCCATTCGCGCCGGCTACGACGCGCGCCTCTACCACGAATTCAACATGAACCAGGAACGGCGAGCAGGGGAGTACATCATCACAAGAAGCGGCGCCTTCACGCGCCAGCAGGACAACTCCGCCGTGCAGAATTTCCAGGATGTGGCGAGCTTCCTTCTCGGCTACCCGACGGGCGGCTCGCTCGACCTCAACACCACGCGCCTGAACGACACGTGGTACCACGGGATGTTCGTGCAGGACGACTGGAAGGTCACGAACAGTCTCACGTTGAATCTCGGCGTTCGCTACGACTATGAAGGGGCGACGACCGACTCGCAGAACCGCAACCTCCGTGGATTCGATCCGAACGCGACGCTGTCGATCACGAGCAGGGCGGAAGCGGCCTACGCCGCCAATCCGATTCCGGAAATCCCCGCGTCCGTCTGGAAGGCGCGCGGCGGCGTGCAGTTCGCGTCGGACAGCAAGCGCGGTTTCTGGAGCGCCGACACGAACAACATCCAGCCTCGCCTCGGCTTCGCCTACAAGTGGAACGACAAGACGGTCGTCCGCGGCGGCACGGGGATCTACACGATTCCGTTCATCATCTCGGGCGTCAATCAGAACGGGTTCTCACAGGCGACGCCGATCACCGCCAGCCAGGATCGCGGACTCACGTTTCAGTCAACGCTGAGTAATCCGTATCCGTTCGGACTTCTTACCCCGCCGGACAACACGCTCGGACCGAACACGTTTCTCGGTCAGTCCTTCGACCGCTTCGCACCGGTCGATTTCAACAACGGACAATTGATGCGGTACCTGGTGAACGTGCAGCGCGAGCTGCCGGGGCTGTGGCTGTTGGAAGCCGGCTACGTCGGCAGCCATGGTTACGATCTGACGACGGACAAGGAACTGAACTCGATCCCGGCGCAGTACCTGTCGACGAATCGCGCTCGCGACCAGGCGGTGATCGACTTCCTCGGCGCGAACGTGTTCAATCCGTTTTCGGGTCTGCTGCCGACGGGCTTCAATGGCCCGACCGTCGCGCGATCGCAGCTCCTGCGGCCGTATCCGCAGTTCGGCAACGTGCCGACCAACGCGTCGGACGGCACGAGTCAGTACGATTCGGGCCAGGTGAAGGTCGAAAAGCGCTTCGCGAAGGGCTACTCGATCATCGGCACCTACACCTACTCACACTTCACGGAGCGCGTGTTCAAGCTCAATGCGACTGACACGACCTACGAGAACCGCCTGTCGAGAAACGACGTGCCACACCGCGTGACGTCGAGCATCCTCTACGAACTGCCCTTCGGCCACGGACGCCACTGGGGCAGCGGCGCTTCCGGTGTGGCCAACGCGTTCGTCGGCGGCTGGAGCGTGAATGCCATCGGGCAATTCCAGAGCGGCCGGCCGCTCGACTTCGGCAGCCGCAATATCTACTTCAACGGTGACGTCGACGTGTTGAAGGCGAAATATACCAATAACGTCGACGCGCCCGTGTTCGACATCAGCGGGTTCTATTTCCACGACGCCGCGGTCCAGACCAATGGCGTGGACGATCCCGTCAAGCAGCGCGCCGACCCGCGGATTCGCCTGTCGAACAACATCCGCTACTTCCCATCGAGAATCGACACCGTGCGCAGCCCGTTCCTGAAACTGTGGGACATCTCGATCGTCAAACAGGTGCCGATGGCCGGGCGCGTGCGCGCGCAGTTCAACGTGGAGTTCCTCAACGCGTTCAACGTGGTCGTGTTCAACGACGCGAACACCGATCCCACGAACGCCAACTTCGGCAAGGTGACCAGCCAGAACAATCTCCCTCGCGATATCCAGCTCGGGTTCAAGATCGTTTGGTAGTCGTTCGGGATCTTCCAGAGCCGCCACGGCAGCTCTGGAAGATCGTCGGCCCCGGGATCGTCGCCGCTGGCGTCGGTATTTCCTCCGGCGAGTTCATTCTCTGGCCCTACATCGCGTCGCAGGTCGGGCTCGTGTTCCTCTGGGCCGCGATCCTCGGCATCCTCACGCAGCTGTTCCTGAACCTCGAGATCGAGCGCTACACGCTGGCGACGGGCGAGACCGCGCTCGCGGGGTTCAACCGGTTCTGGAAACACTGGGGACTCGTCTTCGCGGTCCTCGTCTACTTCGGCAACCTGTGGCCCGGATGGGTGCTCAGCTCAGCGACGCTGTCGACGTTCCTGTTCGGCGGTAACTCCACTTACATCGCGGTCGGCATGCTCGTGGTGATCGGCGTCGCGCTGACACTCGCGCCTGTCGTCTACAACGCGCTGGAGCGGCTGATCTTCCTGAAGGTCGCGATGGTGCTGACACTCGTAGCGCTGGCGCTCGTGCTCGCGGTGAAGGCGGACACGTGGCGCGCGCTGCCGGCGGTCGTGACGAGCGTCGGGACCGTGCCGGCGCAGCTGGGATTCGCGCTGCTGCTCGGCGCCGTCGCCTTTGCCGGTTCCGGCGGCGGGCAGAATCTCTGCCAGAGCAACTGGATCCGCGACAAGGGCTTCGGCATGGGACAGTACATTCCCCGGCTCGTAAGCCCGCTGACGGGCGAAGAGCAGGCCAGCGCGAGCGTCGTCACCAGCTATGCGTTCGAGCCGGACGCGGGGAACATGGCTCGCTGGCGCCGCTGGTGGCGCTTTGCCAACGTCGAACAGTTCTGGACCTTTGCCGTCGTCAGCATCGTGACGATCACGCTGACGTCGATGCTGTCGCACTCGGTGCTGTACGGAGAAACGGGACTTCCCAACTCACCGATGTTCCTCCGGATTGAAGGACGCAAGCTGCAGGCGCTCGTCGGTCCCTGGTTCGGCGTCCTGTTCTGGGCGACAGGTGCGTTTTCGCTGTTCGGCTCGGCGATGGGCATTACCGACTACACGAGCCGCCTCGCGGCGGACGTGTTGAAGACGGCGTACTTCCGGGAGTCCGCGGTGACGGAAAGCCGTTTGTACTTCTGGCTGGTCTGGGGGCTCGTGGCGATCGGCTGCGGCATCATCCTCGCCGGGCTGAATCAGCCGATGGTGCTGCTGGTGATCTCGGCGTGCGTGGGCGGGACGATGATGTTCCTGTATTCGGGCCTGTTGATCGCGCTCAATCGTCGTCATCTCCCCGCGCCGATCAAGGTACGATCATTCCGCCTGGCGGTCCTGATCTGGGCGATCGTGTTCTTCGGCGTGCTCGCCGGCCTCACCGTGTGGCAGCAGGCGGCGCGTTTCCTCTAATCGGCACGAGCCGGTACTGATAGCGGAACGGCTGGTCGCCCGCGATGCGGTACGGCTCCATCGGCCATGCATTGCGGCTCCAGCTGTCGATGCCGCCAACTCCCATCTGTCTCAGATCCAGGTTCAGGCGGATCTCCTGCCGCGCGGGAAGCTGGAACGTGTAGGCCGCCTGCTCGATATCGTCCTTCGTCGCGTGCCTCGCGGCGGCGCTGAGCAGCGGGTCGCCGATCGCCATCAGCCCGGCACCGCGTTCGTTGGTCAGCGAGAACCAGCGGACGTCGGTCTTGTTGCCATTTTCCTGCGGCCGCGAGTACTCGACCCACTCCTTCGCGACGTTCGATTTGAACAAGCCGATACGCTCGAACTGGCGATCGACGTATGTCTCCGCCGGGCCCCGCCCGAGCCACGCAAGCCGGTCGAAGCCCGGACTCACGATCAATTCCATTCCGGCGCGCGGCATCATGGCGATCGGCGCCGTGCCCGGAGTGTACGCGCCTTCCACCACGATATCGCCGGCGCCGTCAATCGTGTAGGTCATCGTGTACTTGGCGCCGACCAGCGGCAGATCCGCCTGGACGACGACCTGCGCCGCGCCGGCGTCAAGCCGCCTCGCCTGGACGCTCTTCACGCTCCACGCGGCACCAGCCTTCCGCCAGACCGTGACGTCCAGCTTCGCGTCCTTGCGCGCAGTCTCGAGCACCGATTTCCACGCGCCGAGGTCGTTGTCGGTCATTGCGCGCCAGAAATCCGGGATCGGCCCGCGATCCAGAATCTTCACGCCGTCGACGCTGTAGCTCCCGATCGTGCCCTGCAGGCGATCGAAAATTACCGCGACACGATCGCTGGAGAAGCGAATCAGGTGGCCGCTCTCGCGCATCGTGAGCGCCGGAACGGGCTCGATGCCGCCGACAGTTCCGGAGTTCGATCGAAACGGCAGGTTCCACTGTTCCCACGCGAGCTCGTGGCCCTTCTTTGCCCATTGCGTGTCGTCGCGCAGCAGGAAGCGGACATTGAGCCAGTACTCCTGCTTCAGGTGTCGCGACGATGTGTTCGACGGCAGGCTGGCGGGCAGCGGCAGCTTCACTGTCTTCTCCGCGCGTGGCGCGATGTCCAGCTCCGGCAGATCTCCTGACGCCGCGACCTTGCCATCGTCGCGGATTACTTCCCAGACGCCGACGGCCTCCTCCCTTGCGTTGATGAAGTCGTGCCAGTTCTTCACCTTGATAGTCCCGGCGGAGAGATCCACGGGCTCGGCGTGGAGATAGCGATAGACGTACTTGATCGCGGAGAGCCCGGGGTGCGGCACGCGATCGGCGGAGATTAAGCCGTTCTGATTGAAGTTGTTGTCGTTGCGGACGGCGCGGCGGTCTTCCCACCAGCCGCCGTAGGCGAGGAACGTGCCGCTGCCGCCCGGAATCGGCTGCCGGATTCCCTGATCCACCCAGTCCCAGACGAAGGCGCCCTGCGCGTTCGTTCCCGAATAGAACACGTCCCAGTACTCCTTGAGTCCACCGCTGCTGTTACCCATCGCGTGCGAGTACTCGCAGAGGATGACCGGAACCTGCGGGCGCGCCTGCGCGCGCTGGACCACCGTCGTGGGCGGCGGGTACATGAACGAGTTGATGTCGCTGTTCGGACCGTTGCGGCTGGCGGATCCTTCGTAGTGGACCGGGCGCGCCGGATCGCGGCGTTTGAGCCACTGGTACGCCGCGGCCATGTTCGTGCCGTCGCCGCACTCGTTGCCCAGTGACCAGAAGACGACTGCGGGAAGGTTCTTGTCACGCTCGACCATGCGCTGGACCCGGTCCACGTAGGCGGCGGTCCATGCCGGATCGTTCGTCAGGCGGTTCTGGGGGTTCGTGCCGAACCCGTGGCATTCGATGTTCGCTTCGTCCATTACGTACAGGCCGTAGCGCGCCGCGAGCTCGTACCACTCCGGCGTGTTGGGGTAATGCGAGGTCCGGACCGCGTTCACGTTGTGCTGTTTCATCAGCTCGATGTCGCGGATCATCACCTCGCGCGGGACGTAGTGTCCATGCTCCGGATCGTGTTCGTGGCGATTCACGCCCTTGATCAGAACGGCCTGGCCGTTGACGAGGAAACGGCCGTCGCGGATTTCCATCTTGCGGAAACCGACCGTCGCCGGAATGACTTCGACGACGTCCCGCGAGCCGTTCTTGAGTGTGATCAGCGCCCGATACAGGGACGGCGTTTCGGCCGACCATTTGTGCGGGGCCCGTACCGGCAGCAAGAAGTCGACGGTCGTCTCACCAGCCGCGGGCGTGCGATAGCTCTTCGTCTGCGACACGACCGTGCGGCCGCCAGCGTCGAGCAGATCGAGCGTGACGTCGCCGGAGCCTGCCGATCCACCCGCGTTGTTCACGAAGGCTTTCATCGCGATCGTGCCGTCGCGGTACGTGGCGTCCAGATCCGCGTGGATTTCGAAGTCGCGCACGTGCTCGGTCGCAGTGCTCCACAGGTAAACGTCTCGAAAAATCCCGCTGAGACGCCACATGTCCTGGTCTTCGAGAAACGATCCATCGCTGAACCGATACACCTCGACCGCGAGCGTGTTGGTTCCAGCCTGAAGGTACGGCGTGATATCGAACTCGGCGGGCGTGCGGCTGTCTTCGCTGTATCCGATCTTCTTGCCGTTCACCCACGCGTAGAACGCCGAGTCCACGCCGGCGAAATGCAGCAGCACGCGCCGTCCGTTCCAGCCGGCAGGTACGGTGAACGTACGGCGGTACGACGCCACCGGATTGTCATCGTGCGGCGGATGTGGATCCTGCCGGTCGTATTGGAACGCGTAGCCGATGTTCACGTAAATCGGCATTCCATAGCCCTGTGTCTCGACGTTGCCCGGGACGGCGATGGTGCGCCACGATCCGTCGTTGAAATCAGGCCGGTAGAAATCGATCGGGCGCGCGGACGGCCGCGGTGACGGCATGAACTTCCACGTGCCATTGAGCGACTGAAACCACGGAGATTGCAGCGGATCGTCCAGGCGCGCCAGATCCGCCGACGGATACACCATCATCGTGGCGTGCGGTTTCGCGGTGTTGACGTGGAGGACGGTCGTGTCGTCCCATTCGGGACGCGGCGCAGGCGTGAGCTGCGCCGCGAATGACATCAGGAGCACGGCGAGCGTCGCGATCGTCGGCATGCGGCTACGCTAACATAGGCCGCGAGGCCGATGGCCGATGACCGATGACCGAGGAAACCTTTGAAGGCCCTGCTACTCACTGAATACGGGACCGTCTCGATTGCCGAGATGCCGGCGCCCGTCGCCGCCAGCGATGAGGTCCTCGTGCGCGTGCGCGCGTGCGGGGTCTGCGGCAGCGATATCCACGGATATACCGGCGTCACTGGCCGTCGGATCCCGCCGCTGGTGATGGGACATGAAGCCGCCGGGACCGTGGAGACCGTCGGGTCGGACGTGAGCGGATTCGCCCCAGGCGATCGCGTGACGTTCGATTCCACGGTCTATTGTGGCACCTGCGAGTTCTGCAGGCGTGGGGAAGTGAACCTCTGCGACGCGCGGATGGTGCTGGGCGTGTCGTGCGGCGATTATCGCCGCCACGGCGCCTTCGCCGAGTTCGTCGCGGTGCCCGCGCGGATCATGCATCGCCTGCCCGATTCGCTCGCGTTCGAACATGCGGCGATGGCGGAGGCGCTGGCCGTCGCGATCCACGCCGTCGACCGGCGCCGACCCGCACCGTCCGATCGCATCGTCGTGATCGGCTGCGGCATGATCGGGCTGCTGGTCACCCAGGTGCTTCGCGCCTACGGCTGCACGTCGATCACTGCCGTCGATCCAGACGCCAGCCGCCGCTCGCTCGCGGAGCGGATGGGCGCGGAGAGTTCGCTGGCCGATGCCGCCGAAGTATCAGGCGCGGATCACGCGTACGAAGTCGTGGGACTCTCGCAGACGCTAGCTGCCGCGGTGCGCTGCGTTCGTAAGGGGGGCGCCGTGACGCTCGTCGGTAACGTGACCCCTGAAGTTCCGCTGCCGCTCCAGGCTGTCGTCAGCCGCGAGATCACGCTGTTCGGATCGTGCGCGTCGAGCGGGGAATATCCGCGCGCGATCGAGTTGCTGGCGTCTGGTGCGGTAAACGTCGCGCCGCTGATCAGCGCGATCGCGCCGCTCGAAGAGGGACAGGCCTGGTTCGATCGGCTCCACCGCGGCGGCGAGGGGCTCATGAAGGTCGTGCTCACACCGTGAGGCCGATGGCCGATGACGGATGACCGATGGTCGATGACCGATGGTCGATGGCCGATGGCCGATGGGCGATGGGCGATGGCCGATGGTTCGATGGCTGATGGGCGATGACCAGGTCCGATGACCGAGATCCGATGTCCGAGATCCGATGTCCGATGTCCGATGTCCGATGTCCGAGGTGCAATGACGCAGTTCGATCTGGCTGGAAAAACCGCGCTGATTACGGGAGCGAGTCGCGGCCTGGGGCTGACGTTCGCAAAGGCGCTCGCGCGCGCCGGGGCTGACGTCGCAATTACGAGCCGCACGCTCGAGTCATTGAACGATCCGTGCTCGCAGATCGAGGCGCTCGGACGTCGAGCCGTGCGGCTCGAACTCGACGTGCGCGAGCAGTGGAGCATCCGTCGCGCGGTCGATGCCGCGCACGATGCGTTCGGGAAAATCGACATCCTGGTCAATAATGCGGGCTGCAACATCCGTAAGCCCGCGGTCGACGTGACCTGGGACGATTGGAACACGATCCTCGACACGAATCTGCGCGGCCCGTTCTTCGTTGCGCAGGCGGCGGCGCGGCTCATGATCCCCCGCCGCTACGGCCGTATCATCAACATCGGGTCGGTGACCTCGGTGGCCGGCTACGCCGGCCTGGGCCCGTACGGCGCCAGTCGCGGCGGAATCAAGCAGCTGACGATGAGCCTCGCCGACGATTGGGGGCCGTACGGCATCACAGTGAACTGTCTGGCGCCAGGGTGGTTCAAGACCGCGCAGAACCAGGTCATGTACCAGGACCAGACCTGGGTCGATTACCTCGTCGATCGGATTCCCCTCAAACGTCCAGGCGCCTATGAAGATCTGGAAGGCGCTGTCATCTTTCTCGCCTCAGACGCAAGCGCGTACGTGACCGGACAGACGCTGCTGGTTGACGGTGGGATATCAACCGGTGCTCTCAGGGCGTTGCCGAGATCTTCCGCCTGAAGCCGGAAGGTACAAGTACATCGGTCATCGGTCATCGGTCGTCGGTCATCGCCCATCGCCCATCGCCCATCGGATATCGAACATCGGATATCGGCCATCGGACATCGGACGTCAGTGAATCTCCGGCTCCGCGATAGGGGCCGTTCCTTCGAGAAAATCGAAATCACACCCCTTGTCCGCCTGCGTGACGTGCCGCGCATAGAGCTGGCCGTAGCCGCGTGGGTACGGCGTGTCGCGAGGTTTCCACGCAGCCTTGCGCTTCGCGAGCTCCTCGTCGGTGACGCGCAGTGAGAGGCGTCGCGCGGGCACGTCGAGCTCGATGATGTCGCCGTCCCGGACAAGAGCGAGCGGACCGCCGACGAATGACTCCGGCGCGACGTGCAGCACGCACGCACCGTAGCTCGTGCCGCTCATGCGCGCGTCGGAGATGCGCACCATATCGCGCACGCCCTCCGCGAGCAGTTTCCTGGGGATCGGCAGCATGCCCCACTCGGGCATGCCTGGCCCGCCGAGCGGACCGGCGTTCTGCAGCACCAGCACGGAGTCCGCGGTTACGGGTAGCGATGGATCGTCGATCCGCCGCTCCAGATCGTTGTAATCAGCGAAGACGACGGCCGGACCGGCGTGGGTGAGGAGGCGCCGTTCGGCTGCGGTGTGCTTGATGACCGCGCCGCCAGGCGCGAGATTCCCGCGCAGCACCGCCACGCCTCCCTCAGCCGCGATCGGGGCCTCGCGTCGGGCGATCACCTCGTCGTTGCAGACGATCGCGCCTTCGAGCTCCTCGCCGAGCGTGCGGCCGGTCACCGTCAGGCAATCGAGGTTCAGAAGATCGCGCAGTCGATCGAGCGCACCGCGCAGGCCGCCCGCGTAATAGAAGTCCTCCATCAGGAACTCGCCGCACGGCCGGATGTTCGCGACGAATGGCGTGCGGCGCGAAAGCTCGTCGAAGCGATCCAGATCGAGCGTCGCGCCGGCACGTCCTGCCATCGCGACGAGATGGATGATCGCGTTCGTCGATCCGCCGATCGCCATGGCCGCCGTCACCGCGTTCTCGAACGCCGCCGTCGTCATGATGTCGCGCGGCTTCAGATCCTCCCAGACCATTTCGACGATGCGGCGTCCTGCCGCGGATGCCATGCGCGGGTGCGACGAATCGGCCGCGGGGATCGACGACGCGCCCGGGAGCGTCATGCCGAGTGCGTCGACGGTCGCCGCCATCGTCGATGCCGTCCCCATGGTCATGCACGTGCCAAACGAGCGCGCGATGCCGTCCTCGATCTCACGCCACGCGCAGTCGTCGAGCAGGCCCGCGCGTTTCTCTCCCCAGTATTTCCAGACGTCAGTGCCCGACCCGAGAATTTGTCCGCGCCAGTTTCCGCGCAGCATCGGCCCGGCGGGCACGAAAATGGCCGGCAGGTTGGCGCTCGTCGCGCCCATCATGAGCGCCGGGACGGTCTTGTCGCAGCCGCCGAGCAGGATGACGCCGTCGATCGGATACGCGCGCAGCGCTTCCTCGGCATCCATCGCGAGGAGGTTCCGATAGAGCAGCGTGCTCGGCTTCATGAACGTCTCGCCGAGCGTGAGCAGCGGGATCTCCATCGGAAAGCCGCCCGCCTGCCAGACGCCGCGCTTCACGTCTTCCGCGCGCAGCTTGAAATGTGTGTGACAGGGGTTCGCGTCGCTCCACGTATTCAGGATCGCGATCACCGGCTTGCCCGCGATGTCCTCCGCGCTGAAGCCCGCCTGCTTGGCGCGCGAGCGGTGGCCGAACGACCGCAGGTCATCCCGGCCGAACCAGCGGTGGCTGCGGAGATCAGCGGGCGTCTTGCGCGGGGTCTTCATGCGTCGTCGCATTTCCGCAATTGTTCGGCGACTGGCTTCAACTGTTCCAGTTGCGCGGCATCGAGCGGCGATACGTACGGAGCAACGGGTCCGGTAGGCGCGACACCGCACAACGCAGTCGCATGGTGGAGCACACGGGCGGGACCCCATGCGTCGCGCAGATCCTCGAGCGGCATGAACAGCTCGCGGAGCGCTTCCGCACGCGTCCAGTCTTCTGCGCGCGCGGCTTCGTAGAAATCCTGGCAGCGGCGCGGCGCGATGCAGCCGGAGCCGGTCGTCAGTCCGCCGAGTGCGCGATTGCGCAGGTGATCGATTGCGGGGCGTTCCCCCATGCCGCTAATCACCTTTGCCTTGTCTACTCGACGCAGCAGCCCGTCGAGATACGGATCGTGGGACGGATCCATAAGGACCACAGCGTATTTGATCGCGATGGCCACGCCGTCGCGGATCAGCCGACTCACCGCGTCGAGACCCGCATCCTTGTCGGCACCGAACGCGTCTTCAGATTTCAGATAGAGGATGAGGGGGATACCCGCCGTCTCGGCGATCTCCCGATAACCCGCTTCGAGCCCACGCGCATCGCGCGGATCGCCGCACGGAAGCATCATGACAGCCTGGAAGCGATGCCTCCGGAGAATGCGCGCCTGATCCATCGCGTGTCCGAATGATGGACCCATGCTCGGAATCGGCCAGCGGCTCGCGGAAAACTGCGCGAGCCACCCGGCGAGCGTTTCGAACTCCCCCAGCGATGCGTGGTAGAGAAACGCGTTGCCCCCGTACAAAAAGCGCGTGATGCCGCCGGCCTCGATGTGCCGCGCGACGCGTTCGGCGGCCTCGAGGTCGAACGTCCGCGTGCCGTCGGCGCGCCGCGGAAGGGGAGGGACGGCAAAGACACCGTTCAGATCCGGCATATGTCCGACGCGTGCACGTGGTTACCGAGTTCGATCGATGGCCAGCCGGGCGTCGAGGTGATGATTTCGATATCGTTGCCGATCACGAGCGCCGTGTCCTCGATCTTGGTGCCGGTGATAGTCGGGTTCCACGCGAATGCCTGCCGCTCCTGGACGACTTCCTGCGAGCGCGGATGCGCGACCCACTCTCGCGCGCGGTAACCGATCGCCCCTCCCTGGTGATGCTTGAGCTCTTCACTGGGAAACCCGGCATCCTTGTACGCGCCGGCAAGCGTCGCGTAGAGCTGCGGTGCGGTCGCCCCCGGCCGTGTCGCCTCGAGGACGCGCCCGAATACCGAGGCCGTGGCGCGCGTTCTCGCTTCCAGGTCACCCGGACCGCCTTTCGCGACGATGCGAGAGAGAGAGACGACGAGGCCGTCGCGCTCCGCGCAGAGCGCCAGCATGACGACGTGCTGCCATGATGTTTCAGTGGGGACCGGATGCCGGTAGTGACGCAGGCGATCGTCGGACCCGACCAGCGCCACGATGGCCCTCGCGCGGAAACTCGCGGCCGCGTCCGCCACCCTGCGCGCGATTTCCAGCTCGACGTCCCCCGGTTTCAGCGCGCGCGCGAGGTGGCCAAGGGCGATGCCCGCGTCGCGGCCGAGCGCGCGGTAACGATCGAGTTCTCCATCCGTGAGCTGGACGCGTGCGCGCATCAGCCTCTGCTCGACACCCGTCGTCTCGGGGAGCGGCCAGTCGGCCGCGAGCGCCGCAGTCCCGAGGACTTTGCGCGCCGCACCGACGGCGAAGGACGGATCCTGATCGTCCGTCCACGGATATTCGATCGGAAGGTAATCGAGGCCCGCGAGCGCTTCATCGAGCAGCCGCGGCATTTCGATCGCGTTGGCGAGCACGAACCGCCGTCCATCCGCCGTCACGAGGAGACGCGCGGTGCCGGCCTCGCGGCTCGCGTCGATGCGATTCCCGCGGCCGCTCGTCAGCCATGCGATGTTGTGGTGCGCCGCGAGCAGGACGCCGTCGAAACCGCCGTCGCGTGCGATCCGCCGGACGCGTTCGAGCTTCTCTTCGTGTTCGGCGGCGGCGTCCATCAACGCTTGCCCGTCGCGGGGTCCTGCGCGAACGTGGCGGATTCGCGCTCGATGCGCTCGCGCGATGGCGGGCTGCTGAGGATGAGCACGCGATATCTGAAGGTGACCGACTGCCCGGGCTCCAGCGTGAAGTTGAACGGTTTGGCCTCGTTCAGCTCCTTGTCGCCGAGCGGGTTCGCCGCGAACAACCCGTAGCCGCGGGCGTGCCAGTGCGTCGGATAGCCGGGGTTCGAGGGATGATCGAGAATCGCGAGCGTCACCGGTTCCCCGTCCACCGTGCCGCCGAGCATCGTCCACTTCCCGCGCGTGCTCCAGACGGCGTCTCCTTCCTTGCCCTCGCTGCTCACGTACTTGCCCGTGACGCCCTTGTTGTCCAAGACGGGAACGGGGGTCGCCTTGCCCGAAGCATCGGTGAAAACTTCCGCCTTCTCGGCCGGCTGCTCGAGCGCGCGCGTCACGCGCATCCCGAAGAACGCCTCCTTGCTGTCCTTGAAGGTGACCTTCTGATCGAGCGCCGTCAGCGTCGTGATGCGATCGATCGTGCGCGCGTCGGCGCCGCCGCGGAAGATGAACGTCGTCGTCTCCTTGAGCAGCTGCTTGTTGTCAGGCGTCATCCACGCCGTCTCAACGACGAGTTCTCCCTTGTCGGCGCCGCTTTTCGCGTCGACGATCCGCCGGTGGTAGATCGTCCCCATCTTCGGCGCGTCCGCAGCCTTGATCGCGTCGGAGTTGTTCCAGAAATCCAGGCCGTTCACGTTGCCGTGGTTCAGCCAGAGGCCGACATGATGCGGATGATCGACGCGTTCCCCCGGCCGCGGATCGAGCGGGAACCCGCGCGTGACGAGCGTGCCCTTCGCCGTACGCAGCGGATAGAGCACCGGCTTCTTCAGCGTGGACGGCCAGATGTATGACGTGAACGGCTTGCCGTCGATCGTGATGTCGACGCGCTTCGCCGCTTCGTTGACTTTGACATCGACGCCGCTCGCCGCGCGCATTGGCACGGCGAGAGCGGCAACGACAGCGAGAATACCGATGGAACTTGCCCCGCGCATGAAACGTTGCTCCTTGTGAACGGCCTACTTTAGCGGTAAAGTCTCTACCACATGACTACCAAATTCAAGCTCGCCATGGCCGTGTCCGCTTCGCTCGTGGCCCTCGCGCCGCTCGCCGGCCGCGTGAATGCGCAGGCACAGCCCCCGACAAAGAAACCCGCCGCGACCACCACAACGACGGCTTCGAACGGCGGCTGGACCCAGCTGTTCGACGGCAAGTCGCTGAATGGGTGGCGCGGTTACAAGAAGACCGACGCGACGGACTCACGGTGGAAGGTCGAGAACGGGATCCTCACCGTGTCGCCGAGCGGCGCTGGAGATACGCACGGCGCGCGCGATCTCATCACTGACGCCACTTACGACCAGTTCGACCTCCGCTGGGAATGGAAGATCGCTCAGGGAGGCAACAGCGGCATGAAGTACTTCGTGCTCGAGGATCAGCCATCCGCGATCGGCCACGAGTACCAGATGATCGACGACGAGCGGCACCCCGACGCGAAGATCGGTCCGCATCGCCAGACCGCCGCGCTCTACGACGTGTTTCCGGCGCACGACCGCCCGATCAAGCCCGCGGGAGAGTGGAATACGAGCGAAGTGATCGTCAAAGGCAAGCATGTCACGCACATGCTCAACGGCAAGACCGTGCTCGAGTACGACCTCGAGTCGCCAGAGCTGAAGGCCGCGGTTGCCAAGAGCAAGTTCAAGGACATCGCGCGCTTCGGCACGCCGCAGAGCGGCCACATCCTCGTGCAGGATCACGGCGACCAGGTCTGGTACCGGAAGATCGAAATCAAGAAGTTGAAATAGGGGTTCGTCGTTCGTATCGGCATTATTGGCGCGGGCGGGATCAGCGAGACGCACGTCCGCGCGGCGCGCGCGATCGACGGCGTCGAGGTCGTCGCCGTTTGCGGCGCGAATGAACAGAAAACCACGGCGCTGGCTGCTTCGGCCGGCGCTGTCGCATTTCAGGACCTCGAGGCATTCTTGGCGCATCCGATGGACATCGTCGCCATCGGCAGCCCGTCGGGACTGCACGCGGCACAGGCCACGGCCGCCGTCCGGCGGGGCATTCATGTTCTCGTCGAGAAGCCGCTCGATACGACGACGGCGGCGATCGATGCGCTGATCGCCGAAGCCGATCGCGCAGGAGTCAAGGCCGGGGTCTTCTTCCAGGAGCGTCTCGCGCCCGAGATGGTGGCGCTCAAAGCAAAGATCGAAAGCGGAGAGCTCGGCGTTCCGCTGTTCGCGTCAGGCCACGTGAAGTGGTACCGCCCGCCCGAGTATTACAGTGGATCGCGGTGGCGCGGGACGTGGAAGCTCGATGGCGGCGGCGCGCTCATGAATCAGGGGATTCATACGGTGGACGCACTCGTGTGGCTGATGGGACCAGTGGCGCGCGTGACGGGCCGTACGGCGACACGGCTGCACGATATTGAAGTAGAGGACACGGCCGCCGCGCTCCTTGAATTCGAGAGCGGCGCCGTGGGCACGATCGAGGCGACGACCGCGGCATTTCCCGGTTTTCCCCGTCGTCTCGAAGTGACCGGCACGAAGGGAAGCATCGTCCACGAGGATCCGGCGCGGCCGGCAACCGTCGCCGACGCGACGCCGCATCGTCGCGTGTTCGAGGATTTCATTGCCGCGGTCAGACAGAAGAGGACGCCCGCCTGCGACGCCCGTCAAGGACGCCGCAGCGTCGCGATCGTCGAAGCGATTTATCGTTCCGCAGTATCCAGACAAAGTGAGGAGCCGAAATGATGAATGCCAGATGGCAGATGCCGCTTGCGGCGATTGCGTTCATGGCGGCGGGCGCGGGCATGCACGCGCTCGCCACGCAGGAGAAGCCGGCACCCGGCGGCTACATCATCCAGCACGATAGCGAGGTTGCGAAGGAGGAGCCGGGCACGCATAACGGCGGCGGCCAGACCGTCGGATACTCGTTCTTCAGCAAGGTGCCGAACCTGAAGCTCGTGTTTCGCAAGCGCGCGCTCAAGCCCGGCTCCGGCATCGGCCTGCACGAACAGAAGGAAGACGAGATCTATTACGTGCTGAGCGGCAGGGGAACGATGACGCTGGACGGGAAGTCCGTCGACATCACTCCTGGCACCGCGGTGCTCACGCGCACCGGCAGCTCGCACAGCCTCAAGCAGACGGGAACCGAGGATCTCGTAATCCTCATCAATTACGAGGTAGAGCCGAAACCGACGAAATGATCCAGGCGTTCGCGCTGACGGTCGCGCTTCTTGCCCAGTGGCCGCAGTTTCGCGGCCCAGAGGGGAATGGTGTGTCGACGGCGACCGGGCTGCCGATCAAGTGGAGCGAGACCGAGAACGTCCGGTGGAAGACGCCCATTCACGGACGCGCATGGTCGTCACCGGTGATTCTTGGCAACCAGATCTGGATGACGACGGCGACGCCGGATGGGAAAGAATTGTTTGCCGTCGCCGTCGCGAAGGACACAGGAAAGATCCTCTTCGACCTGAAGCTGTTCGATGTGCCAAATCCCCAGTTCGCGCACTCGTTCAACAGCTACGCATCGCCGACGCCGGTGATCGAAGCGGGACGCGTCTACGTGACATTCGGCTCGCCGGGGACCGCCGCGCTCGATACGGCGACGGGAAAGGTGCTGTGGACGCGTCGCGATCTGGAGTGCAATCACTTCCGCGGCGCCGGTTCGTCCCCTGTGCTGTTCCGCGATCTGCTCATCATGCACTTCGACGGCAGCGACGTGCAGTACGTTGTCGCGCTCGACAAGCGAACCGGCAAGACCGTCTGGAAGACACCGCGCTCGATCGATTTTCAGGATCTGGATGCGAAGGGCAGGCCGCAGGCGGAGGGCGACCTGCGCAAGGCGTTCGCGACGCCGCAGATCGTCACGTGGCAAGGGAATCCGGTGATGATCAGCCTCGGATCGAAGGCGGCGTATGGATACGATCCGCTGACGGGTAAGGAGTTGTGGCGCCTCGAGGAGCGCGCGCAGTACTCGTCGAGCGTGCGCCCGGTGGTCGGCAATGGGCTGATCTTCTACACCACCGGGTTCAATACCGGCCAGGTCTACGCCATTCACCCGGACGGCTCGGTCGCGTGGAAAGTGGCGCGCGGCGCGCCCAACAAACCTTCGCTCCTGTTCGCTGACGGCCTGCTTTTCATGGTCAACGACACGGGAATCGTCACCTGCCTCGACGCGAAGACCGGAGCCGAGGTCTGGCACTCGCGCGTTCCCGACAGCTACTCCGCGTCACCCATCCTCGCCGAAGGACGGATCTACTTTTTCAGCGAAGACGGCCGGACGACGGTGATCGAAGCGGGACGCGAGTTCAAGGTGCTCGCCGAGAGCACGCTGGACGACGGCTTCATGGCGTCCGCGGCGATTGACGGCCGCGCGTTCTATCTGCGGACGAAGACGCAGCTTTACCGGATCGAGAGCCGCTAGGCGATGCAGCGTACGACTTCGTCTGGCCGGTGCGGGAGTTTGTCACCGTAAAGCTTCCATCCCGCTGCGCCGTCAGCTTGATGTAGTGGGCCGCGGACTCGTCGAGGTTCGCGATCATCGCGTCCGGCATGTTCACCGCCTTGCCGGCATCCAGCGCATAGTGCAGCTGCCAGAAGTCTTCGAGTCCGGGCGAGCTTTTGACCGTCGCCATCGCCTCCGCGGATCCACCCTTCTTCGGACCGTTGTTCATGATCGCGACGCGCGGCTTCAGCGCGTGGACGATCACCGGTGCGTTTGACTGCGCGAGTCCGTGATGCGTCGTCAGATACACGTCGACTGTGCCGAGCAGGTTGTTCGGGCACACGAGCTCCTGCTCCTTGTTCCACGTCAGATCGCCAAGGTCGAGCATCCGGAAACGCCCGAAGGCGATCAAGCTTCCCACCGAGCGCGCATTCTCTGAGGGGTCCGGATCCTTCGGCTTGAAGTCGGCGCACGCCGCGTTTGGTTGTCCGCCGCCCGTCAGGGGCTGCGTGATGTGTTCCCCCGCGGAGGTCAGAATCGTGACGTCGAGATCGCCGATCGGCACTTTTGCACCGGGCTTCGCCAGCAGGTGGCGTCCGCTCGCGCGTCCTTTGAGGTAGCCCGCGTACAGCGCCTTCGCGGCGTCGGTCGTTTCGACGGTTTCGCCGTGATCGATGAATGTGCCGACAGGAATCTTCGCGGCGATCGCCGCTGCATTTCCGACGTGATCGTTGTGGTAGTGCGTGACGAGCAGGTAATCGAGCTTCGTCAATCCCGCCTGCTTGATCGTGGCGAGCACGCGATTCAGGTCGCGATCTTCGAACCCGGGATAACCGGTGTCGATCAGCATCGACTGACCTGAGGGAATGACGAACAGCGTCGCCTGGCCCCCTTCGACATCGATGAAGTACACGTCGAGCGGTTTGGCGCCCTGCGCGGCGGGACGCGCCAGCGCGCAGAAGAAGATGGCGATTGCGGCGAATTTCCGCATGTTATCGATATCCTTTCTGATCGAGCAGGTGCGTCGACGAGGCGGGACCGAACGTGTCCCAGTCGCGAAGCGCCCACACGACCTTCTTGTCTGGCGTGATTTCGATCAGCTGCACCACGTTCGGCCATTCGGCGCGCGGGCGGCTGCCGGCCCAGTTGTTGATCAGAGTGTTGCCGTTAGCAAGCCGGGTGACCTCCTGCACGGTGTGCAGCGGAATGCCCGGCAGGTCGTCCTTCTCCAGCTGCCAGACCACTTCCCCTTTGCGATTCACTTCGCGCACGTAGCCATGCTGGTTGCCGCTGATCAGCGTGTTGCCGTTGGGCAGCCGCACCGCGGCCCACGCCGACGGCGCGTCGACGGACCAAATCTCCTTGCCGTTCTGGTCGTACTCAACGACCTTGCCCAGGTCCAGATGCGCGACGAGGAACGTGTTGGCGTCGGTCAGGCGGATGTGGCGGAACTGGCCGTGGACACTGTCCGGGCGCCGCGTCGGGAGGACCAATTCCTTGAGCACCTTATTGGTGGCCTTCTCGAGCAGCAGCGCCTTCGCGGGATTGCCGTTCTGCATGATCAGAACGCGATCCGTTCCTACAGGCTGCGCGGTGTGGATCTCGGTACCCTTCGGTGCCTCGTAGTTCCAGACGATCTGTTTGCCTGGCGTGATCTCGCTCGCGCCTGACTTCCGTGAGAACACGATGTTGCCGTTCGGCAGCTGCGTGCAGTCGCCGTATTCCTGGGCGTTGGGGATGTCGTAGCTCCACACGACTTGCCCGCCGCGCACGATCGCCATCGTCTGCGCTGGACGGCGCGTGTCCCATTCGCCGCAGTAGAGGAAGTCGTGCTGGGCGAGTCCCTTGCCCGCCAGATCGTTCAGCGATCGCTCGAGGCGCATCACGAAGCCTCCGTGCGGCCGCATGCGCGCCCGGAGCATGTCTCCGCTTCGGGCGTCGGCGCTGCCGGTCTTGAACTCACGATCTGTCGCGCCGTCCTCGATTGACGCGTTCTTCCAGACGCCGTCGTTCAGAAAGCCCGCTCTGAACCCGACCTCCGCGATTCCGTCGGAGCCGTTGACCCCGCCGACGTACCACACGCCCCGATCGCGACGCGCGATCACAAGTTGACGGCCCGGTTCACCGGAGAGCACGCGCGTTTCGTCCCACGCGGTCGGCACCTGCTTCAGGAACGTCTTCACGGGGTCGGGCAGTCCGCGATACGACTCGACGCTGTCCGCGAAATGCTGGACGGGCGTTTCGAACACGATCGACAGGGCGAGCTCGTGCGCGTTCGTCGTCTTGTGCGGGTACTTCGCGTCGGTGAACGTCACGGGCGTGAAGTCCATCGGTCCCGCGACGTTGCGCGTGAAGGGGAGCACCGTATTGTGCCACGGCGCCTTTGCCGGATAGAAGTCGCGGAACTTGTACTGCTCGGCGCCGAACACGGCTTCCATCCCGATCAGATTCGGAAATTCGCGTGACCAGCCGCGCGGGATCGTCGAGCCGTGATAGTTGACCATCAGCTGGAAGTCGGCCGCGTCCTTCAGGATGTCGCGGTACTGCGCGATACGATCCTGTTTGTCGCTGTGCCAGAAATCGACCTTCACGCCCTTGACGCCCCACGCCTTCAGCTTCTCGAACTCGGCGCGCCGCGCCTCCCGCGTGAACATCCGATCGCGCGGCGCCTCGGTCACGTCGTTGTGCGGACCGCCGGAGTTGTACCAGAAGAGCAGGCCGACGTTCTTCGCCTTCGCGTGCGCGATGACGTCTTCGATCGTGCCGGTCTGCATGAAGTTCCAGTTCGCGTCGACGAGTGCGTACTCCCACCCCATGTCGGCCGCCATGTCGGTGAAGGCGTTGAGATCTTCGGCATGCTTCGGGCTGTCGCTCTTGGACCACCAGCTCCACGCCGCGCGTCCGGGCTTGATCCAGTTGGTCGACGCGATCCTTGACGGCGGCGCGAGATCGAGCACGAGATCCGATTCGATGATGCGGCCCGCCTGTTCACCCACGATGATGACGCGCCACGGCATCGTCCACGGCAGCGTCGACTCGGGTTCGGCCTTGCCGACGCCGAGTCCTTCCTTCGGATCGGGAAACTTGATGCGGTACACGCCGCCAGGCGCGTTCTGCGCGAGATGCGATCCGCAATAAGTCTCGTCCAGGGCGGACTCGGTGATCAGGACCCAGTTGCCCGACGCGGTCTTGAAGAGCGCGGGAAACGCCCAGCCATCAGGACGCTCGGATGCGGTGCCAGAGGGGACTTCCATATAGAAGTCCTCGTATGCGGGGCCGTACTTGTGGACCGCCTGCTGCGGCATGACCCACGCCGTCGAGCCTTGCGGCACAGCGAACCCCGTGAGCTCCTCCGTAACCGTTTTCATGCCGGCACCGCTCTCAGGGAAGCGGTATCTGAACGCCACGCCGTCGTTCTGCGCGCGCAGCACGATTTCGATCTTCGCGCCCGCCGCGTTGGCGAACGTCAGCGACCTTTCACGCGCCATGACGTTGTGGTCCTTCTTCTTGCCGTACGGCGTCGTGTAGCGGTCCGCGACCTCGCGCACCGGCGACGCCGTGAGGAGAGTGAGGCCGGTGTCGAACGCCTGATCGGCGCGCCTGATGCCGAGCGGGGAGTCGTCCAGCACCGTTTGCCCATCGCGCGTGACCCGGTAGCGCAGCGCGCCGTCCGCGTGTCGACTCACGGCGAGCACCGTGTGCCCATCGGGAGACACGACGGACCAGGGTTGGGACGCACGCTGGCCGGCGGCGCTGCCGGATCCAGCGAAAACGGCGGTGGCCACTACGATCCATCTCATGGCCGCCTACTTTACCGCTAAAGTGACCTTCTCAAAAGAGTAGCCGGAAACCGAGCTGGACCTCGCGCGGCGGCAGGCGCGTCGCGCTGATCGTGCCGAACGCGCTGCTGCCGAACGTCACGTTCGGGTTCGAGAAGTGCGCGCGGTTGAACAGATTGAACATGTCCGCCCGGCACTCGAAGCTGGTTCGTCCAATCGCCGTCCGTTTGGCGACTGAGAAGTCGGTGTTCAACACCGTCGGGCCGTGCACGTTGCCAATCTTGTAGTTGCCGAACGCAAATTGCGCCGGATCGGCGAAGCACGTCGTGTCGAACCATTTCGCCACGGTCCGCGGCATGCCCACCGCTCCGCACGTCTGATCCGCCCAATTGCCAGTGCCGGTGTTCAAACGCGACGACGACACGCGGATGTCGAGCGGATCGCCACTGTGGAAGTTGGTGATGCCGCTCAGCGTCCAGCCGCCGAGGGCCGGACGACTCTTCCCGAATGGCACGTCGTAGGTCCAGCTCGCCACGAAGATGTTCGGAATGTCGATGGTTTTACTGAGCGACGGCAACCTGAGGTTGCGCAGGCTCGGATGCAGGCTCGCGGGCGTGATGTTGTCCGTCGTCCGCGCGTGCGTGTAAGCCACGAGCGCCTGCAGGCCGTGCGAGAACCGCTTTTCGACTTTCACCTGCAGCGCGTCGTACCACGACTTGCCGTCGCCGTCGCGCTGGTTGATCGAGGTAATCGTCGGCGCGATCGCAAAGTAGGGACGCCGCTGGTTGACGTTGCCGGCGCCCGGTTCCGGCACGTTGATGTTGAAGCTCCGGAACAGGTGTGTGCCGCGCGTGCCGACGTAGCTCACATCGACGAACGTGTTCCACGTGAGCTCGCGCTGCACGCCGATATTCCACATCGTCGCCGTGTCGGCGTGGAAGTGGCGCGGAATGTAGAAGACCGCGAAGTTCGCGGGGGGCGTCAGCGTCGTGCCGGTGATCGACACGCTCGTAAACGAGGGCAGGCTGACGGTCAGAGACGGTACGGTCGTGGACGGCGCCTGGATGTCGATCTGCTGGAAGAACGGGTAGTTGCGTTCGTTCGTGCCGCCGTTCGCGCCGAAGTTGTCTGCGAAGTAGCTCATCCCGAACGCGGCGCGTACCGCAGTGCGGCCGTTGTCCGGCGTGTAGGCGAGGCCCAGGCGCGGAGCCACGTAGTCGTAATGCGTATCGACGCCAGCAGTCCGGTCGTTGTCGGAGGCGACGTGAATCAACCCGTCCGCAGGATCGAAGTTGGACTGCCGGTTGTCGGGCTGCACGGGCGGCGTCATCAGATCCCAGCGAACGCCCAGCTGCACGGACAGCTTCCTGTTGATTCGCAGATCGTCCTGCGCGAAAAGCCCAAGGAACGTCGTCGTCACCTCTGGATACGTGTCGACGACGTCACGCTGGATCGAGGTCGGGTAACCAAGCAGGAAGCTCGCGAAGGAGTTTCCCGTGCCGCCGGCTCCGGCATTGCTGGTGTAGAGCCGGTCGAAATTGAATCGTCCCTGCGGCTGCGTCTGCGGATTGGTGACGGCGCCCTTGTACAGCCGTAAGTCTTCGCCGAACTTGAACGCGTGCTTCCCGGCGAACCACGAGAGATTGTTTGTGATGTTCACGATCCGGCCGACGCGGATCGCATTCGTCGTACCGGGCGATCCGGTGGTGGCGAAGCCCGACGGCCGGAAGCTCGCGATGCCGGCGGTCTCCGGGTAGGCCGCGAGATTTCCGTTCGGAATCCCGAGAAGATTGTTCTCGAGCACGTCCGCGTCTTCGGCGTACTGGTGCGTGAAGTACCGATTCGCGCCGGCGCGCAGCTCGTAGAACCGCTTCGACCCAATCGGCCGAGTGTAGCCGACGACGCCGTTCCAGTTCGTCGAGTCGGAATTGTTCGCGCCCATGAAGATGTTGCCGGGAGCCGGCTCGTCGTAATGCCGCTTGGAATACGAGTAGCGTCCGAACAGCGATCCGCGCGCGCCGAAGTTGTAGTCGACGCGGACGTCTCCCGCGTTCGCCTTCTGCTTCAGAACGTTGTTCTCGACGTAGTTGTTGGCGAGGCCGGGCAGGTTGGGCTCGGGATAGATGTTCGCGACCTTCCGGGTAATCGGATTGATTTGCCCGGCCGGAATGATATTGCCGGAGAACTGCTGGCCTGTCGCCGGATCGAAGATGCGATCGCTGACCTCCGTGAAAATCCCCTGCCGCATCAGAAGCGTCGGCACCGTTAACGTGACCGTGCGTCCCTGATCCAGCCGCAATCCCTGATAGTCGCCGAAAAAGAACGCCTTGTTCTTGATCAGCGGTCCGCCAAATGTGCCGCCGAACTGGTTCGAGCGGAACGGCGCCTTCGACGGCGCGAAGAAGCTGCGCGTATTGAGCGAATCGTGGCGCAGGTACTCGAACACGGATCCGTGGAGCTCGTTGGTGCCGGAGCGGATCGACAGATTCACAGCCGCGCCGCCAAACACGCCGAACTCCGCCGTCGGGTTGTTCGTCTGCACCTTGAATTCCTGGATCGCTTCCAGCGGCGGAGTGATGTTGATGAAGGCGTTCTGCGGCTCGTTGTTGACGACGCCATCGAGCAGATAGTTGTTGCCCGACCACGGCATGCCGTTCACGGCGTGGTGTATCGCGATGCGCGCGCCTCCGGCGGCGGCGTTCTCGGCCGAATCGCCGCGGCTGTAGAAAGGCATCGCACCTGGCGTGAGCGTGATCAGGTGCTCGAAGAAGCGTCCGTTCAACGGCAAGGCCTGGATCTGTTTCTGTTCGATGACCTGCCCCAGCTCCGCGGTCGTGCTCCGCACGAGCGGCGACTCGGCGGTCACCTGTACGGCCTCCGTGACACCGCCGACTTCCAGCTTCACCTCGAGCCGTGTGGTCTGCGCGATCTGCACCGAGATGCCCTGTCGCAGGTACTTCTTGAATCCGGTCTGCTCGACCGACGCATCGTAGTTGCCGGGTGGCAGCAGTGGAATCGTGAACGTTCCATCACGATCGGTCTGCGCCGACGCAGCGATTCCGGTGTTGCGGTTATTCAACGCGACGGTCGCGCCAACGACGACCGCGCCGCTGGAATCCGTGACGGTTCCGGTCACCGTGCCGCGGATCGTCTGTGCCTGCGCAGGCGGTGGCGCCACGATGGCGAGCATGGCGGCGCCGATCAGAGATATCAGTGTGGGCCGGGTGTTCATCAGCGCATCCTCCGGTTATGGGCGATTACTGATATATCAGTAAATCTGGCCGTGCCCCTTCTACACCCGGATGGACTCGACAGTCAAGCGCCGGGACCGCGTTTTCAGGCATAATCTGGTATTCCAGATGGATGATGTGCTGCACAGCCTGGCGGATCAGGCGTACGCCGCGATTCGGGAAGAGATCCTGCGTGGACGCCTGCGGCCGGGGATGCCGCTCTCGCGGCGGCGGCTTGCCGAAGAATTGCAGATGAGCACCGTGCCCGTCGCCGAAGCGCTGCGCCGGCTCGAGGACGATCGGCTCGTCGAAAGCCGTGCACGCGCGGGGACGCGCGTGCGGATCCATTCGGATGCCGACGTCCGTCAGCTGTACGAGCTGCGCGAAGCGCTCGAAACACAGTCCGCGCGCTTGTTCTGCCAGCGCGCGACGCCGGGGCAGCGGCACGAGCTGCGCCGCCTCGCCGAGCAGCTCGATGTCCTCTTCTCACGTCTGGCGAGTGACGCGGACGCGGAATTCAGCTATGCGGTGCACACGCACCACGTGCAGTTCCACCTGCGGATCGCGGAGTACGCGCGCAGCCCGCTGCTCAAGGAAATGATCGAGCGCCAGCACGTGCTGATTTTGAACTGGCTGTTCGATCTCACCGGCCGGCGCACGCCGCTGCCGCCCGGCTTTCACGCCAGGCTGGCAGATGCACTGGTATCGCGCGATGTCGCGCGGGCGGACGAGGCGATGCGCGCCCACGTGCGATACGGACTCGCGGAAGTGAGCGGACAGATCGCGACAATGGCGGCGTCGGAATGGCGCGAGTCACGCGCGCGCCGCTAGCGCCGCGGCTCGCGGCGCGCGATCCATTTCAGGATCCGATCGGCAGCGTCCTTGGCGGCGCGGCCCCACGTACCCTGGCCCATTCCTTTCAAGTCTGATTCTTCGGTTCCGGATTTCACGCGCAGGCGGATGATCGTAGCCCCCATGCGGGTGATCGTCTTGCCGCCGAACGGTCCGGCGCCTTCCTCGCGCTGCTCGCGACCGAGGACCTCGACGAACAGGTTCGCGTCCTCGCGATCCTTCACGACCGTGATGCCCTTTTTCTTTTCCAGTGCATCCTGGACGTCGCGCACCGCCGCGAGGCGTCCCTGTTCCTCGGGCGTGCGCTCGGCGCCGGCCGACGTCGCGGTGTACACGTACGCGCGTACCGAGGTTGACGACGTATTCGAACCCTGGAGGATAGTGAGCGCGACGATGAGAACCCCGAGTATCGCCATGAGTCCTCCAAATTACAGGCGTGGCAGTGACAACCCGCCGTCGACGTCGATGATTGTCCCCGTAGCATACGGCGCATCGCCGCGCAGCAGCGCGGCGACGATCCGTCCCACGTCACCCGGCGTTCCCCAGCGGCGTTCGGGCACGAGGCCTTCGGCGATCCGCTTGTCATACGTTTCCTTCACCGCGGCCGTCATGTCGGTCTCGATGATTCCCGGACGCACTTCGTAGACGGGGATGCCGTGCGCGGCGAGCCGCACGGCGAACAGGCGGGCAGCCATCGAGAGCCCCGCCTTGCTCACGCAATAGTCGCCGCGATTGGTCGAAGCCGCCTCGGCTGACACGGACGTGACGAACACGATCGACGCCTGGAACTCGGGCTCCGCCTCGCGGCGCATCGCCTGCTCGCGCGCGATCGCCTGCGTGAGAAAGTACGGCCCCTGCAGGTTGGTCCGGATCAGCTCTTCGAAGCTGTCCTCCTGCGCGTCGAGCAGGTCGGCGCGCGTGCGCGGCGCGCGTCCGGCGTTGTTGACGAGGGCGTTGAGCGCGCCATAGCGTGCGTGAAGGACATGTGCCAGCCGCGTCCGCTGCTCGCGTCTCGCCAGGTCCGCGGCATCGTAGCTGACGCTGACGCCGGACTGCCGCAGTTCATCCAGCGTCGGCACGACGTCCTGTTCGGGACGGGTGCCCGAGAGCGCGAGATTCCAGCCTTCGCGCGCGAGCGCCCGCGCGATGCCGAGACCGATGCCGCGCGTCCCGCCGGTGATGAGCGCGGTGCGGACGGACTGCGCGGTCATGATCCGAAGAACGCGAGGTAGGGTCCGCCGCTCGCCAGGCGCTTGATGTACAGCGCCAGCTCGCGCGCGTGGTAATCCCCCCACAGGCTCGATTCACCGCGCGCGGTATTCGCCCCCTCGGGCACGTGGTCCCACTTGTTCGGCCAGTGATACACGGAGTGCAGCATCAGTCCCTGGTGTTTCGGATCGATGCTGAGATACGGGCCGCTTTCCTCGAAGAGCGTTTCGGCGACGCGCAGTCCCGCCTGCTGATACAGGTCCGCCTCCGACTGACGGCCCGCAGCGCCCAGGACGCGCGCCAGGCGCAGAAGCCCCTGCCCCGCGATGGCCGCGGCGGAACTGTCCACCGGCTCCCGATCATTGAACGGATCGGCGGCGCGATCGCGCCAGTCCTGGAGCAACGCGAGTCCCGGCGCGCCCGCGTCCCAGTAGGGAATTCCATCCGCAGCCGTCACGTCGTCGATGTAATGGTCGCAGGTGGCGATTGCCGCTTCGAGGAGCATCGACGTGTCGGTGCCGGGCAGCGTGGACAGGAACTCGAGCTGCTCCGCGAATCCGAGCATCGCCCACGCGAGGCCGCGGGTCCACGTGCTGAACGGCGAGTAGCCCTGCTGCGTGCTCGGCCCGCGGTAGCTTCCGCTGGCGACGTTGAACAGGCTTTCGTGCGCCGTGCGGCCGCGCACGTCGTAGGCGTCGCGTCCGCGGCCGAAGTAGACGTTGTACTGCGCGGTCGTCCGGGCATGATCGAGCAGGCGATCGAGCAGGCTCACCGTCTCGTCCTGTTCCTCCATCAACCGCTGTCCGAGCACGTGCGCGAGCGCCAGCGAGCGCAGCGAACGGATTGTGTCGATGAACAGCGAGTGCGTGCCGTTGAACGAGTGGATGAATCCGCCGTCCGGCAGTTTCGTCCAGCGCCGCGCCTGCACGGCGCCGCTCACTTTCAGCGCGAGCTCGTAGTAGCGCAGTTCCCAGTCGGTCGCCTCGATGCGTCCCTCACGTCCGAGGCGCCACAGATTGCCGTACGTACTGACGTTGTTGAAGCCATGGTCGTGCACGCCCATGTGGGTCAGGTGCGGCGCCATGCGCTCGTGCGTCCGCATGCGGCCGAGATCGAGGAAGCTCGCGTCGCCGGTCGCGTCGTACTGCAGGATCGCGGATCCGAACTGGAAGCCCTGCGTCCACTCCGTCCAGCCGCGCGCCTGGTAGCGTCCCTCGACCGTGAACACGGGGGCGCCGCGGTCCGGCTTCCAGGTCTCTTCGATGGAGAGGATCTTTCCCGCGGAGATGTCGAACAGCCGCTGGATGCGCGGCAGGAGGTCGCGCGGCTCGCGCTGGCGGTCAATCTGCATCGACCGCAGTAGTGTATGGGGAATCGGGAAATGTGGAAATGTGGAAATTTGGAAATGTGGAGCAGGTGATGCGGATACCGTTTGAGACGCTCCACAGCACGCTGGCGGCGGCGCTGCGCAAGGCGGGCATGGCGGAAGACCGCGCGGACGTCTGCGCGCGGCTGTTCGCGGAGGCGTCGCGCGACGGCGTGGCGTCACACGGCCTGAATCGCTTCCCGCGGTTCATGCGGATGATCCACCGCGGCCTGGTCGATGTGCACGCACGCCCCCTCTGCCTCGCGGCCGCCGGCGCGCTCGAGCGGTGGGACGGGCGCGGCGGCCCAGGCAATCTCAACGCCCGCGAAGCGATGGGGCGTGCGATGTCGCTCGCCCGGACGCACGGAATCGGCTGCGTCGCGCTCGCGAACACGAACCACTGGATGCGGGGCGGCAGTTACGGCTGGCAGGCGGCCGATGAGGGATTGATTGCGCTCTGCTGGACCAATACGCTGGCCAACGTTCCTCCATGGGGCGCCGCCGACCCGCGCGTCGGCAACAATCCTTTCGTCGTGGCGGTGCCTCGACGCGCCGGCCATGTCGTGCTCGACATGGCGTTGTCGCAGTTCTCCGTTGGCGCGCTGACCGGCTACGCGGCTCGCGGCGAACCACTGCCGGTAGCCGGCGGCCACGACGCGCAGGGACGACTGACCTCCGACGCGCGCGCCATCCTCGAATCGCGCCGCCTGCTGCCGATTGGCTTCTGGAAGGGGAGCGGCCTGGCCTTCGCGCTGGACCTGATCGCAGCGGCGCTTTCAGCAGGGCAGTCGACGGCTCGCATTGCCGCCGATCCCGAACAGGAAACCGATCTGTCGCAAGTGTTCATCGCGATCGATCCGGCGGCGGTCGCGCCGCCAGACGAAATGGAGCGCATGACGGACGCCGCCGTGGCGCATCTTACGACCGGTGAGGGAGACGTGCGGTATCCAGGGCTGCGCACACTGGAGACGCGCGCGCGGAACCTTCGCGACGGTGTGCCCGTCGATCCCGCTATCTGGTCGGAGGTGCAGACGGCAACTTGATGCTCATCACCAGCGCCGCCGCGACGACGAGGGCAAAGGCGAGGACCAGGAAGCCGCCGCCGTAGCCGCCCGTCGCGTCACGCAGCGAGCCCATCGCCCACGGTCCGACGAACCCTCCGAGATTGCCAATCGCATTGATCAGTCCGATTCCCGCCGCGGCGCCCGTCCCCGCGAGCACGATCGGCGGAATCGCCCAGAACACGCTCATGACCGATCGCTGGCCGATCTGCGAGAGCGTGAAACTGAGGATCAGCAGCGTCAGATCTCCAGTGAAGCAGGCGGCGAGCACCAGGCCGGTTGCTGCCGTCAACGCGCAGGCGGCGACGTGCCGCTTCCGCTCGTGCGTCCGGTCTGAATGGCGGCCGATGACGACCATTCCGATCAATGCGGCGACGAATGGAATCGCCGTCATCGCGCTCAACCGCCATCCGCCCCTGCCCGACAGATCCCGAAGAATCTTGGGCAGCCACAGGAACACGCCGTAGGTGACAAGCGTGTTCAGGAAATAAACCGTCGCCAGCAGCCAGACCTTTGGCGATCGCAGGCTGCCAAAAACTGCCCTCTCGCCAATGGCCGCGCGCGCGCGCCGCTCCTCCGCCATGTGGGCGGCGAGCCACTCGCGCTCACGGTCCGGCAGCCATGTGGCCTGCTCGGGACGATCCGTCAAAACGCGAAGCGCGAGCAGCCCGAGCACGACGGCCGGCGCCCCCTCGACCAGGAACAGCCACTGCCATCCGGACAGGCCGCCGCGTCCGTCGAGCGCGAGGAGCGCCTCTGACACCTGTGCACCGACGATCACCGAGATAGGCGCGGCCATCATGAACAGCGCCCCCGTGCGCGCGCGCTCCGATGCGGGAATCCAGTAGGTGAAGTAGAGCACCATGCCGGGAAAGAAGCCCGCTTCCGCGATGCCGAGGATCACGCGCGCCGCGTAGAACGTCGCGGTGCTCGTCACGAACATCGTGGCCATCGAGACGAGGCCCCAGACGATCATGATGCGCGCGATCCAGAGGCGCGCGCCCACACGCTCCAGCACCAGGTTGCTGGGGATCTCGAACAGGCAGTATCCCAGGAAGAACAGGCCGCCGCCCAGCCCGTACGCCGTGTCGCTCAGGCGCAAGTCCCGCTGCAGCGCGGAGGCGGCAAACCCGATGTTCACGCGGTCCACGTAGGCGACGACGTAGCAGAGGAACGCGAACGCGATGAGGCGGCGCGTCACGCGCGCGATGACGGCGCGCTGCTCGGCGATCGTGAGATCCGGGGAAGATGCCCTCATGGATTTGCCGGGCCACGTTAGCACGCCGGAACTGAAAGCCGGATCCGCTCGAATTTCACGTTATCGCTAAAGTATTTTTACTTTACCGTTAAAGTTTGCTATGACGTCCGATCCCAGGGGAGGATCAGGTCATGACACGTCACGTTTTCCGCTTCGTCGCGCTCTTCGTGCTGCTGGCCGGGACCGCGGCGGCGCAGTCGGTGTCCGGCAGTATTTCTGGCACCATTACCGATCCGTCGCGCCAGGTCGTACCCGGTGCGACCATCACGCTGATCGAGGAATCCACCGCCGCGCAGCGCACCGTCCAGTCGAATGAGACCGGCGTGTTCGTCTTCACCGCCGTCCGGCCCGGCCTCTACACCGTCCGTGTCGAGATGAGCGGCTTCAGCATCGCCGAGACAAAGCACATTACGCTGCCCGCGAACGAACAGCTGTCGCTCGGCACGATCGCGCTGGCGATCGGCGGCATCAGCGAGACGATCACGACGACTTCGGAAGGCAGCTTCGTCCAGACGACGAGCTCGGAGCGGTCCGCGCTGCTGACGGACAAGCAGCTCGAAATGGTGGCGGTGCGCGGCCGCGACGTCGTGTCGCTGCTGCGGGTCCTGCCCGGCGTCTCGTACCAAGGAGAGAGTGAGGCTCCGGGCGGCAGCTTCGGGACGACCACGCCGAACATCAGCGGCAACCGGAATTCCTGGAACACGGTGACGGTTGACGGGCTGGTCGGCAACGATTTGGGCAGCCCGCAGATCTTCAGCGGCACGATCAACTTCGACGCGATCGGCGAGGTCAAGGTGCAGTTGAACAATTACCAGGCTGAGAACGGCCGCAACGGCGGCGCGATGATCAGCGTCGTCACCAAATCGGGCACGAAGGACTACAAGGGTTCGGCCTACGTCTACAAGCGGCACGAGAAGCTGAACGCAAATGATTTCTTCAACAACCGCAGCGGCATCGCCAAGCCGCTCTATCGCTACACGACGCTCGGCGCGACGCTCGGCGGACCCGTGCCCGGCAGCTGGCGCGACAAGCTGTTCTTCTTCTACTCGTTCGAGAACTGGGACACGAAGACGCCGCAGCCGGTCCGGCGCGTGACGGTGCCGACCGCGCTCGAGCGCCAGGGAGATTTCTCCCAGAGCTTCACGCAGGCGGGCGCCCTGATTGTGATTCGCGATCCGGTGACCGGGGCGGCGTTTCCGAACAACAAGATTCCCGCCGAGCGGATCAACACGAACGGCGTCGCGCTGCTGAACGTGTTCCCGCTGCCGAATGCCACCGACCGTGCCGTGACCGGCGGCAATTACAACTACCAGTTCCAGGAAAGCCTCGACGTGCCGCGGCACCAGCATCTCGGGCGCGTTGATTTCCGCCCGACCGCGAAGGATGCGATCTACACGCGCGCGTCCACGTGGTACGCCGACAATCAGGGCTTCGCGGTGCCGGCGGGGGCGGCGAACTGGGGGCTGCTCGGGCAGCACTACACGTTCAAGGACTTCAGCCTCATCACCGACTACACGCGCATTCTGTCGTCAGCGCTCGTGAATGAAGTGTCGGTCGGCTATCGCCACAGCACGGAAGCAGGTTCCGCGCTGAGCCAGCAGGGGCTCGACGCGGTGACGCGAAGCCACATCGGCTACACGCTCGGCCAGTTCAATCCTTCCATCAATCCGCTGGGGATCATTCCGGTCGCCTCGTTCTCGGGAGCGATTGCCAATCCCGCGGCGATTACCTTTGAGGGACGTTTTCCGCTCACCGGCGCCGACACGTTCGTGACGGTGAATGACACGCTGTCGCTCGCGCGCGGGTCGCACACCTACAAGGCGGGATTTTATCTGGAGCACGCGCGCAACGAGGAAGGGAAGACCGGCACGTTCTCGGGCAACTACGAGTTCAACGTCGACACGACGAACCCCTTCGATACGCGGCATCCGTACGCGAACGCGCTCATCGGATCCTTCCGCTCGTACACGGAATCTTCGGCGAGGCCCGGCGGCGACGGCACCGCGAACGTCCTCGAATGGTTCGCGCAGGACACGTGGCGCGCGACGCGCAAGCTCACGCTCGACTACGGCGCGCGCTTCGGCTGGTACACGAACTGGGTCCAGAAGGACGGCGCCGCCGCTGCGTTCTCGCTCGAGCGATACGATCCGAAGAAGGCGCCGCAGCTCTATCAACCGACACTCGTCGGCACGGCGCGGCTCGCGCTCAACCCGGTTACGGGGCAGACCGCGCCCGCCGTACTCATTGGCGCGCTCGTACCCGGCACCGGCGATCCGAACAACGGGCTGGTGCTCGGATCGGACTCGAGCTACCCGAAAGGCTTCAGGAATCAGGCACCCGTGCTGGTCGAGCCACGCGTGGGATTCTCGTTCGATCCCACCGGCCGCGCGAAGACCGCGTTCCACGGCAGCTTCGGCATCTTCCACAACACCCGCGTGTCGGGCAACGTGAACTGGCAGGCGTCGCGAAATCCACCGCTGCAGCTCAACTCCCAGATTTTCTACGGGACGATGAACACGCTGCTGCAGTCGACTGGCTCGGTGTTTCCAAGCACCGTGCAGGGTTTTGACCAGGAAATCCAGACGCCGACGCTGTACAGCTATAGCAGCGGCTTCCAGCACGACATCGGGTGGAACACCGTCGTCGACGTCGCGTACGTCGGATCGCAGACGCGGCACCTGCTGCAGACGCGCAACCTGAACGTCGTGCCGTACGGCGCACGATTCCTTGCCGTCAACCAGGATCCCACGCGTCCGGGAAGTCCGCTGCCCGACAACTTCTTCCGGCCGTTTCCCGGGTATGGCGACATCAACTTTTTCGAGAACACCGGGATCGCGGACTACAACGCGCTGCAGCTGCAGGCCAACCGGCGCTTCACGCACGGCGTGCAGTTCGGCGTGGCCTACACGCTGTCACGATCGCGCGACTACTCGTCGGGCCAGGAGACCGGCACCAACCCCGGGCGGCTGCCGACGTACGCCAACGTGCGCGACTTCACGTACGGCCTGTCGTCGTTCGATCAGACGCACGTCGCGGTGATCAATTACCTGTGGGATCTCCCGAAGGCCAGCACGCTTTGGAACAACCCTGTCGTCCGCGCGGTCCTCGACAACTGGCAGATGTCGGGCATCACCGCGTTCGCCAGCGGCACGCCCTCCGGCGTCTCGCTCTCGCTCGTCGACTCAGGAACGGACCTGACGGGAGGGGGAGACGGCACGCGCGTCGTGGTCACGGGGGATCCGTCGATCTCGAATCCAAGCTTCACGCGCTGGTTCGACACGAGCGTCTTCGGACGCCCGGCGCGGGGGGACCGGGGCAACGGCAAGAAGGACATCATCCGGATGCCGGGCGTGAACAACACGGACGTGACGTTCTTCAAGCGGATCCCGTTCGGCGGCGGCCGCCGGACGCTTCAGCTCCGCTGGGAGATGTACAACGTGTTCAACCACACGCAGTTCAACGGCGTCGACACGACGGCGCGCTTCGACGCAGCTGGCAAGCAGGTCAACCCCACCTTCGGCCAGGTAACGAGCACGCGCTCCCCGCGGATCATGCAGGGCTCGCTTCGGTTCAGCTTCTGATTTGGAAATTTGGAAATTGGGAAATTTGGAAAATCTAGGGCAACGAGGAGGCTTGCAGAATCTGCGTACAAGTTGAGACACACTTCGCGTTTTCTTGAGAAAAACGTCCGGCATGGCTGGTGCTCTGGTGTCAGCCATGAATCAATATCAACTGCGTATAGACCGTTGAATCAAGGCAGAAGAAGGCGGTACGAAAAAAGAGCGCGCCAAGTAACTGGCGCGCCCACATTCCCAAATTCCCAAATTTCCAAATTTACCCGACGATCTGCGCGATCGTGTCGCGGTTGATCTGAATCTTCATCCGCTGCCGCGCCTTCGCCATGTAGGCGGCAAAGAACTTCTGCTTGCGGTCGTTGAGGAGCTCGGTCTTGAGCGTGTCTTTCTGTTTCGCGAGCTCGTCGGCGGCGACATCCTTGCGCTCGAGGACCTTCACGATCGCGGCGCCGTTGTCGGTGACGATGGGATCGCTCACGGCGCCTGCCGGTAGCGAGAAGGCCGCGGCCTCGAGTGCCGGGCTCACGCCGGCGTCACCGATCGGCGCGCCGCGCGCGATGAGATCGGTTGTCTTGACATCCAGGCCCGCGGCTTTCGCCGCCTTGTCGAAGTCTCCCGACTTCATCTCGGCGTTGATCGAAGCGGCTTTCTGGCGCGCGGTCTCGATCGCCTTCTGCTTCAGGACGTCGTCGCGCACCTTCATCTTCACTTCGTCCAGCTTCGGCACGTAGGGCGCCTGCCTGCCGGTGACGGTGATGAACGCGTAGCCCTGCGGCGTGCGCAGCGGCTCGCTCACTTCGCCGTCCTTCAATGAGGATGCGGCCTGTCCGACGGCGGGCGCCATGCCGATTCCCGCGATCGGCTCGTCCTGCTGGAAGAGACCGGACTCGCCGCTCTGCAGACCCCTCGCGCGTGCGACCGATTCGAAGTCGCCGGGCTTCTTGAGTTCGGAAGCGACTTGATCGGCGAGCTTCTGCGCCGCGGTCTGCGCCTGCTCGTACTTCAACTGGTCCTCGATCTGCGCGCGCACTTCCGCGAGCGTCTTCTGAGAGGCGGCACGCTTATCGGTGACCTTGATGATGTGGTACCCGTACTGCGTCTTCACGAGGTCGCTCAACTGCCCTGGCTGCAGCGAGAACGCGACCTTGTCGAACTCGGGAACCATCTGACCCTTGCCGAAGAAATCGAGGTCGCCGCCTTTGACGGCGCTCCCCTCATCCTGCGAGTTCTTCTTCGCGAGCTCTGCGAAGTCTGCGCCGGCCTTGATTTTCGCGAGCAGTTCTTCCGCCTGCTTCTTCACCGCCGCGTCGTCCTTCCCCTCCGTCTTCAGAAGGATGTGGCTCGCGCGGACCTGCTCCGGCGTGGAGTACTGCTGGATGTTATCGTTATAGGCGCGCTCGATCTGCTGGCCCGTGACCGTCGCCTTCTGGCGCAGCGCTTCCTGGTCGATCGTGAGATAGCGGACCTTGCGCTTCTCGGCGATGCGATAGGTCTCCTTGTGATCCTCGAACCACTTCGCGACCTCGGCGTCGGTCGCCACGGTCGCCTCGCGGAACTTGTCGGCGGGGAAGTTCACGACCGCGACCTTCACCTTTTCATTGCGCCGTTTGAACTCGGTCACGACGTCGGAGTCCGCCACGGTGATCCACCCGGTCAGCGCCGCCTGCAGCTTCTCGGCGACGATGCTGCGGCGGACCTGGTCCTCGAATTCGTCCACGCGCAGCGGCGGCGTCTGCATCCGGAGCAGCTGCCGGTACCGCTGATCTCCGATGAACTGCCCGTTCTCCTGGAACGCCGGCAGCGACAGGATCCGCTCGCGCACTTCCGCGTCGCTCGCCTTGATCCCCAGCCGCTTCGCTTCCGCGAGCGACGCCTCTTCCTGGATCATCTGCTGGACGATGCGCTGATCGATCCCGAGCTGCTTGAGCAGCCGTTCGTCGACATTGGCGCCGTACGACTGCCGGTACTGCATCATCTGCTGCTGGTAGACGCGGCGGAATTGCCCGGCGGTGATCTCGCGCCCCTCGACGTCAGCAACGACGGCGTTGCTGGCGGCTCCCTGCGCGCTCTCTTTCATGAAACTGGGGATATAGAGCATCACGAACGCCAGCACCACGATAGCCAGGCTCCACTTGAGCCAGCCGCGATGGCGCCGCATCCGATCGAGCATTGTCATGGGCGTCGAAGACCTCTGGTAAGGGAAAAGGCGATTATGCCACGACTTACGGGCGATCCGACCCCGTTCGGGGCTCGTCCATGTGCTATATTTGCGGGGGATAGAAGGACTTAGAGGGATCCGGCATTCCGCAGCCTCGCATCCGCCGTCCATCGGGCACGCGTGTGCCGGCCCGGAGCCGGCGTTCGCCGTCACCGTCCACCCGGGTGGACCTCGCCAGCCGGCTTCGGCCGTTGCAGAGCGTGCTGCGGAGCCGCCTTTCACGGGCTGACGTCCTCACCGAAGTGATCAGAGAAGTCAACGCTTCGCTCGACCCCGAACGGGTCGCGGACGCCATCGTTGCGCGTGCGTCCGAATGGCTGCCGGCGCCGGCGTGGGTCATCTACGCCGTCGACGCGACTGGCGTACGCACGTTCGCCGCGCGCGGCGTGACGCAGACGCTCGAACCCGCGGCCGTCGCGGTCGGGAACTGGGTGCTCAAGAACGGCGAGGTCTGCGCGGCGATGAACGTCTCGTCCGACTCACGCTTCGGCGTCAGCGCAAGCGCATCGGCGATCGCCTTTCCGCTCGATTGCCGCGGACGCACCGTCGGCGCGCTGGTCGGTCTCGATCGCGGCGTCGCGTCGCGCGAGCCGCGGCTGCTGCCCGGGACGCAGGCTGCCGTGCTGCGCGCGCTCGAGCCGGGGGCGATCGCGCTCGATAACGCCCTGAGGGTCGCGCGGGCGGAGGCGCTGTCGGTCACCGACGACCTGACACAACTCTACAATTCGCGCTATCTCTCGCAGGTGCTGCGCCGGGAAACCAAGCGCGCGTCCCGTAGCGGACGTCCGCTGTCGCTGCTGTTCATCGATCTCGACGGCTTCAAGTCGATCAACGACACGCATGGCCACTTGTACGGCAGCCGGGCGCTGGTCGAGGCGGCGGGACTCATTCGACAGAGCGCGCGCGAAACCGACGTGGTCTCGCGCTTCGGCGGCGACGAATTCGCGTTGATCCTCCCCGACACCGGCAGCGAAGGCGCGGCGGCGGTCGGCGAACGTGTCCGCGAACGCGTCAACGCGCACCGGTTCCTCGAGGGGGACGGGCTCGACATTCATCTCACCGTGTCCGTCGGAGTCGCAACGCTCCCAGACGTGGCCGCGTCGACCGAGGGACTCATCCAGGCCGCGGACGAAGCGATGTACCACGTGAAGGATCACGGCAAGAACGGCATTTACATCGCTGGCAGCGGAAGCGAGGAGCGGATTTGAGTCTACGGTCACTGTTTTCTTTGTTCTCGAGCGATCTCGCCATCGACCTCGGGACCGCCAACACCTGCGTCTACGCGCGCGGCAAAGGGATCGTCGTCAACGAACCCTCGATCGTCGCGATCAACAAGGTGAACGGGCGCATCGAGGCGGTCGGCAAGGACGCCAAGGAGATGCTCGGGCGCACGCCGGGCAACATCGTGGCGATCAAGCCGATGAAGGATGGCGTCATCGCGGATTTCGAGGTGACCGAGAAGATGCTCACCTACTTCATCAAGAAGGCGCACAACCGCAACGTCTGGGTGCGTCCGCGCATCGTCATCGGCGTCCCGTCAGAGATCACGCAGGTCGAGAAGCGCGCGGTGAAAGACAGCGCCTATCGCGCGAAGGCCAGCGAGGTCTACCTGGTCGAAGAAGCGATGGCCGCGGCGATCGGCGCCGGGATGCCCATCACCGAGCCGTCGGGCAACATGATCGTGGACATCGGCGGCGGCACGACGGACATCGCCGTGATCTCGCTCGCCGGCATCGTCTACAGCAAGGCAGTCCGCGTCGCCGGCAACGAGATGGACGACGCGATCATCCAGTACATCAAGAAGACGTACAACCTGCTGATCGGCGAGCGCACCGCGGAAGCGATCAAGATGGAGATCGGTTCCGCCTACCCGCTCGAGGATCGCATGACGATGGAGATCAAGGGACGCCACCTGATTGAAGGCGTCCCGAAGACGATCACCATCACCGACGAAGAGATTCGCGAGGCGCTCGCGGAGACGGTGAACGTGATCGTCGACGCGGTGCGCGTCGCGCTCGAGCGGACGCCGCCGGAACTGTCGGCCGACATCGTCGATCGCGGCATCGTGCTGACGGGCGGCGGGTCGATGCTGAAAAATCTGGACAAGCGGCTGCGGGAAGAGACCGGGCTGCCGCTCGCGATGGCGGAAGATCCGCTGTCGTCCGTCGTGCTCGGCGCGGGGCGCATGCTGTCGGATTTCAACCTGCTGCGCAAGATCTCGATCGACTGATCGTGTCGATGCCCGAAATCCGATGTTCGATGTCCGTCTCGGGGCAATGCCACGGTCATGATTGGCCATCGGATATCGGCCATCGGACTTCGAATCACTGATGCTTGATATCCGCAAGCGAACCGGGTGGATCTTCTTCGGCGCGATGATGGCGCAGATCCTCCTGATTTCCGCGCAGGTGCAGACGAAGAGCGGCGTGCGCGCGCTGCAGGCGGTAACGTTCGAGGTCTTCTCGCGGATCGAGTTCGGGACGGCATCGGTGGTCAGCGGCGTGCGCCGCGTGTGGGGCGGATACATCGGGCTCCGCGGCGCGAAAGCGGAGAACGAAGCGCTGCGGCAGCGGGTGGCGGCGCTCGAAGTGCAGCTGCAGCAGGAGCACGCGCTGGCGATGAGGTCCGAGCGGCTGCAGATGCTGCTCGACATGAAGACGCACGGCACGGTGCCGACGCTCGCGGCGGAGGTCATCGCCGGTAACCCGGATCCGGTGATGCGTACGGTGACGATCAACCGGGGCAGCGGCGACGGGGTGTCGGCCGACATGGCCGTGATCGCCCCTGGCGGCGTGGTTGGCCGGATTATCGGGCCCGTCGTGCGCCACGCGGCGCGCGTGCAGCTGCTCATCGACCGCAACGCGGCGGCCGGTGCGATGATGGAACGGACCCGCGCGGGAGGAATGGTGGTCGGGGTCGAAGCGAACCCGCCGCTGCGGATGGAGCTGGTCTCGAACCTGACGGACGTCAAGCCAGGAGATGCGGTCGTCGCTTCGGGCGTGGACGGGATTTTTCCGAAGGGGTACCTCATCGGCCGTGTAGAGCGCGTCGATCGCGGCACCGGGCTCTACCGCACCATCAGCGTCCGGCCGGGCGTAGAGTTCTCGAGTCTCGAGGAAGTGCTCGTCGTGCTGAGCTCGCCGCGGCCGGCGTCGCGCGACGAGGACGTGAAGTGAAGTCGGCGGCGGTGATCCTCGCGATCGTCGCCGCGCTGGCGCTCCAGACGACATTGTCGGGACTGCTGGCGGGGGGAGCGATCGCCGTCAACTTGGTGCTCGTCGCGGTCGTGTACCTGGCACTGTCGTACGGCGCGGTGACGGGGTTGATGACGGGGATGATCGGCGGCCTGGCGCAGGATGCGCTGGCCGGGGGAATCGTGGGCCTCGGCGGGATGTCGAAAACGCTGATCGGATTCCTGGTCGGCGTGCTCGGCGCGCAGTTCAACCTGTCCACGACGCTGCCTCGGCTGGTGATGTTCGTGGCGGCGACGTTCGTCCATCAGATCGTGTTCGAAGGGCTGCACGCCATGATCGGCGGGCGGCACTTCAGCCCGCAGTGGACGGCGACGTTCCTCCAGGCGCTGGCAAACGGTTTGATTGGTGTAACCGCGTTTCTCCTGGTGGAGAACGGTCCCGGCGCGCTGCAGCGCCGCCGGATGCGGCGCGCGAGTCTTGGTAAACGGCGATACTGAGTAGTAGACGGTAGACGGTAGACAAAATTTTATGGCGACCACCAGTCTGTTGCCCGACGATCGACGCAGCCTGACCCTTCGCCTGGGGGTGCTGCAGTACATGGTCGCGCTGCTGTTTGCGGCCCTCGCGGTGGGTTTCTGGATTTTCCAGATCGCCCAGCACGAGAAGTTCCGCGAGATGGCGGAGAACAACCGGACGCGGCGGCTGCCGCTGCCCGCGCCGCGCGGCGTGCTGCTCGATCGCGACGGCAAGGTGCTCGTGGAGAACGAGAGCACGCTCAACATCGGGCTCGTCCGCGAGCAGACGAAGAACATTCCCGAATTGCTGCGCGCGCTCGCTGCCGCCACGGGGGTCGACGAGTTGCAGCTGCGCGATGTCGTGAACCGCCGCCGCCGCGAGCCGACTTATCGGCCGATCGTGTTGATTGAAAACGCGTCGCGCGAGCAGGTCATCGCGATGTGGGCGCGGCGCCTCGAATTGCCCGGCGTCTTCTACCAGGAAGTGCCGTCGCGCAAGTACCCGGCTGCGGACATGGCGGCGCACCTGTTTGGCTACGTCGGCGAAGTCACCGAGCCGCAGTTGCAGCGTGCGGATTATCAGGGTGTCGAACCTGGGTCGCTCGTCGGCCAGGCCGGCATCGAGCTCTCGTACAACAGGCAATTGATGGGGATCGACGGCAACAAGACCGTCGTCGTCAACAGCGTCGGCCGCGAAATCCGCGCGCTCGATGAATTGCCGCCGACCACCGGACATCCGTTGCAGCTGACCATCGACGCCGACGTGCAGAAAGCGACCGAGGACGGCTTCGCGGCAACCGGCTTCGACGGCGCGGCCGTGGTCCTCGATCCGCGCAACGGCGAAGTGCTGTCGTTTACCAGCCGGCCGGCCTTCGATCCGAACGCCTTTACCGCGGGGATCGATCGCGCGACGTGGAACTCGCTCATCAACGATCCACTCAAGCCGCTGCAGAACCGCGCGCTGCAGGGCACGTATTCTCCGGGCTCGACGTTCAAAATGGCTGTCGGACTCGCCGGGCTCGAGGAAGGCGTCATCACGCCGGACTTCCACGTTCACTGCGGCGGCGGCGCGACCTTCTACGGGCGCTACTTCAAGTGCTGGAAGAAAGGCGGGCACGGTTCGATCGATCTGCGCCACGCGATCGAGCAGTCGTGCGACGTGTACTTCTACACCGTCGGCAACATGCTCGGCGTCGACAGAATCAACAAGTGGGCGACGCTGTTCGGGCTCGGCGTGAAGTCGAACATCGATTTGCCGAACGAACTCAGCGGGCTGGTGCCCTCAACGGAATGGAAGGCGACGCACACGAAAGAGAAGAAATGGTACGCGGGCGAGACCATTTCGGTTGCCATCGGCCAGGGACAGGTGTCCGTGACGCCGGTTTCGCTCGCGGTCTACACGGCTACGCTGGCGAACGGCGGCACACGCGTGACGCCGCACCTCGTAAAGGCGGCCGACGATGGCCAGGGATTGAAGCCTGTCCCGCCGCCGCCGCCGCAATCCAAGGTCGAAGTGTCGCCCGAGAAGCTCCAGGCGATCCGGGATGGCATGTGGCTGGTCGTCAATGGCGGCGCCGGCACCGCGACGCGGGCGAAGATCCCCGGCAAGGACGTGTGCGGAAAGACCGGCACTGCGCAGGTGATCTCGAATCTGGGCCGCAGCTCGGCGAGGACGACGAAGAACCTGCGCGACCACGGCTGGTTCACGTTCTTCGCGCCGCGTGACAATCCGGAGATCGCCGGCGTCGTCTTCCTGGAACACGGGATTCACAGCGCCAACGCCGCCTCGGTCGCCAAACACATTCTCGAAACTTACTTCGCGAAGAAGGACGGCAAGCCGCTGCCGCCGCCACCCACGCGCGAAGACATGCGCCTCGACCTCCGCGATCCGTTTGCGCGAGCGGCCATCGGCGGCGGCGGCCAGTAACGGCCATGTTCGAACGCAGACTTTACTTCCACGTCGACTGGCTCCTGCTGGGGGCGATCCTGATCCTCGCAGGGATCGGGGTCGCCGAAATCTACAGCACGACCTACCTGCAGACTGCGACCGGCGGTCACTCGGGAACGCAGCCCGTGACGCAGCTCTACGCTCTGGGCATCGGCCTGGTGGCGCTGCTCGTCTGTCTGATGGTCGACTATCGGGTCTTCGCCGAGCATTCGCTGTTCGTGTACGGTTCCGTGGTCGTCCTGTTGATCTTCGTGCTGTTCAAGGGATCGACCCAGATGGGCGCGCAGCGCTGGATCCCCCTCGGTCCTTTCCATCTGCAGCCTTCCGAGTTCGCTCGCATTGCCGTCGCCCTGATCCTCGCGATGTATTTCGGGGAGAACCGGCGCGGCGCGAAGAACACCGGAGATCTGATCATCGGCGGCATTCTCACGTGCGTGCCGCTGCTGCTGATCGCGAAACAGCCCGACCTCGGCACTGCAGTGACGCTGCTGCCGGTGTTCGTCGGCGTGGCGTTCCTCGCGGGGCTGCGGCTCCGGCTGCTGGGCGTGCTCGCCCTCGCCGCAATTCTCGTGGCGCCCGTCGCGTGGAAATTCGGGTTGAAGGACTATCAGCGCCAACGCATCCAGACGTTCCTCGACCCGGAACAGGATCCGCGCGGCGCCGGCTACCAGACGATCCAGGCGCGCGTCACCGTCGGGTCCGGCGGTCTCATCGGCAAGGGATTCCGCAACGGCACGCAGGGGCAATACAAGTTCCTGCCCGTCGCGCATAACGACTTCATCTTCTCGGTCCTCGCGGAAGAGGAGGGCTTCGTCGGCATCCTCACCGCGCTGGGCCTGTACCTGTTCGTCATTTTGCGATCTCTCGAGGCGGCACGGCTGGCCAAGGACCGCCTCGGCGCGTATCTGGTGGGAGGCATCATTTCCGGGTTTGCGTTCCAGGTGATTTACAACGTGTCGATGTCGGCCGGCCTGGCGCCGGTAAAGGGAATCACGCTGCCGCTCATGAGTTATGGCGGCTCGTCCCTCATCGCATCGCTCGCGGGTTTCGGTCTCATCCTCAATGTGCGGATGAGGCGATTTACGAATTAGGCGGATTGATGCTGCTGCTTCTTTGTGCGCTCATCCGCGGCTGGAGTTTAGGCAATGAACAAGGAGATGATCATCTCCTCGGGCGCCCACGATACGCGTGTGGCGATTCTCGAGGACGACCAGGTCGTCGAAGTCTTCATCGAGCGCGAGAATCAGCGCGGCGTCGTCGGCAACATCTACAAGGGACGGGTCTCGAAGGTCCTCCCGGGGATGCAGTCGTCGTTCGTCGACATCGGGCTCGAGCGCGACGCGTTCCTCTACGTCACTGAAGTCGTCAACACCGTCGAGGAGTTCGAGAAGCTCGCCGGGGAGGATGACGACGACGAAGACGGACGAAAGAAGAAAGAAGAAGGAACCGCAGAGGGCGCCGAGGGAGCTGACGCTGCAGACGCGCCGCTGACCAGGATCGCGGAGAGGCGTGATCGCGATCGCGACCGGAGCGGAGCGAGCGCCGAAGCGCGAGCGCAGCGAAGGGAGCCAGGCGGGGTGCAGGGGCCCCCGCCGAAAATAGAGGACCTGCTCAAGGAAGGGCAGGAGATCCTCGTCCAGGTCGTCAAGGAACCGCTCGGCACCAAGGGAGCGCGGCTCACCTCGCACGTCACGATGCCAGGCCGTTTCCTGGTATTCATGCCGACGGTCGATCACGTCGGCGTCTCGCGCAAAATCGAATCGCGCGAAGAGCGGTCGCGCCTTCGCGGCATCGTCAAGCAGTTCCGCGAGCAGCACGGATTCACCGGCGGCGTGATCATCCGCACCGCCGCCAGCGGCCGGTCCGAGGCGGACATCGTCAGCGACCTGTCCTACTTCCACGAGATCTGGACGCAGGTCCGGAGCAAGATGGAGAACCGGCGCCCGCCGGCCGTCCTGTTCCAGGAGCAGAGCCTCGTCACGAAGCTGCTCCGCGACATGCTGACGGAGGACTACACCGCGATCCGGCTGGACGACGAGGCGGAGCACCGGCGCGTCGTTGCGCTCGTCGAGCGCATCATGCCCAGCCTGCTGCCGCGGGTGAAGCTCTACACGAAGGAATTCCCGATCTTCGAGGAGTACGGGATCCAGGCAGAGATCGACAAGGCGCTCCGTCCGAAGGTCTGGCTGAAATCCGGCGGCTATCTCGTGATCAATCCGACGGAAGCGCTCGTCGCGATCGACGTCAACACCGGACGCTACGTCGGGAAGAAGTCGAGCGGCCGGCTCGAGGACACGATCGTCAAGACGAATCTGGAAGCGGTGAAGGAAATCGTGCGGCAGATCCGGCTGCGCGATCTGGGCGGCATCATCGTCCTCGACCTGATCGACATGGAGGAGAAGAAGAACCGGCAGCGGGTCTTCCAGGAGGTCGAGAAGGAGCTGCGCAAGGATCGGTCGCCGTCGAAGGCGCTGCAGGTGTCGGACTTCGGCCTCGTGATCGTCACGCGCAAGCGCGTGAAGCAGAGCCTCGAGCGGCAGCTCACCGAGCCGTGCCCGTACTGTTCGGGATCAGGCTCGATCAAATCGAGCGCGACGATCTGCTACGAAATCCTCACCGAGTTGAAGAAGGTCGGGCAGGAGCTGGATGGCCAGGGCGTGCTGCTGCGGGTCAACCCCGATATCGCCCGGGCGTTGAAGGAAGAGGAGAGCGCGGTCCTGCGCGAGCTGCAGCAGGTGCTCGGCAGGCCGGTGACGATCCGGCCCGACGCGCACCTGCATCACGAACAGTTCGACGTTATGGCGATCTAGCGGACTGATGCTGTCGGGCACGGGCCGCTCCGCATGTCGCGCAGAGAATGCTGCGCGTGTCGGGCAGCGGCGCTGCGCACCTACCTCTGCTGGCACCCCGCTTGCTTCTGAAGCCGCCCGGGCAGGCTGTCGATATAATCCGCTACAGACGGGTATGGCCCGCCCTGAGGATTCAGGCTTGGAGGCAGAGATGAAGCAGTTCGTGATGGCAGGCACCCTCGCGGGCGCCCTGGCGTTTGGCGGCTCGGCGCTTGCGCAGCAGCCGGCCCCGCAGACGCCACCCCCGGCACCAAAACCCGCGGCGGGCGCCCCGAAGACGACACCCGACACCGACAAAGCCCAGCCCGAGCAGAAGACGCCGGCCCGGCCGCGCCGCACTGCACGCGCAGCAGGCGAGAACCCATCGGGCACGCATACCGCGCCCAAAGCGCAGCCGACGACCACTGACGAACCGACAGCCCCTGGCGCGATGGCGCTCGGTACCGTCCGACTTCCGAAGGGCTTGAAAGCAGACGGCAAGGAACTGCCTGCGGGCAGCTACCAGGTACGTCTGACGGCCGACGAAGCAAAACCAGACGCGAAGGGCAGCACGGAAAAGCTCGAGCGATGGGTAGAGTTCGTAAGGGGCGGTCAGGTCGCGGGCCGCGAAGTGGTCTCGATCGTACCCGCTGCCGAAACGAAGCTGGTCCAGAAGGACACGCCTCCCCCGTCAGGCGGCTACAAGGTTGAAACGCTCAAGGGAGGCGATTACGTGCGCCTCTGGATCAATCGGGGCGGTAACTACTACCTAGTACACCTGCCCAACAGTTAAGAGACTTGTCGGGTAGGGGCGCGGAGCAGTGTTCGCGCTCGCCTCTGCCCGACACGCGCAGGACTCCTGCCCGAAACGCGGAGCGGCCCTGCCCGACACGCGCAGCACTCCTGCCCGAAACGCGGAGCGGCCCTGCCCGACACGCGCAGCGGCCCTGCCCGACACGCGCAGCGGCCCTGCCCGACACGCGGAGCGGCCCTGCCCGACACGCGCAGCGGCCCTGCCCGACACGCGCA
>DASPXV010000110.1:0-20967 GCA_035637115.1 Vicinamibacterales bacterium
CATTCGTCTTGTCGTCTGGAGGCCGTTCATCCATCTTCGATATCCCCACGGAGCCAACCCGATCCGGCTCTCCGCTTCGCTGTCGGGCGCAACAGGCTCAAAACAGGATCAGTCGGTCCGTTCAGCCGCTTTCCGTCCGACGCCACTGGCGAAGAAGATGCAAATTTCCCAGAGAAAAGTGCCGGGGGTGGGAATCGAACCCACACGGGCCTTTTGGGCTCTTCGGATTTTAAGTCCGATGCGTCTGCCAGTTCCGCCACCCCGGCGCTCCTCGATCTTGTCAGATCTCTCGTATAAAACCGAGTGAAGATGGCCGTGTCGCCGTAGACGCGAACGTTGGTGTCATCCAGTCGAGTACGACGTCCACGCGACGTCCGATGACGTGTTCTGTTCGATGTCCTCCGCCTTGTTCGCCATGACACCGTTGGAGTGCTGGTACGAGTAGTCGTCCGCGTATAACCGCTGGAACGCGGCGCGATCCTTCTTGATCATCGCCTCCCCTTCAGCCCGTTCGAGGCGTACGACTTCGTCCGAGACGGACCGCGGCTCTTGCGCCGATACGAGAATTCCCGCCACCGACGCGACCGCGACGCCACGCAGAACTGGTTCACGGCTGCCGCTCCTTTGCCGCAGGTTACGGAGGGACGAGAGTTGTTGCGGTGGCCGGATACTATCAGACCTGGTCAGATCTGTTCGACGGGACACTACTCTGTAATCGTTGCCGGCACGCCAGCGTCAATTGTCGGGGAAATGTCCGCGCGCGCACCAGGCGGCGGTTTTGCCTGATCGCACCATGGAGTGCGTCGCTTCTTCCTCGTTTCACTGCTTGCGCTGCCGCTCGCGTGCGCGCCGATGGCGCCACCCAGGCACAAGGGTGGCATCGATCCGAGCATGGGCCTTTACACACGCGAAGACGAGGATCTGGTCGTCGCCGACGCGATGCCGCTGGTGCTGTGCCGCACCTATCTCTCGAGCGACCGCGTCTCGCGGCACTTCGGCATCGGCACCACGCATCCGGGCGAGTGGTATCTGATTGGGGACGGTGCCACCTTTCAGTGGGCGGAGCTCATTCTCTCGGACGGCGGCCGCATCCATTTCGATCGGATTTCCGCGGGCACCGCGGCGAGTGATGCCGTGTTCGAGCATCGTGCGACGCCGACGCGTTTCCGCGGCGCGCGCCTGCACCGGGAGCCGAACGGATGGGCGATGGACTTTGCGGATGGCGGCACGGCGCTCTTCAAGCACTGCCATCCGAACAACAGCGACGTGTGCTCGATTCTTGATCTCCGTGACAAGGCCGGACACGGCATCCACTATGACCGTGATGCGACGGGCCGGCTTCTGGAGATGCGCGGAGACACGCAGAAGATCACGTTTCATTACGACTCCGCGGGACGCATCGATCGCGCGGGCGATTCGTTCGGCCGGTCGGTGGAGTACCGCTACGACGATCGTGGGAGGCTGACGCGGGTCCGGGGATTCGACGGGGTCGTACGCCAGTATGGCTACACCGAACGCGACGAGATGGCGCGAATCGAGGAGCCGCGGATGACGATCGAGAATCGATACGACGGTTCGGGGCGCGTCATCAGGCAACGGACTCGGTACCCCGACTCGGACGAGATCGACAGCATCGGCTTCGACTACACCGTGCGCGGCAGCCAGGTGATCCAGACCGACACGACGGAATACGACGGCACCCACACTCGCACGATCTACAATCCGCGTCACTATCGGACGTCCGAGGTATTCGACGCCGATGGTGAACACCCGGTGACTGTTTCGTTCGAGCGCGATGGCGAGACGAACGTGACCCGTGCCTTCCACGTCCAGTGCGCTAACGGGCTGAAGAAGGACGCGGACCCACGCGTCTTCCAACACTTCCGGTCCGAGCCCGACGGCTGGTCGATCGCCAACTGGGCGTGCCGAGGCCAGTAGTCGGTATTCGGAGGTCGGGGATCGGGGGTCGGGAATCGAAAAAATGAACTGCCCCAACTGCGGAGCGCCGATGGCGCTGATGCCGAGTCGTCCATGCTGGCAGTGCGGACATTGCGGCAGCATCGTGTGCCCCGAGCCGGCGGCCGACGGCGTGCGCGTCACTGGGGAGCGCGGACATCAATGCCCCGTCTGTCGCCAGCTGATGATCCGTGCCGCGCTCGACGATCGCGCCGACATCGAGCTCTGCGAGCGCTGTAAGGGCATCCTGATGGCGCGGCGGGCATTCGCCGAGACATTGACCGCACGGCGTCGCGCCGCCCAGACGCCGAGCATCACACCGATGCCAGCGCGTCGCCGCGAGTTGCAGCGGCGGGTCGCATGTCCGAAATGTTCGGCAGCGATGATCGCCGACTGGTATTACGGTTCGGGCAGCATCGTGATCGATACCTGCCCGACCTGCGACGTGGTGTGGCTCGATGCTGGCGAGCTTGGGAAGGCGATCGACGCGCCCGGACCCGATCGGCGCACGTAGCGGTCACGCGATCCACTCGGACCCGAGACGAACGATCCGCCACACCCCGGCGACTTTCTCCAGGACTACTGCGCGACCCTGCGAATAGTTCGTCGAGATCTGCGCCACCGCGCGCGTACGCTGTGCGTTGGTGAATTCGAGGCGATAGATGAAGGGATGGGCCTGCAGGTGCAAGCTGCCCCACGCCTGGCGCGCCGCCTTGGCCAGGAGTCCGCGGCGCTGCAGGTCCCACACCTGTCCATCGTGCCTGGGAAAATCAGGGTGCGACGCAGGCGGCAGCGTAGCAGGCGCCTGCGCGAGCGCGAGGACGAAGACGGTCATCGCGAAGGGCATGATCGCCTGCGGAGGGGGGAGCGGCCGGTGCAGTAGACATGATACGCTTTCGCGTTCTCCTACACGATGCCCGAGTCGCCGATCCCGTCCCAGCCGCTCCTCAGCGTCCTGATCCCCGTTTACAACGAAGCGCGCACGCTGCGCACGATCATCCGGCGCGTACTGGCCAGCCCCGTCGATCTGCCGATGGAGCTCGTGTGCGTGGACGACGGCAGTCGCGACGCGTCGCCGGAGATCCTGGAGGCGCTCGCCGCCGCGGATTCTCGCATCCGCGTGTTCCGGCAGCCGCACAACATGGGGAAAGGCGCGGCGATCATTCGCGCGATTCGCGAGATGCGCGGCGACATCGGGCTGATCCAGGATGCGGATCTCGAGTACGACCCGGGGGACTATCCAGCGCTGGTCGCGCCGATCGTCGAAAGGAAAGCGGACGCGGTCTTCGGGTCGCGCTTCGCGTCAGCGGGGCAGCGGAAGATCCTGCTGTACTGGCACGGTGTGGCGAACCACTTCCTCACGTGGCTCACCAACATCCTGAACGACATCAACCTGACGGACATGGAGACTTGTTACAAAGCCGTCAGGTCCGACATCCTCAAGCAGACGCCGCTCTACAGCAATCGCTTCGGCATCGAACCGGAGCTGACCACCAAGCTCGCGCAATGGAACATCCGCCTATATGAAGTTCCCATCAGCTACCACGGGCGGACGGTGGCGGAGGGAAAGAAGATCGGATGGAAAGACGCCATTTCGGCGATCTGGACGCTCCTGAAATACCGGTTCATCGACGATCGGTTCACGACGCACGACGGCTACTACGTGCTGCAGAGCATGCGGCGCGCGCGCGGATTGAACCGCTGGATCCTCGAGCAGTTCCGTCAGTACATCGGAGCGCGCGTGCTGGAGGCCGGCGCCGGCATCGGGAACTTCACCGAGCTGCTGCTCGATCGCGAGCGGCTGGTGTGCGTGGACAACGATCCTCTCTACGTCGAGATGGCGGATTGGCGGCTCGGCCATCTCGAGAACGTCCGCACGCTGAAGGCTGACCTCTCGGACACGCAGACCTACGTCGATCTCAAACCTGAACGCATCGACACGATCGTCTGCCTCAACGTGCTCGAGCACATCGCGCCGGACGAGAAGGTGCTGCGCGCGTACTACGATCTGCTCGAGCCGGGCGGCCATGCGATCATCCTCGTGCCGGCGCATCCATCGCTCTACAGCCCGTGCGACGAGGCGCTCGGCCACGCGCGCCGTTACACGCAGCCGGAGCTACACTCGAAGATGCAGGCCGCCGGGTTCGAGATCGTGATCATGGAGGAGTTCAACCGCATGGGCGTCCCGGGATGGTGGTTGAACAAGAAACTCGGCCGTCGCGATCTGAATCCCCGGCAGATGCGACTGTTCGAGTGGCTGCTGCCCCTCGCGAAAGGGATGGAAGCGCTCAAGGTGGGCCGGGGCCTGAGCCTCATCGGTGTCGGTCGAAAGCCCCGTTAGTCCCCTTACCGATAGAATCGGAACTTGATGGTGGATCGACGCTATCGTGCGGGTGATTCAATCGAAGACGTCTGCCGTGCGTGCAAGCTGGATCGCATGCACACCGTCGTCGTGGCGGACCAGTATGGACGTCCGATCCGCGTCTCATGCGGGTATTGCGGCAGCGAGCACAACTACCGCGGAGGCCCCACCGTCGCTCGCGTGCCATCGGACGCGAGCTTCGGTGGGCAAGCCCAAACCCTGAGTGGCCAACGGCAAGCCACGCAAGCGTCCGCAAGGACGCGGGAACCATTTCCCCTCGTCAGCGAACGCGAAAGGACAGCCCCACCCATGAGCCCGGACTCAGCGGACTTCGAAATGCTTCTGCGCCGGATCATCCGCGAGGAGACCGGTCTCACGCCGGCGGCGCCGGCGGACAAGTGGCGCAACGGCCACCTCGTGCTTCGGCCGGGGACGCCGGGTATCCAGGAGAAGAGCTGGCCGATCGAGACGTTCTTCCACAAGATCGTGATGTTACGGAACCGCCTCCGCACGCTGGAGCAGCACGTGAACGCGGCGGAGCTGCCCGAGGACGTCAAGATCAAGCTGCAGTCATACCTGACCGGCTGCTACGGATCCCTCACGAGCTTCAACGTGCTGTTCGCCGACGAGGACGATCAGTTTCGCGGGAGCGGGACGGAGTAGTCGCGTCGCTGCGACGCGGGCGGCGGACACCGCCCGGAAATTCGCGACTTTTCGAACGTTTCCACTGGCATGGGGATTGACTTTCCCACCTCCGTGGAACAACTCATCCAGGATCTTCGCTACGGCTTCCGCACCTTCGTCCGCCAGCCCGCCTTCGCGCTGACGGCCGTTCTCGCCCTCGCGCTCGGCATCGGCGCGAACACGGCCGTCTTCAGCGTGGTTTATGCCGTGCTGCTGAAGCCGCTGCCGTTCGCCGAGCCGTCGCAGCTCATTTACGCGCACGACACGTATCCGGCCGTTCCGCTCGCATCGGTGTCATGGCCGAAGTTTCTCGCGCTGCGCGATGGCAACCGCACGCTCTCGTCGCTGGCGGCGACCGCTCCCGGCAGCCTGAACCTGACCGGCCGCGGCGATCCGCAGCAAATCCTCGCATCGCGCGTTTCAGGCGACTACTTCTCAGTGCTGGGCGTGGGGCCGTATCTGGGGCGGCTGATCAATCGCGACGATGACGTGCCGAACGGCGGCAAGGTCATCGCGCTCAGCTACGGCTTATGGCAGCGGCGCTACGGTGGCGACCCCAAGATCATCGGGCAGGCCATCATCGTCGATGGCGAGCCCTTCACCGTCGCTTCGGTGATGCCGCCGTCATTCAACTATCCGGCCGGCGTGGATGCGTGGGTGCCGCTGGCGCTTCCCGCGAAGTTCCAGGGCAACAACTTCCTCCGCCTGATCGGCCGCATGAAGCCCGGTGTCACGGTGCGGCAGGCCACGGACGATCTGCGCGCGGTCACCGCCGCGTTCAACAAGGCGAACCAGCTGCAGCGCGATCTGAAGGTGTATCCGCTGCACGATTACCTCGCGAGCCGCAACCGGCAGATGCTCCTTGTGCTGCAGGGAACGGTCGCCTTCGTCCTGCTGATCGCCTGCGCAAACGTGGCGAACCTGCTGCTCGCGCGCAGCGTCTCGCGCGGCCGCGAGTTGTCGATCCGTGCGGCGCTCGGCGCCGGCCGCAGGCGTCTCGTCCGGCAGCTCCTGACGGAAAGCGTCCTTCTGTCGCTGGCTGGCGGTGTCGTCGGCGTCCTGGTCGCGAGCTGGTTGCTCCGACTCTTCCTGGCGTTCGCGCCCGCGAACTTCGCCGGCGTCCAGACGATCCACATCGACACGCAGATCCTCATGGCGACGCTGGCCGTTGCGATGCTCACCGGGCTTCTGTTCGGCCTTGCGCCGGCGCGGCACGGCTTCCAGGTCGATCCGAACGAGAGCCTGCGCGACACCGGCATGCGCGGCGCGACGAGTGCCGGGGCGAAGGGCGCCAGCCGCGTGCTCGTCGTGGCGGAGATCGCGCTCGCCATGGTGCTCGTGATCGGCGCGGGCCTGATGGTGAAAAGCCTGCGGCGGCTCGAGGCGCAGGACCCTGGCTTCCGCGCCGACGGCGTCATGACGTTCCAGCTGAACCTGCCGGCGTCCAAGTATTCCACGCCGGAGAAGATCTCGCAGACGATCCAGCAGGTCGTCAGCGAAGTGCGAACGATTCCCGGCGTGATTGAAGCGGGCGCGATCAACATGATTCCGCTCACGAACTTCGGGATGAACGGCGGCTTCACCATCATCGGCCGTCCGCCGTTCGAGCAGGACCGCGCACCGGTCGTCGAGTATCGTGCGGTAACGTCGGGCTATTTTGCGGCCATGGGAATCCCCATCAACCGTGGCGCTGACTTCAGCGGCCGGGAGAGCGCTGCCGGTGCGCGTGTCGTCATCATCAACGAGGCGATGGCCAACGAATTCTGGCCGGGTGGGAACCCGGTCGGAGAACGTCTGCGCCTCGGGTGGGATCCGCAGAACACGACGCGCGAGATCGTTGCCGTGGTCGGAAACACGCGATCGCAGGCGCTGGGCGCGCGGCCGGTGCCGGAAACCTATGTCCCTCACGTGCAGGCGCCCTTGACCAGCATGGGGATTGTCGCCCGCACACAAGGCGCGGAGCCCACGTCGATTCTGCCGCCCGTCCGGCAGCGGCTCGCGACGATGGATCCCGATTTACCGATCGTGCGGCCGCAGACGCTCGCGACGGTGCACGACACGGCAGCCGGCGGATCGCGGCTGAATTCAGTCCTCACATCGGTGTTCGCGCTGCTCGCCGCGCTTCTGGCGAGCGTCGGCATCTACAGCCTCATCGCATACTCGGTCGCCGAGCGCACGCGCGAGCTCGGCATTCGTGTGGCGCTCGGCGCCGATCGCCGCGCGGTGGTCCGGCTGATCCTCGGCGAAGGGCTGACGCTTGCGTCCATCGGGATTGCGATCGGGCTTGTCGGCTCGTGGGCGCTGACGGGAACGCTGCAGACGCTGCTGTATGAAGTGAGTCCGATCGATCCTGTGGTGCTCGGCGGGACTTGCGTAGCGGTGCTGGTGGTGACGGCGCTTGCGTCGTACGTGCCGGCGCGCCGCGCGTTGCGCGTCGATCCAATGATCGCACTTCGCGCTGAGTAGGCTTCAGGGGAACAGCCAGCTGGTGATCCAGCCGCTGGCTGTTCTCGTGTACAGCAGGCGATCGTGCAGGCGCCCGCTGCGGCCGTACCAGAACTCGATCGTCTGGGGGATAACGCGGAAGCCGCCCCAGAACGGTGGACGGGTCGCGGCGACGCCGTTGAATCGCGCTTCGACGTCGCGGATCCGCGCCTCGAGGACCTTACGTGATTCGAGCGCGCGGCTCTGATCCGATGCCCACGCGCCGATCTGGCTTTCGCGCGGACGGCTGGCGAAGTAGGCGTCCGATTCCGCCGCCGACACCTTCTCGACCGATCCTTCGATTCGAATCTGCTCCTCGAGCGTCGGCCAGTGCTGGCAAAGCGCAGCACGAGGATTTGCCGTGAGCTCGTGCGCCTTGCGGCTCTCATAATTCGTGTAGAACGCAAAGCCCCGCGCGTCGACGCCGCGGATCAGGATGACGCGGAGCGACGGGTGGCCGCTTGCGTCCGCCGTGGCCAGTGCTGCCGGCGCGGTATCGACGCCCGCGCCACGCGCGCGTTCGGCGGCGATGAGGTACTGCTGGATCGGATCCTGGTGCGGGTTGGGGGCGAACATCCACCGAATCTTCACACATTACGGCCGGGCACAGAAGGTGCACCAGCGGATTGGTTATGAAGGGGGCACTATGTTCCGCGCGCTGCTGAGGCTGATTCTCGTATTCGTCATCGTCGTCGGGGTCGGGGCGTTCTTCCTCGGCTATTGGGGAAGCGGCCGCTTCCGTCCTGCTGTCAGGCCGGCGCCCACAGTAGGCACATCGGGGCGGGTGGACACCGAAAAAGCAAAGGAAGTCGGCGCTCGGGTCGGGGAGAAAACCGCGGAGGCGGCGAACCGCGCCGGTACGGTCCTGTCGGAGGGGGCGATCACGGCCAAGATCAAATCGAAGATGGCGCTCGACGATCTGGTCCGGGCCCGCAACATCGATGTCACGACGCATGGCCAGGTCGTCACTCTGACCGGAAACGTACGCTCGGTAGAGGAACACGACCGCGCCATCCAGCTTGCGCGGGAAACCGCGGCCGTGACGCAGGTTGTCGACCGGCTGACACTCGTCCGCTGATCGTCAGCGGCGGACGAGAACGAGCTCATCGGGCCGCGCGAGGCCCAGCGTTTCGCGCGCGACGCGCTCGATCGCCGCAGGGTCCGACTTCAGGGACTCGACGTTTGCGCGAAGGCGCGCGTTTTCCGCGCGGAGAGTGTCGATGTCGGCCGCGAGTTGACGCGCCTGCCGCCGCGCCTGGAAGACGGCGGGCAGCCCGCGCTCGCCCGCAAAGATGCTCATGAGGATGAGGCACACACCGAAGGCGACGCCGATCTTCATCCGCGCGCGAAAGTACCAGAACGCGATTAAAAGTACAAGAGCGATGTGAAGGGAATTCGGATCCGATCGTGGCCGTTCTGGATCCTGGTCGGTCTTCATGGCGATGTGCGGCGCCGGCGCGGGATCATTCGCCTCGCAAGCCTTCACTGGCGCGACGCGCGCGGCGCGGCGAGCGAGCGCGAGGCAGGCGACCGCTGCGGCCAAGAGCAGCACTGATGCGGTGACGAACGTCGCCATGGCGTCCGTCCGTTGGCGGTAGGATGAGGGCCATGGGCCGCGATTCCGACGACATCGATCAGCTGATCGCCGAGCTGCACGCCTCGGGCGGCGCAACGCAAGGGCCAGGCGTGGGAGACACCTCGCGCCTCGAACGCTGGCTTGGGCTGCTGGTCGACGCGAGTGGGAGCGATCTGCTGCTCGTGGCGGGTGCGCCCCCCTCGATTCGAGTCGACGGACGGGTCCGTCCGCTCGCGGAAGGGCCTCTCGACGGCATCGACGTCGAGGAGACGGTGCTTCCGGCGCTGCCGCCCCATGCCCGCCGGATCTATCGCGATGCGCACATCGCCGATGCCTCGTTTCGGGCGCCGGGTCGCGGACGCTTCCGCATCAACCTGCACCGCGAGCGGGGACGTGCCGCCGCGGCGGTGCGTGCGCTGCCCGCGCGCGTCCCGCGACTCGGCTCCCTCGGCCTTCCACCGAATGTCGAGCTGCTGACGCGCCTGCCTCGCGGTCTCGTTTTAATTGGCGGTCCGACCGGCTCGGGAAAGACGACCACGCTCGCCGCGCTGGTCGACGAGATCGCGCGTCGCGACGCGCGCCACATCATCACCATCGAGGATCCAATCGAGTACGAGCACCAGCATCACGGCGGCATCGTCGAGCAGGTCGAGATCGGCGTCGACGCCCCTGATTTTCCGACCGCCCTGCGGGCGTCGCTGCGCCAGGCGCCGGACATCATCGTCGTCGGCGAAATGCGTGACCCCGAGACGATGCGGATTGCGCTGGCGGCGGCGGAGACCGGACATCTCGTGCTGTCCACCGTTCACACCACCGACGCCGCCTCGACGATTGGACGCATCGCGGATTCGTTTCCCGACGAGCGACAGAACACGATCAGGCAGGAACTCGCGCTCGCGCTCGCGGCAGCGATGATGCAGACACTGCTGCCGAAGGCCGGCGGGGGCGTGGTGCCCGCGGCCGAACTGCTGATGGTCAGCTACGGCGCGCGGCAGCACATTCGCAAGAACGCGCTGCAGCATCTGCACCAGGAAATGACGATTACGCGGCGGCAGGGATCGATTACGCTCGAAGAATCGCTCGCGCAGCTTGTCCGCCAGGGGCTCGTCGATCGGCAGGATGCGATAGGACGCGCCGCGCACCCCGAGGAGCTCGAGCAGCTGCTCGCCTGAAACCGTCAGCGCAGCTCGCGGGCGACCGCCTGGATGGTGTCCATCCATTCCCGCATAGTCGGCGCGTAGCGGCGCGGCACGCAGTCCGCGCAGATTTCCTCTGCGAGCCGCGTGAGGCCTTCGATGTTGCGCGACAAGTACGCGCTGCGTGATGACAGGCAGCGCACGAGATCGCGCAGCTCGCGCATCACGCCGGCGAGACTCGCCAGGATGCCTTCCAGCATCGCTTCGCCGGGCACTTCTTCGGGGCGATACAGCAGTCCGTGGATCGCCCGCAACTCCGCGAGGCACATGCCCGATGCGCTGTCGACGCGCGCCTTAATCTGTTCTTCGGGCACTTCCGGCGCGCGGCACATCTGCGCGATGCGCTGAAGCTCGGTGAGGACCAGGTGCAAATCGGACTGCACGCGTTCGAGGCGATCCTCGTACGCGAGGCGGTGGATCTCGGTGACGACCTGTTCCTGGCGCCGCGAAAGAATCTTGGAAACCAGCGCGCCGAACAACAACAGTCCTGCGGCTGCTTCGACAACCGCGAGTGGCCGGAGCGCGCCCATCGGCACGACGTCGCCAAGCGCGGCGGACGTCGCAACGCCGAAGCTGAAATAGAGCGCGGTCAGGAAGCCGCGCGATCCGCCGGCGATGTATTCATCACTTTCCCGCAGCGAACCGATTCCCGCTCGCGCCAGCAGCCAGTAGATCAGCGCGCATCCGACCGCCGTCGCCAGCCAGAGCCAGACGAGATCCGCAGTGGTCCTGCGTTCGAAGAGATCGACGAACGCGCCCCAGCGGTCGCGTCTGATTCGGATCGGATGTCGCGGAAGCGGCGCCGGCTCGCGCACGCCCGGTCCGTGTTCGACGCGCAGCCCCGCATCCTGCCATGCCTGAACGCCGCCGCCGAAGTGGGAAACGTGGGTGTACCCGAGTTCCTCGAGCAGGCGCACGGCCTGCGGTCCCATCATTCACGTCGGTCCGCCGCAATACACAGCGATTGGGCGCGACAGATCAGGAAGCTCGACCGGCGCACGGTCGCGCAGCAGCGCCGTCGAAATATTGATCGCGCCGGGCAGATGCGCGACGGCGTAGGCCTCGGGCGAGAGCACGTCCAGCACGACGACGCGCGGATCGCGAACGAGGCCGCGCATTGCGGCGAGCGACACATCCATCCGCGCATCATACGACGCCGCGGCATGGAACATGCTTGGGCAGCGCGTGGATAGAAGTACGTTTCCTAGTGACTTTCGGAGGAGGCAGCTCATGCAGATGTTTCGTCGCATCCTCGTTTCCGCGCTCGTGGTGACGCTCTGCGCACCCGCTGGCGCGTGGGCGCAGCAACAGACCCACGTCATCAACCAGTCGGCGCTCGACCAGGCGGTCCAGCAGCGCGTCAGCCATGACCAGGCGGATCGCGAGGCACTTCGCACGTTCCTGCAGAATCCCGCGGTGAAGAACGTCGCTGCGAAGTCCGGCCTCTCGATCGATCGCGCCAACGTCGCGGTCTCGACGCTTCAGGGAGACGAACTGCGTCAGGCGGCGAGCCAGGCGCGCGCCGTCAACCAGGACCTCGCCGGCGGCGCTACCGTCGTCATCACGACGACGACGATCATCATCATTCTCCTCGTCATCCTCATCATCGTAGCCATCGACTGACGGCGTGAGGGTGTTCGTGGCAGCCGTCGCGTTCAGCGTGACGGCCTCGATGGCGCCTGCGTACGCGCAGGCGCCGCTGCCGGTCCCTTACCTTCCACAAACCGAGGCGCTGTGCGGCGGGGCCGCCGCCGCGATGGTGATGCGCTTCTGGGGCGCGCGTGGTGTGTACGCCGACGCCTTCGCTTCACTGGTGGACAAGAAGGCCGGCGGAATCCACACATCCGCGCTCAGCGCCGCGCTCGAATCGCGCGGCTGGCGCGCGCAATCCGGCGGCGGTGATTTGTCTCGGCTGTCGAACGAGGTTCGCCTCGGTCGACCCGTGATCGCGCTGATCGAGGACCGCCCCGGCCGCTTTCATTACGTCGTCGTCGTGTCCGCCTCCGACGCCGGTCCGATTGTCATCCACGATCCCGCCCGCGCCCCCTCCCGCGCGATCGACGCGAACGAGTTCGATCGCAAGTGGCAGCGATCGGATCGGTGGATGCTCGTCCTTCTGCCAGGAGCTGCAGAACCTCGAGAACGCCCAGAACCCCGAGAACGCTCAGAACGCCCAGAATCGCCACATCCTTGCGCAACAACGGTGAACCAGGGGGTTGCGCTGGCGCAGCGCGGTGATACGGATAGCGCGCGCCGCGTGCTGAATGCGGCGGCGGGGCAGTGCCCGGATAATGCGGCGGCATGGCGCGAGCTGGCCGGGATCGATGCCCTCGATCAGCGCTGGGATGAAGCGGCGCGGCACGCGCGCACGGCCGTCGAGCGCGACCCGAATGACGACTACGCGTGGCGCCTGCTCGCGACGGCCGAATACCTCCGCCACCATGACCTCGCGGCGCTTGCCGCGTGGAATCACGTCGACCAGCCACGCGTCGATCTCATCGACATCAAGGGGCTCGTCCACACGCGCTACCTCGTCGTCGCGGACGCGATTGGCGTGAAGCCGCGCGCCGTCCTCACGCCGGACGCCGTGCGCGTCGCGCAGGCACGCGTGCGCGACATTCCGGCCATCTCCGCCGCGCGCATCACATTCCATCCGCTCGAACGCGGTGACGCGCAGGTGGATGCGACCATCGTCGAGCGCGAGCGTGCGCCGATGTCGTACCCCTCATGGCTGACGATTGGCGTGGGCGCCGCGGCGAACAGTGAGCTCGCGGCGTCGCTCACAAACGTCAGTGGCGGAGGTGACGCCGTGGACGTTGCGTGGCGATGGTGGGCGAACCGTCCGCGTGTCGCAGCCTCGTACGCAGCGCCCGGCCCGTGGGGTACGTGGCGACTGGAGACATCCAGGGAGACGCAGACGTTCGCCACGACGCGGTTCGAGGAGACACGCACGCGTATCGGCGGAGAACTCAGCAACTGGCTCGATCAGCGCGTGCGCGTTACGGGCGGACTCGCGATGGATCGCTGGCATGGACGTGGACGCACCACCGCGATATCCGGTCGCCTGCAGCTCTGGCCAGTGCTCGATCGCGTATCGATTGAAACTGGCGCGTCAGGATGGCACGGTTCCGGCGCTCGATTCGGTATCGCCGAGGCGCGCGCGCGATGGCGATCGAAATCCTCGCTGTCCGGAACCGTGCTGGTGGCCGACGCCGGCTACGAACGTGCGTCAGCGTCCAGCCCGGCGTCGCTCTGGCCAGGCGCCGATACGGGCCACGCGCGCAACGTGCTCCTCCGCGCGCATCCGCTGCTGGATGATGGCGTGATCGAAGGTGGGGTCTTCGGGCGGCGAATGACGTTCGGATCGGTTGAAGCGCAGCGATGGCTGCGCCCGTCCGCGCATGGTCTTGTGCGCGTGGCGCCGGCGATCTTCCTGGACACGGCGCGCGCGTCGCGTGGTCTGGCGACGACGAATCAGCGCGAGCAATACGACTTAGGGATCGGGCTCAGGCTGACGCTGCCTGGAACGGGAGTGCTTCGAGTGGACGTAGCGCGCGGTCTCCGTGATGGGAGGACGGCGCTCTCGTTTGGATTACAGCGGTGATCGATCAGCCGGCGGCGGGCGTCGCCGACGCCTGCTCGCGCGCGACATAGTACGAACCGACAACGAGCGCCGCCGCGAGCACCTGCGCCGCGAGCGTCTCGGCGGTCGGAAAAACCGCGAACCAGAGTCCCATCCAGTCGGGAATCCACCGCGACAGCGACGCGATCGGCGTCATCGGCAGCCAGTTCGCGAGCTGCATCTCCTGCGCCTGCTCTCCGACCATCACGAGCATCACGAGGCCAAGCATCACGCCGGTCAGCACCAGCATCCGGCGATAGGGAAGCCGACGATGGGCGACGAACGTCAGCGCGCCGACGATTACGGTGAGAGCCGCGCCAATTCCAACGCCGGTGAGCACGGGTCCCGTTCCGAGCTTCAACCGGTAGCTTTGAAGAAACAGGACGATCTCGAAACCTTCGCGATACACCGACGAGAATCCGAGCAGCGCGAGACCCAGCCACAAACGCGACGCCGAGGTCTCTTTTATCAACTGCTGCTTCCGCCGGCTGTGCATCGAAATCCAGCCGGTCCAGTACACCTTGTGGAAGAACCAGTTCATGACAAGGAGCAGGACGATGATGGCGAGCAGGCCGGTCGCCGCCTGGAGGTGCAGCGCGGATACGTTCTCGGCGAGGCTTGCGATGATGCGGATCGCGATGAACCACGTCACGAACGTTGCGCCGAGCGCGACCGCGCCGCCGACGGCCACCGGTCGCTGATATGTCTTTCTGGCGCCGACCATGTTGGCGGTCACGGCCGCGAGGACCAGGATGCACTCGAGCCCCTCGCGAAAGACGAGGACCGCAATATCGAGGACGCGGGCGCCGAAATCGCCGTGCGCCAGCGGATTGGGAAGGCCGCCGGCCCGAAGGACTTGCAGCACCAGGACGGCCGCCACTGCCGCAATGCCTGCGGTCAAAAGGGCCGAAAGAAGCCGTCTTTTCACGAAGAAACCCTGCCGCGCTGATGACTTGAGGATATAGGACCTTTAAAGTCCTATATCCGAGTCTATCTCCGGCCGTTTAGGTCGTCAACGGTGGCATTCGACGAGCTCATCCGCTGATAGAGGTAGGAACTCAGGAGCAGCGTGATTCCGAGACCAATCACGCTCATCACGCGGTAGATCCGCTGGAGCTCGGCCAGATCGCTGAAGAACACCTTCACGATCGTGATCCCGAACAGCGCGATCGCGAAGTACCGAACGATGGCATAGCGGCGCTGCAGCCCGATCACGATCAGCGCCGTGGCGTACACCGCCCAGGTGACGGACACGAGCAGTTCACGCGAGAACACGCCGGGGCGCGACGCGAAGTAGGCGTGGATTTCGGTCGTCAGGAGGACGAGCGAGACGACTTGCGCGGCGACGATGCCTGCGCCGATCGCGAACTCCCGCGCCGGCGCCGGCATGTCGCGACGGTGCAGCCAGGCCGTCACGTAACAGAGCGCCACCACCAGCAGCGCGCACGCCGCTCGGGGATTGAGGAAGACGACGTGGTTCACAGGCGGTGGCGTCAGCAGCATTCCCAACGCGCGAAGGACAGCGATCGTGAAGAGAATCGCGCCGCCCGCGCGGAGCCACTCCCGCTTCTCGAGCAGGCCGAGCGCAACGATCGCGGCTCCTTCCGCCGCCCAGCCGACCGTCACTGCCGGTCCGTCGAATTGCAGCGCGATGGCGATGGACAGCAAGGTGAACGCAAGCGCCGCAAAGTGAACCGCGCGATCGCGTTCTCCCTTCCAGAACATCGCGGCGAGCACGCCATTCCAGGCTGCGAACATCGCGCCGAGCGGACCGGTGATCGCGAGATGCGTCGTCTCCAGCATGAAATAGGCGCCCGCGAACATCAGCAGCGCGTTGAGGTGAATCCACGTGATGTCGAGTCCGCTCGCGGGGCGATCCTCACCGGCCGCGCGCAACTGTGCCGCGAGACCGATTGCGTAGAGCGCCGCGATCGTCACGAGGCCGGGTCTCAACCAGGCTTCGACAGCATGCGGCTGGGTCCAGGCGAGCAGGGGAACCGCCGCGGCCGCCCATAACGCGAGCCCGGTACCTGTGCCGACTCTCACACTGAGCACGCCGCCGAGTAGTGCCACGGCAATGACCCAGACGAGCAGCGCCATTGGGTGATCCTGGAGGATGTTCAGCGATGCCGCGTAATAAGCGATGGGTGCAGTCCACACCAGCCAGGCCGCGAACTCCGCCACGCCATGGTCGGCGTTCCGGCACGAACGCGCGATGGCGACGAACATCGCGCAGAAAGCCGTCAGATACAACTCGGTCCGGAGATACTTCTCCGACGTGTAGAAACGATCGGCCCACGCCGCCACCAGCATCAGCGTGAAGACGTAGCTGACGACGTGGAGCAGCGGCCAGTCGCGGCGGCGGGCCAGAAATACGGTGCCGCCGATCATGATCGCCACATAAGTGAAGAGCGCGATCTGCGCGTCCGTATTCGACGGCAGGAGAAACGGCGTCACGAAGCCGCCGCCAACCGCCAGTACCGCGAGTCCCTGCGACGCGTGGCGATCCGCCAGCAGCGCTCCGATCACGGTCACGCCCACCATGAGCGTGAAGGCGACGGGACGATCGATCAGATGGTAGTAATTGAATGCGGCGTAGGTCGACACGTAGAGAATCGCCACGCCGCCGCCGATCATCATCTGGCCATACAGCGCGTACCCGCGGCGGGCAAAGCGCGAGCCCGCGTAGATCAGCGCCGCGCCGAGGAGGCCTCCCTGGATCACGCGCGCGGTCTCGCCGATCCACTTGTTGTCGATGGCGAGCTTCTCGAAGTACGCGACGCCGATCACGATCGCCGTAATCCCGATATTCAGCAGCCATCGTCCGCCGATGCGGCTCTCGAGCGATTCCGGCTCCGGATGGCGGATCGGCGCGGGTGATTCGGGCGCACTCGGTTCCGAGTAGCTTGCGGCTACAGGCGGAGGTATCTCTATCGGAATAGCCGGCTCCGCACGGTGTTCCGAGTAACTTTCTGCTTTCGCCGGAGGAATCTCGCTTGCGATCTTGCCCGGAAGATTCAGCTCGACCGCGCGCAGCCGCTCGCGCAATTCCTCGACGTCTTCGCGCAGATGCCGCGTGCGTACGAACAACCGCGCGGCGATCAAGATGGGCAGCCCGACGACGACCGACAGGACGAACAACATAAGGCTTATGAGTTCTCCCATGTCAGGCCACCGTTTCTGCCGCCGCGGCGGCGAGCTCGCGGACGGCGCGCAGATCCACCTTGCCCGTGCCCAGCGACGGGATGGCGCGGACGAATCGAATGTCTTCCCGCTTGGGCAGCCACAGCCGCGGCAGCTCGGTGTGGCACAGGCGCTCCCACAAGTCCGACGCGGCGAGGTCCGGATCGGTGTAGAACGCGACCAGCCGCTCGCCGCGTGCTTCGTCCGGCACTGATGTGACCGCACACGTGTGTTGGGGATCGAGCAGGCCCTGGATGTGCTCCTCGACCTTCATGTGCGGCACCATCTCGCCCGCGATCTTGCTGAAGCGCGACAGGCGATCCGTAATCCGGATGAAGCCCGCTTCGTCGATGCAGGCGATGTCGCCGGTCGCGTACCATCCGTCGCGCAGCACTTCCGCCGTTCGCTCGGGCTCGCCCAGATAACCCTGCATCCGGTTCGGTCCGTTGACGAGCAGCAATCCTTCGCGCCCAATCAGCGGCCCCTCGCCGGTTTCCGGATCGACGACCTTCGCCACGACGCCCGGCAATGGATGGCCGACCGTGCCCGGCTGCGAGCCGCGCTGGTGCTCCCCCTTCTCGTGGACGTCAGGCGCATTCACGGCGACAACCGGAGCCATCTCCGTGCACCCGTATCCCTCGAGCAGCTTGATGCCGAACTTCTCCTCGAACGCCGCAGCAATCGGCTCGCGGAGTTTCTCGGCGCCGACCAGCGCGTAGCGCACGGTCGCGAACTGCTCGCGGCGGCACTTGCGGACATAGCCGGCGTAGAACGTCGGCGTGCTGACCAGGATCGTGCCGCGATATTTCTCCGCCAGTTCACCGATTGTCTTGCCGTCCATCGGATTCGGATGGAAGACGGCGCCGAAGCCGGACACCATGGGCAGCCACAGCGTCACCGTAAACCCGAACGAGTGGAAGAAGGGGAGCACGCCGACCATGACGTCGTCTTCGTTCAAATGAAAGACCTGCGAGACGGCATCGACGTTGGCAAGCACGTTTCGATGACTGAGCATCACGCCTTTCGGCACGCCCGTGCTGCCGCTCGAGAACACGATCGTCGCCAGCGATTCCGCATCACCCTCCGCGGCGTACAACCGCGACAGCACGCGTGCAGGCAGGATCCGAGCGGTCACGAGCATTCGCGCTTTCGCGAATCCCGTGAGCTCTGCGAAGACGTCCTCGAGGAAGATGGTCCCCTCGGGCGCCTCGATCTCCGCTTTGGCGAGGAACTTCCGCGAAGTCAATACGGTCTTCAGGCCGCACCGGCCGATGGCCGCGGCCATGCCTTCGCGTCCCGCGGTGAAATTGAGGTTCACCGAGCTCTTGCCCGCGAGCGCGACGGCGATATTCGCGAGCGCTCCGCCGACAGACGACGGCAGCAGCAATCCGATCCGCGGTTCCGATGCCGCGCGACGACGAATCGATCGCGACAGCAGCAGCGATGCGACGAGCACGCGTCCGAATGTCAGAGGCGGCGTGGTTGCATCCGCCATGCAGAAGGATCCCCAGGACCGCTTCGCGGCCTTGACGAACTCGCGCCCCAGCACTTCACGCGGACCGCGCCGCATCGCGGTCGTCCGGGCGCCCAGCGCCATCAACGCGACTCGCACTTCCGCGGCGGATGTCGTCGCCGGCAGCGGCTCGCCAAACGCGACCGTGACGGGATAGGGCAGCCGCTTCGGCCACTTCCACAGGAAACGACCGCGCTCGAAGCTGAACACGCTGCCCCACACGCGATCCAGGTACACGGGCACGATTGGCACGTCGAGTCCTTCGACGATCTTTTCCAGGCCGCGCTTGAACGGCAGCAGGTTGCCCGTCCGGCTGATCGCGCCTTCCGCAAAGATGCAGACAACGTGGCCGGCCTGGAGCTCGTGGCGTGCGGAATCGATCGCGGCCAGCGCCTCGCGGCCGCCACCGACGGGGATCGCGCGCAGCATGCGCAGCAGCGGATTCACCGCCCAGTGCTCGTAATACGGCTTGTAGACGAGGAACCTGACGAAGCGCTGAATCGATGCGCCCACCAGCGCGCCGTCGATATGCGAAAGATGGTTGCAGACGAGCAGGGCAGGCCCGCGCGCGGGGACGTGCTCCTGGCCCTCGATGCGGATGCGATACAGCGTGTGGGTGATCAGCCACAGGCTGAAGCGAACCATGAACTCCGGTACGACGCTGAGCACGTAGATACTGGCAATCAGCGTGACGAGACCGAAGGTGAGGATGATCCGGTCCGCAGTCAGACCAATGATGTCGCGCGTCAGCCAGAGCGCGCCCGATGCGCCCATGATCGCGAGCATGTTGACGAAATTGTTGGTCGCCATGAGGCGCCCTTTTTCCTGGTCGCCGCTTTTCTGCTGCAGCAGCGCGTTCAGTGGAACGGCGAACAGGCCGCCGAAGAAGCCAACCATGCACAGGTTGAACGCGGCCAGCGCAAACGAATGTCCGGATTGCGAGAGCAGCAGCGCGAAGATTCCCATTCCGATGGAGCCGATCGGCGCGAGTCCCGGTTCGACCTTGTCACCAGAGAGGCGTCCGGCCGCGAGACTTCCCGCCGCGATGCCGATCGCAGCAAACGTGGTGAGGAATCCCGTCCAGCGGTCGCTGAGGTGCATCACTTCCGTCCCGAAGAGAATCGTGACGAGTTGCAGAAGGGCGCCCAGAAACCAGAAATATGAGTTGCCAGCAACCGTCAGCGACAGCACGCGGCTGTCGCGCAGGCGGCGCAGGCCGAGTCCAATCTCGCGCCAGGGATTCGCGTTGATACGTGCGCCCGGCCTGCCGGCGGCAACACCAGGAATGTGGAAGCTCAATGCCGTTCCAATCACGGCGATCGCGATGACGACCAGGCCGATCATCCACAACCGGTCGTGCCAGGCGTCGAACATGAAGCTGCCGATCGCGGTGCCGGCGACAATCGACACGAACGTGCTCATCTCGAGCAGACCGTTCGCGCGGGAGAGATCGCGATCGGGCAGAATCTCCGGCAGGATTCCGTACTTCGCGGGGCTGAAGAACGTCGCCTGGAGCGCGATGAGAAACAGCACCGCATAGGTCAGCTCCAGCCGCCCCGCGACGAACGCGAAGAGTCCGAGCGCCGCGGCGACGATCTCGAGCGACTTCGTCACGACAAGGACGCTGCGCTTGCTGTAGACGTCCGCCACCTGGCCGGCGTACCCGGAGAACAGCAGAAAGGGCAGGATGAAGACGACGCCGACGAGCGACAGCTGTCGCCCCGCGCTCGCCTGCGACGCCGCGTGCACGGCCAGCATCGAGACGACGATCTTGAATACGTTGTCGTTGAACGCGCCGAGAAACTGCGTCCACAGGAAGGGCTGCAGGCCCCTTTGCTTCAGCGTCTGCGAATAGCCGTGCGCGGTCATGGGTGCTCCTCGACAGCCAAGATACGGGGGGTGGCCGCCCCAAGTCCTGAGCGAACCCTGAAAAACGCTGAAAAATCCTGCCGATGCTATCGCGTTCGGTCCACGAGAAGCTGGCGGACTACTGTAAGCGCTTTGCTGTCAGTTTGTTGCTGCAGGAACGGCTCGACCGGCAGCCACCACCCGGTGAAGCCGGGCGGGGCGCTGCCGATGGTCGCGGCCAGCGTCGATTCTGCGTCCTCGACCTGTCCGAGTGCCGCGAGCACGATGCCGCGTATCAGCGGATCGGTTACCACTCGCGCGTCGAAGGACGTGCCGGTCGCGAGCGCGAGGCCCGCGCCTGGCAGCGGATGATCGGGATAGAGCGCGAGCGCGGAGCGAAAACTGCGGGCGGCGTCTTCGCGGCGCGCCGCGCGCAAGAGCGCGGCGCCGTGGCCCAGGTGCGCGTGCATCGTGTACTCGCGGCCGTAAAGCCGGTGTGGCTGCGCGAGCGCGCGCTCCCGATCGAACTCGTCGATCGCCTCG
>DASPXV010000111.1:0-4584 GCA_035637115.1 Vicinamibacterales bacterium
TAGGCTGCCAGAGCGTCGTCGACCGCCGCCGGATACGGGTCCTCGGGGGCGAGCCGGTAGTCGACGGACATGACCCTGGCGCGGGTCCGCCGGCCGACCTGCGAGGCCAGGTCAGCGGAGAGGACGGCGTCTCCCAGCACGTACACACCGCCGTGGATGTACAGGACAGTATGGCGAGGTTCGATTTCCGTCGACGGTGATCTCGGCGATTGGGACGCCGCCCAATGTGGCCGCCGTCCCGGTCACGTCGGCGGGCAGCGGCTGGGCCGAGAGCAACGCCTTGAGCTGTCGTCGCTGCTCGTTGACGTCGGCGACGGCGGGGAAGGTTCCCTGCCGCAGGAATGCGTCGAGTCTCTGTCGCTGTTCAGTGCTCATGGCGAATCTGTCCATCCACCCTTCGGTTGGAATTCGCCCGGCACCACCCAGACGGGCTCGCCGATGTCGATCCGGTACTGAAACGTCTCGTTACTCGCGTGTCAGGGCCGGCAGCATCCAGATCGCGAGTAAGCCGGCGACAATATGCATCGGCAAGAGCGCCAGGACATACCTGAGCGGCGCGCCAGGGATGCCGGTGAACGGCGCGGAGAACGAGAGCACGAGCACGATGGCCGCCACCACCTGCCAGGTGCGCTCGGCACGAGCGCCGCGGAAGCGGATGATCGCCGCGAAGACGAGCACGGCGACGAGCATCCCCAGCACGGTCGCTGTCACCACGTCGAAGGCGATGAGTGGCCGGGTGCCGGACGGCGACGGGATGAGGACGGACTCGGTGATCAGGCCGGCGGCCGTGAAGGCGAAGAACAGTCCGAGGTTGATGAGCGTCGCCAGCCCGATCGTGAGCAGGGCGGATCGGGGCAGTTTAGAGAGCGCCGGCTGGTTGGATGCGCGAATGGTGCTCACGGAGGATCTCTCTTCGGTTGGAATTCGCCCGGCAGTACCCCAGGCGGGCAACAACCAGGATTGCCGCTAGGCAGGTGAGGAGGCATCACCGGATCCAGGTGATTCGCGCGAGCGGAGGACCGCGAAATCGATCTTCCATTCACGATTCTGCATGCGCTGGCTCCGGCAGCATTCGCAGCGGTCGGTTCCCGATTTGCACTGTTGCCGCAAGATGACCGTGGTTGGTTTCGGGGTGATCCCGCCTTCAGCCGCCGGCGTCAGCTCAGGCCCATTTGGGCGCGCATGGTGTCGAACATGATGTAGCAGTCGAACCTCTCGATCTTCCCGTCGCGTAGGTACCAGAAATCGGCGCACGGCCCGTCGACCTTCGCTCCCGTCGGCTCGAAGGTGCCGGACGGGGTCTGCAGCGGCCCGAGGAAGGTGCCTTGAATCGACAATTCGACGGCGACCATGTCGCCAAGCACGTTGACGCGGTGCAGCTCACGATGGATATCGGGGAAATACGTGGCGACGCTGACTACAAGGTCGCCGAGCTTATCGCCCCGATAGCTCTCCAGCCCGAGAGGTTCTACGCCAGCGTGCCCCAGGTTGATCACGCCGTCATCGGCGAAGAAGCCGACGAACCCAGGGACGTCCATGACGCTGCCCTCCGCCGTATGGTAAGCCTGCCGGACGATTGCTTCATTGTCGTACGTGATCTCGCTCTCCTCGTCCGGCTTGCTCTCATCAAACTGCGTGCGGTACCGAAGACTCCGAATTGCGTCGCAGCAACGCCGATTGTCGCAAGACGAAGGAATGCGCGCCGTCGAAGATCGCCTTCTTTGAGCATATGTCTTTCTCCCATTCATGTTGACGAGGTGGCGGGTTTGCCAGCGCTCCCGGCGGGCTACTGCCAGCGTCGCCGCCAGGGCAGGTGAGAAGGCGTCACCTGATCCAGGTGATTCGCGCGGCCGATGGGGCGATGCTCAATCGAGTGCTTTCGGCTCGCGAGGGAACATGACCGCCGGAAAGAGCCTGGATGCGCTGGAGTGTCCGCCGCGCGGCCGCGACTGAAAGTTGCTGCCCGACGATCTAAAAAAGGAGCGCGCCGTACTGGTCCATCGGCGGAGGATGTGCGATCCATGCCTGCGGATCAAAGTCCTGCCGGGCATCTGAGTCGCGCCATCACCGCGTCCGTATCGTGAAGATTGGAGTACCTTCCCATAGCGATGTGGCGCGGCTAACAGAGTCCACGTTCGTGCTCAGGCGCGAACCTGGATCCCGACGCCGAGGTCGAGTCGGATCGACTCGAGGACCCATAACGCGGTGGAGGCGGTGAATACATCGGCGGCTGCCAGAACGCCTGTGTATTTCTGTATCACTGGCGCGGCGGCGGAGTCAGCCACCGCATCGAGGTACCCCTTTATCGCGGCCCAGCTGTTGTTTCCGTATTTCACAAAAAACGGCGTCGGATCGACCGTGCCCAGCGCCGTTCGGGCGCCTGCGGACAGATCCGCGACATACTGCTGCTGCAGCGTAACGTCATCACGCGTGCCGAGCCTTCCCATATGGCCCGAGATCAGGTGCTTCCACGGATATGAGAGCGCCGTGGCCGGCGCCTCGATGTACCCGGGCACATCAACGGCGAGGTTCAGGCTGTAAATCGGCACCCAGCCGGCGTTCACGATATCGACGAGCATCAGCGTGTTGTGGTCGGGGAGGTGGATGAAACTGTTGTCAGGCGCGTGGTTGGAGCCGTGCCACGCGAGTTGGATGCGTTCGCCACCGATCTGCAACTTGCGGTGATTGGTAAACGTCTTGTCCGGGGGCGGCCGTCTGGGATCGTTGTCCCGCAACAGTAGCCGCCGCGTCTCCGCGTGCCCGATGCGCACGACGTTGTTCCCGAACAGCGACGAGGCGGCCGTGTGGTCGGCGTGATGATGCGAATACACCAGGTGCGTCACCTTGTTGCTCACGCCATTGGCGGCGGCGATTTCGTCGACCGCCCGCTGGAGGTTGCGGCCGATCGACGCCGGCGCGTCGAAGAGCACGACGCCTTCCCGCGTTGTCAGGAACGCGGCTTGGTAGGTCCCGTCGGTCACCCAGTACAGGTTTCGCTCGACGCGGCCGACGTAGTAGCCCTGCTCGTTCAGAGCCGGACCGAGCGCTGATCGCGGGACCGGAGCATAGTCGGGCAAGGTTGGAACTGCGGCGGCCATCATCTCGCCCTCGTCATCCGGCGTGCTCTGATCGGACTGCGCGAGTGCGGTACCCATGACTCCGAATTGGGTAGCAGCAACGCCCATTGCCGCAATACGAAGGAATGCGCGCCGTCGAAGATCACCTTCTTTGAACATCTGTCTTTCTCCCAATGGTGTTGACCAGGTCGCGACGTGCGCAGACGAGAGCCTTGGCCCCATGGTTTGGCAGCGCTCCCGGGCGGGTCACTGCCAGCGTTGCGGCGCGGCCAGGTGAGAAGGCGTCACCTGATCCAGGTGATTAGCCGACTGAAGCAGGAGCCGGCGCCGGCTCGCCTTGCTGATGCGCGACAGACGGGCCTGCGCGAGCGACAGTCAGGCGGCGGAGCGCCCGTCCGGCGAGTCCCGGAACTGGCGCTGGTAGAGGTCGGCGTAGCGGCCGCCGGCGGCTAGCAGCGCGGCATGATTGCCGCGCTCGACGATCTGGCCGGACTCGATCACCAGGATCAGATCGGCGTCCCGGATCGTGCTCAGGCGGTGCGCGATGACGATGCTGGTGCGTCCACGCAGCAGACGGCCGAGCGCTGCCTGGATCCGCTGCTCGGTGCGGGTGTCGATGCTGCTCGTCGCCTCGTCGAGGATCAGGATGCGCGGGTCGGCGAGCACCGCGCGCGCGAACGACAAGAGCTGGCGCTGTCCCTGGCTCAACGTGCTGGCCTGCTCAGTGAGGCGCGTATCGTAGCCCTCGGGAAGCGCCTCGATGAAAACGTGGGCGTCGACCGCCTCGGCGGCGTCTTCGATCTGGGCACGCGAGGCGCCCGGCCGGCCGTAGGCGATGTTGTCGGCGACGGTCCCGCCGAACAGGAATGGTTCCTGTAGCACCATCGCCATTTGCCCTCGCAGGCTGGCCCGCGTCACGCTGCGCACATCGTGACCATCAACCCGGACCGTCCCGCGGCTCACGTCGTAGAAGCGCGGGATCAGGTTGGCAATGGTCGTCTTGCCGGCCCCGGTGCGCCCGACCAGGGCGACGGTCTGGCCGGCGGCGACGTCGAAGTTAATATCGCGCAGCACGGGAAGCGTCGGCTCATACGCAAACGAGACGCTGTCGAACGTCACCCGTCCATCCACGTGCTCCAGCGCCAGCGCACGGGGCGGGTCGGGCGCTTCTTCGGGCTCGTCGAGGATCGCGTAAATCCGTTCGGCCCCAGCCAGTGCGGCCTGTAGCTGCGTGTAGACCTGCGAGATGAGTTGGATCGGCCGGAAAAACTGCTGGACATAGATCAGGAATGCCGCCACAACGCCCACGCTCAGCTGGCCAGTAAGCAGCAGGTAACCCCCGAATCCGATCACGACCGCGGTGGCCAGCGTGCTGAGCACGTCGATGGTCGGGGCGAAGGCCGCTGTCACCACGACGGCCGCGACGTTCGCGTCGCGGTTGGCCCGGTTCCGCTCGCGAAAGCGCGCGATATTCGCCTCGGTGCGGTTGAACGCCTGCGCCTGACGG
>DASPXV010000112.1:0-24980 GCA_035637115.1 Vicinamibacterales bacterium
CAAAACCGATCTGGCGAATATGCCGCTCGATCAATTCACGGAGACGAAATCATTCAGCAGCGTCCACGACCCAGTGGGGTTGAGTTCCCCCCGAAGAATTGCCTGGACATTGCCTACAGCAAAACGGCCCGGCGCGATGCCGAGCCGTTCAACCCCATATTAATTGGTCGGGATGCCGGGATTCGAACCCGGGACCCCCTGACCCCCAGTCAGGTGCGCTACCAGGCTGCGCTACATCCCGTATCTGATACTTGCAATTTGGAAATTTGGAAATCGGATAATTTGGAAATCCAACATTTCCAAATTTCCCCATTCCCAAATTTCCAGATCAACGCTTGCGCTTCGCCGCCTTCTTGGCTGGCGGCTTCGTCCCGTTGCCGCGCGGCCGGGCCGCCTTCACGACCGGCGCCTGCAGGGCGAACTCCGTGGGCCGTTCGGCGAGCATCTCGGCCAGCTCGCGTAACGACTGCCGCACCGAGAGGATCCGCTCGCGCGCGTCGCTCGAGAGCAAATCGTCCAGCGCGTCCGCATCGGGCGCCGGCGCGGCGAGCTCATCGTGCATCCGGCGGCGCGCCCCCGCCAGCGTGAGCCCCTCGACGAAGAGCAAGTGCTTGATCTTCAGCACGCGCTCCACGTCCGCCTTGCGATAAACCCGAGGACCTCCCTGCGTCTTCGCGACGCCGAGATCCTGGAACTCCGCTTCCCACGATCGCAGCACGTACGGCTGCACCTGCGCGATCTCGCACACCTCAGGCTGCCGGAACAGCGACCGATTAGGGATCTGAACGGCTTCAGGGACCATGCGGGGCGATGCTTACCGCAAGTATATCAAACACTTCGATTAGAATCGCCGGATGACGCCGGCCCTCCGCTGCCCCTCGTGCGGCGCGCCCGTGGACGACGTGCGCGACGCGTGCCCCTCGTGCAGCGCGCCGCTGCCGTGGAACACGGACGAAACGCACCTCGCATCATCAGATCCGGACGTCACGCGCCTCAGCGATCGCCCGCGTGAACCGGACCTTCCGCCTAAACCGGACCTTCCGCCTAAAGGCGGAAGCCACACAGCCCAGGGCGGACGCTATACACGGCGTCGAGAGAGCTCGCGTGCGAAATCGATTACCAGCAGCAGCGGATGGGCGGGCTCCACGTCCGATATCGATCACGGACGGTTCGAGCCCGGCACGATCTTCGATGCGCGCTATCGCATCATCGGACGAATCGGCAAAGGGGGCATGGGCGAGGTCTACCGCGCGGACGATCTCAAGCTCGGACAGCCGGTCGCGCTGAAGTTCCTTCCTCCCGAAGTCGACACGGATCCCGCGCGCCTCACGCAGCTGCATACCGAAGTGCGCATGGCGCGCCAGGTGTCCCATCCGAACGTCTGCCGCGTGTACGACGTTGGCGAGCACGAGGGGCACACCTTTCTATCGATGGAATACGTGGACGGCGAGGATCTCGCCTCGCTGGTCCGGCGGATCGGACGTTTCCCTCAAGACCGCGCGATCGAGCTGACGCGCCAGATCTGCGCCGGACTCGCCGCGGCGCACGATCGCGGCGTCGTCCATCGCGATCTGAAGCCGGCGAACATCATGCTCGACGGCAGCGGCAAGATCCGGATCACCGACTTCGGCCTCGCCGGGGTGATTGGCGAGACGCTGCGCGCGGGCACGCCTGCCTACATGGCGCCCGAACAGCTTGCGGGCGGCGAGGTGACGACGCGCAGCGACATCTACGCGCTCGGACTCGTGCTCTACGAGCTTTTCACCGGACGGCGCGCGCTCGCGAGCGATAACCTGGCGGAGCTCATCGCGAAGCGCGAGCAGACCGGGATTACGCGTCCGTCTGAAATCGTCGTCGACCTCGACCAATCGATTGACCGCGTGATCATGCGCTGCCTCGAGCCCAACCCCACCCAGCGCCCGGCGGCGGCACTCGCGGTGGCGGCGGCGCTGCCCGGCGGCGATCCGCTCGCCGCGGCACTGGCCGCGGGGGAAACGCCGTCGCCGGAGATGGTGGCCGCTGCAGGAACGACGAGCGCGCTGAAGCCGCTCGGCGCGATCGCAGGACTTGCCGCGGCGCTCGTGTCAATCGGTGTGTGGTTGGCATTCGCGGATCGACTGCTGATCACCGGTACGGTGCCACTGCCGAAGCCGCCGGTGCTCCTCGTCGATCGTGCGAAACAGATCCTTGGCTCCATCGGATATTCCGGGGGCATCGATGGCGCCTTCGGGTTCGTTCCCGCGAATTACCTCGGCTATGCGGAAAAGCACGGGGACCTCGGGTCGCGCCAGCGGCTCGCATCCGGCGTGCCGGCGGCGATACACTTCTGGTATCGCAGCAGTCCGACAGTGATGGTGCCAGCCACCGACCGCAATCGTGTCACGCTGGACGATCCGCCGCTCACGATCTCCGGAATGGCGCTCGTGGTGGTCGATCCCGAGGGCCGCCTGATCCGCATGGCCGCCATTCCGCCGCAGTTCGATCCGCCTTCGCCAAAGAATGGCTTCGGCAACACAGGTCCCGCGGCAGGAAAAAGCAGCGTGAGCGACGCGAACCCGGCACCGGCGAACTGGAAGCCGTTGTTCGACGCCGCCGGATTGGAACTGTCCGCGTTCACTGCCGCCGCGCCGGAATGGACACCGATGCTGTACGCGGACAGCCGGTACGCCTGGACGGGGCCGCTGCCCGGCATCCAGGGACAGCAGATGCGCATCGAGGCTGGCGCGTATCGCGGCAAGCCGGTCTACTTCCATCCAGTGCTTCCGTGGACGACGACGTCGCGCATGCCCCAGACGGTCGCGCAGCGAACCGCAGTGAAATGGTTCTCTGTGGTCGTGCAGATGGTGGTGCTCTGCATGTTTCTGGCGGCCGGCCTGATCGCGCGCCACAATCTGCGCAAAGGGCGCGGCGACCGGCGCGGTGCGTTTCAGATTGCCGCGTTCGTGTCGCTGGCGGCGGTCGGCGTCTGGCTGCTCGATTCGAAGCACGTCGCGGATCCGAGCACCGAGATGACACGCTTCTTCGTCGGCCAGCCGTTATGGGCGGCCGGGTTGCTGTGGCTGATGTACCTGGCGCTCGAGCCCTACGTGCGCCGGTTCTGGCCGGCGACGCTGGTGTCCTGGTCGCGGCTGATGACAGGGCAGTTCCGCGACCCGCTCGTCGGACGCGACATCCTGTTCGGGGCCGCGCTGGGCGCGATGATTCATGCGGTCAGCATCGGCTCCGGTTACCTCTCGTTGAAAGCGGGCCATCCTTTCAGCGCGCAGGTGCCGAACCTGGACTTTCTGCTCGGGACCCCGGAGGTCATCGCGCGAATCCTCAACCACGTTTTCAATGCGGTGCTCAACGCGCTCTTCGCCGTCTTCGGCATGGTCCTGCTGAAAATCATCCTGAAACGCGAACGCGTGGCGGTGGTCGTCGCGATCGCGCTCACGATGGGCCTCGCGGCGCGTGGAATCTTCGACACCAGCGGCGCGGCCGCCATTGCCCTGAACCTGATCGCCGCCACGATCGTCATCACCACGATCGTGATGACGATCTACAAGCTCGGGCTGGTCGCCATCCTCGTCCTGTTATTCGTCAATTTCGTCATGTCGAGCGCTATCGTGACGCTCGACGTCTCGAAGTGGTTCTTCGGCGACTCGGTGCTGGTCCTCGCGATTCCAATCGCGCTCGCCTTTTACGGGTTCTACATCTCTCGCGGCGGAGAGCCGCTGCTGGGAAAGCCCGTTCTTGATTGAAGTAGACGGTAAACAGTAGACGGTAAATAGTAGACGGTAGTTAGCGACTAGTTCCAGCTGGCCACGTTCTACCGTCTACTGTCTACCGTCTACTGTTTACCGTCTACCGGCTGCGCTTTCGCACTTGAATGCGAATCGGTGTCCCCTCGAGACCGAAGGACTGCCGAAGCTGATTCTTGAGGAACCGCTCGTACGAGAAGTGAAATGTCGTGGCGATGTTGGTGAAGAAGACGAACTCCGGCGGCGCCACGCCGATCTGCGCCGCATAGAGAATGCGGACCTCGCGGCGTCCCGGACTCGCCGGAGGGTGCCCGGACGTCACGGCCTGCACGAAGCGGTTCAACTCGGCGGTCGGAATGCGCCGCATGCGCGAGTCGGCGACCTTGTCGATCGTCTCGAGCAACTTGGGCGTCCGCTCCCCTGTTCTTGCCGAGATGTGCAGGATCTGGGCGTAGTCGAGAAACTTGACCTGCTGGCGCAGCTTGTCGTCGAACTCCTTCGAGAAATCCTGCCCGCGCCCCTTCATCAGGTCCCACTTATTCACGGCGATGATCACGCCGCAGCCGGTCTTCTCCGCTTCCCCCGCGATCGTCGCGTCCTGGTCGGTCGCTCCCTCCGTTGCATCGACCATCAGGACGGCGACGTCCGCCTGCGCGATCGCGCGCCGGGCAATGAGTACGCTGACCGATTCGACCTGTCCGGTGCGCGCAACACGTCCCGCACGGCGGATGCCTGCCGTGTCGAGAATGCGGAAGGTCCGCTTCTGCCACTTCAACACCGCATCGACCGTGTCCCTGGTCGTGCCGGGCATGTCGCTGACGATGGAGCGCTCTTCCTTCAGCAAGCGGTTCAGCAGCGAGGACTTGCCGACGTTGGGACGGCCGACGATGGCCACCTTGGTTTCCGGCTCGCGGGCAGGAATCGGGACGTTGCGATACCCCTCCGGAAACCGCGCGATGATCTCGTCGAGCAGGTCCCCGACCCCTTCGCCGTGCTCCGCGGCGATTTCGATGATGGGCTCGAAGCCGAGACTGTAGAACTCCACGGCACGGCCGCGGGCGCGGCGGTCGTCGGTCTTGTTGACGGCGATCAGCACGGGCGCATTCACCGTCCGGAGCGCTCCGGCGATCTCCTCGTCAGCCGAAACCAGCCCCTCGCGCCCATCCACCACGAACACGACGAGATCCGCCGTCGCGATCGCCCGCCGGCCATGCTCGACGACCAGTTCGTGGAGCGGGTCGCTGCTCGCGCCGAACATCCCCCCCGTGTCGACCAGCGAAAAGTTCGTCCGCTGCCACTCCGCCGGTTGCGCAATGGAGTCTCGCGTCGTCCCCGCAACGGGGGCGACGATGGCGCGGCGCGTATCGGTGATGCGGTTGAAGAGGGTGGACTTCCCCACGTTGGGGCGGCCGACCAGCACAACCGTAGGGACGCCTCCGGGGCGCTTCAATGGCATGTCAAAAAGTGCAGTTAGGGCGAAGTTTGACAGCGTAAGTCACGATATATATGATGTTTACACTTCCCTAGGAGCCAGTAAGCATGATCAAGGTCGACATCGTCAACGAGGTGTCGCGCATCGCCGACATTACCAAGGTCAAGGCCGAGGTGGCGGTCGATGCGGTATTCGAGGCGATGCGAATCTCCATGCAGCGCGGCGAACGGATTGAGCTGCGCGGCTTCGGGGTGTTCCAGGTGAAGCCACGGAAGCGCGGCATCGGCCGCAACCCGCGCACCGGCAAGGAAGTGCGGATTCCTCCCGGACGTACGATCCGATTCAAGCCCGGTAAGGATCTCCAGAATATCGGAGGCTGACAGTTTTTCCGCCGCTTCCGCCACCCTATCGCCGGTTCCAGCACCGGTGGTGGCTGCACATCCTGCTGTTCCTCGCAACCGTCGCCACCACCATGGTGCTCGGCGCGGAACATTATCTCTCTTTCAGGTCTGACTTCCGCGTCCGGGAAGTTGTTCTCAGTTGGAAACTTATCTGGCCTGCGCTGGCATACAGCGCCGCGGTGCTGGGGATTCTCGGCGCGCACGAGATGGGGCACTACCTCGCGTGCCGGCGTTACGACGTGGACGCGACGCTTCCCTTCTTCCTGCCTTTCATTTCGCTATCGGGCACCCTCGGCGCCGTGATTAAAATCCGCGAGCCGTTCCCCAACCGCACCGCGTTGTTCGACATCGCGATCGCGGGACCGATCGGCGGATTCATCGTGCTCGTACCGCTGCTCTTCTGGGGGATGACGCTGTCGAACGTGATCCCAGTGCCGCTCGAGATGCACGGCTGGATGCTCGGTGACCCCCCGCTTTTTCAGCTCGCCACGTGGCTCACCTTCGGTCCGATCGCCGATGGCTATTCCGTCAACATGCACCCGGTCGTCTTCGCGGCGTGGTTCGGCATGCTGGCGACGGCGTGGAATCTGCTGCCCTTCGGCCAGCTGGATGGCGGGCACCTGACCTATGCCACGCTCGGGGACCGCTCGCGCTTCTTCTCGCTCGGCACGGTGGCAGCGGCGATCGTGATGTGCTTCATCTCCTACAGCTGGCTCGTGATGACGGCGATGATGGTGGCGATGCTGTTCTTCCTCGGGCCCCGGCATCCGCGCGTGATCGACGAGCACGAGCCTCTGGGCCCGGGACGTTTCGTGCTCGCGGTGCTCGCGTTCGTGATGCTCGTCATCTGCTTCACGCCCGTGCCGATCGATCCGATGAATTAAAGGACCGTCATCGGATCCACGTCGACGATCGTCCGCCGCTTCAACTCCGGCCGTCCCTCCAGCACCGTCAGCAGCGCCTTGCGCATCGCGGTGCGCTGCATCCCCTTGATGAAGAGCTGAGCACGGTGTTGCCCTTTTAATCGACCGAGAGGTGCGGGTGCGGGCCCGAGCACCCTCCACGTGTCGAAACCAGTCAGTCGCATTGCCTCCGCGATTGCACCTGCGTCCTCCATCGCCGCTTGACGCGTGCGCGCCTTGACGACGACGTTGATGAGTGCGACGGCGGGTGGATAGCGCATTGCCTTCCGGAACTTCAACTCCTCCTCGTAGAACGCGACGTAGTCCTGCCGGCATGCGTAGCGGATGCTGTAGTGCGTGGGATAGAGCGTCTGCACGATCGCTTCGCCGGCGATCTCGCCGCGTCCCGAGCGCCCAGACACCTGCGTGAGCAGCTGGAACGTTCGCTCCGCTGCGCGGAAGTCCGCGAGTCCGAGGCCAACGTCGGCGCTGATCACGCCGACGAGCGTCACGCGCGGGAAGTCGTGCCCTTTCGCGATCATCTGCGTGCCGACGAGCACGTCGATTTCCTTGTTGGCGAAACTGGCGAGAAGCGTCGCGATGGCGCCTCGGCGGCGGATCGTGTCCCGATCCACGCGTCCCACGCGCGCCGTCGGCATCAGCGCGCGCACCTCCGCTTCCACGCGCTCGGTGCCGAATCCGAGCTGCTCCAGGTAAGGGCCCGCGCACTTGCCGCAGACCTTTGGCAGCGGACGCGCGAAGTTGCAGTAGTGGCAGCGCGCGCGTCCCGCAGCCTTGTGCACCGTCAGCGAGACGCTGCAGTTCGGGCATTCGAGGGTCTCGCCGCACTGCCGGCAGAACACCACGGTCGCGAAGCCGCGGCGATTGAGCAGCACGATCGCCTGCTCCTGCTTGTCGAGCCGATCGACAAGCGCGTCGCGGAGCGGCGCCGACAGGATGACGTCGGGTCCTTCCGTGGCGAACTCCTCGCGCATGTCGACGATCTTCACGTGCGCCATCGGACGATCGAGCACGCGCTTCTTCAGCGCAATCAACTCGTAACGGCCGTTCTGCGCGTTGTGGTAGCTCTCGAGCGACGGCGTCGCCGAGCCCAGGACCACGAGCGCGCCCGCCGAGCGTCCACGGACGATCGCCACGTCGCGGCCGTGATATCGCGGGCTCTCTTCCTGCTTGTACGACCCGTCGTGCTCCTCGTCCACTACGATCAGCCCGATGTTCGCCAGCGGTATAAAGATCGCGCTGCGTGTGCCGACGACGACGTCCACGTCGCCGCGGCGGATGCGCTGCCACTGATCGTAGCGCTCCCCGTCAGACAGACCGCTGTGCTGAATGGCGACGCGCTCGCCGAAGGTCGCGCGGAAGATCGCGGCGGCTGCGGGCGTGAGCGCGATTTCGGGGACCATGAGCAGCACGCCCTTCCCCGAATCGCGAACCGCGCGGGCGAGCCGAAGGTAAATCTCCGTCTTGCCGCTGCCGGTGACGCCGTGCAGCAGCGCCACGCGGTACGTGCGGGCCGCCGCGCGTCCGATGAGCGTATCCACCGCCGCCTGTTGTTCTTCCGTGAGATCGACGACGGGAGCGCGGGTAATCCGCGTCGTTGCGGATTCGAAGGGATCGCGCTCGATGCGACGCCGTTCGATCGTCACAAGTCCGAGCTTCGCCAGCCGGCTGATGGATTCAGAGGGAATGTCTTCGTCCGCGAGGTCCGAGATCGACAAGCCGTCCGGAGCTCCGCGCAGGAGGTCCAGCGCCTGCAGCTGGCGAGGCCCGAGCGTCGCGGCATCGGGATCGAGCTGCTCGGTTCCCTGCGCCGTCAGCACTGCGATGCGCACGCTGCGCGACGCATCCACCGTCCCCTTGAGCGGCGTCGTCAGCGTAATCAGCCCCTCGGTTTCAAGCGCTGGGAGGACGGCCGGTGCGCCTCTGGATTTCTTCGTCAGAGCGCCCACCGACACGACACGTCCGCCGGTCAGCGCTTCGAGCACCTCGCGGCGGGCTCCGCGCTCCGCCAGCATCCGCGCCTCCCCTGCATCCGTAATCGCCGCGTGCCGCTCGCTCTCGATCCAGGCGCGCGGGGGCATCGCCGTCGCGATCGCCTCCCCGACACCGCAGGCGTAGTAGTCCGCGACCCAGGAGGCAAGATCTACAACGTCGGGTGGCAGAAAGGCCGTCGCGTCCAGCACGGCGACCACCGGCTTGGGGGTCAGACCGGGGTCAGACCCATCTCCGACCCGGGTCTGACCCCGGTCTGACCCCAGTCTGACCCCCGTGACGGTCCGGTTGCCGAGAGGGACGAGGACGCGAGCGCCAATGGGGGGATCCGGAAGACCATCGGGGACCGAGTAGGTAAGCGCGCCGAGACCCGGAACCGGGACGGCAACGTCGATCTCGCGCACGCGGAGGATCCTACTCGCGCGGCGTGACAGGGGCGGTCAGCAGGGCGCGCGCCTTCTTCAGGTCTTCCCACGCATCGCGCTTCCGGTCGGGGCTGCGGAGAAGGAACGACGGATGGAACGTCGGAATCAGCTTCGCTCCGTGGAAATCGTACACATGGCCACGGAGGCGCGAGATCGACTCCTCGCTGCGCAGGAGCGTTTTCGCCGCGAAGGCGCCGAGCGCGACGATGACCTTCGGCTTGATCGCCTCGATCTGCTGGAACAGGAACGGCTCACACTGCTCGATCTCGTCCGGCTCGGGATTGCGGTTGCCGGGCGGACGGCACTTGATGACGTTGGCGATATACACGTCCTCGCGACGGAGATTGATCGCTTCGATCATCTTCGTCAGCAGCTGGCCGGCGCGCCCGACGAACGGGATTCCCTGGATGTCCTCGTCGCCGCCAGGCGCTTCGCCAACGAACATCAGATCCGCGTTCGGATTGCCGACGCCGAAGACGACCTGCTGTCTGCCGAGCGCGTGGAGCTTGCAGCGGCTGCAGTCGGGACCGATGTCGGTCTTGATCGCGGCGAGAAGCTCCGCCGCAGAGCGAGCGACCTGGAGCGTGTCCGATGGTCGATGGTCGATGTCCGATAGCCGATGGCCGATGGTCGATGCCCGATGTCCGGTATCAGCGGCATCCGCGCACTTGGACCAGCGCCGGTCGCTGCTGGTGCCTGTGACGCCCAGTTCCGTATAGAAGCGCAGGTGTCCCGCTATCTGCTGCCGGATATCGATCATCGGATATCGATCATCGGATATCGGCCATCGGTCATCGAACATCGGCGGCGCTCGTGCGGGCGAACATCTGCTCGACGCGGTCGAGGATCTTCGCAGCGAGCCTGGTCTTCAGCTGCAACGGCATTTCGACTTCCTCGTCCGGTGTAATGAGGTATGCCGCGTTCGTCTCCGTATCGAATCCCGCCTCTTCGCGCGAGACGTCGTTCGCGACGATCAGATCGATCTGCTTCGACGCGAGCTTCTTGCGCGCGCGCGGACGCGGATCGCCGGTCTCGGCGGCGAAGCCCACGAGGATCGGCAGCGGCGCGGTGCCGCGTGCGCGTCCGAGCTCGGCGAGAATGTCGGGCGTGCGCACGAGTCTCATCGTGATCGGGCCGTCCTGCTTTGCGATCTTCTCCGGCGCGGCCCCGCTCTCGGGCATGTAATCCGCCACGGCGGCGGCCATCACCACTGCGTCGGCATTCGCGGCGTGCTGCATGAGCGCGCGGGACATTTCGGTGGCGCTGCGAACGCGCTCGACCTGGACGCCGGCGGGAGCGTCGAGTTTCGTTGGACCGCTGACGAGCACGACGTGCGCGCCGCGCCGCGACGCCTCCGCCGCAATTGCATAGCCCATGCGACCGCTCGATCGGTTTCCAACGTAACGAACGGGATCGATATCTTCGTAGGTGGGCCCGGCGGACACGACGATGCGCCGGCCGAGCAGAGATCCGGCAGGCTTCAGGAGGCGCTCTGCGGATTCGACGATCGCTTCGGGCTCCGCGAGGCGCCCTTTCCCGATCCAGCCGCAGGCAAGGAACCCTTCTCCCGGCTCGACGAACTGCACTCCGCGCGCCGCCAGCGTCTGCATGTTGCGCAGCACGGCCGGATGCTCGAGCATGTTGGTGTTCATGGCCGGCGCCAGCAGTACCGGCGCGCGCGTTGCCAGGTACAGCGACGTGAGGAAATCGTCCGCGATGCCGTTGGCGAGCTTGCCGATGGTGTTGGCGGTCGCCGGAGCAACGAGCAGCAGCCCGATGTCGGTCGCCAGCGCGATGTGTTCGATGTTCGAATTCGCGCCGCGCGCGTACTGGTCGGTGATGACCGGCCTGCGCGTGATTGCTTCGAACGTCACCTCGCCGACGAACTTTCGCGCCGACCGCGTCATGATCGCGACGACGTCGTGGCCGCGTTTCTGCAGCCCGCGTGCGACCTCGACGGCCTTGTAGGCGCCGATTCCGCCGGTGACGCCGAGCGCGATCAGCATCGAGCCATTACTCCTGGACGGCTTCGACCTTCTCGATGATGCCGAGTTTGACTTCCTTCATCGCCAGGCGCGCCGTCTTGTCCGACCCGTCGACCTTCGGCGTGCAGCCGCGCTGCAGCTGTTTCGCACGCTCACCCGCGACCACCACGAATTCGAACTTGTTCACACTTGTTCCTTTCCTGCTGACGCCACAAACGAACCGACAATCCGATCGACGACGGGCGCCATCACGCGCGGACGCGCGCGCTCGGCGAGCACGATCGCCCGCAGGCGATCCACGCACCCCACGAGCTCGTCGTTCACCACCACGTAGTCGTATTCTCCGACCGCGCCGATCTCTTCGCGCGCCGTGGCCAGCCGCCGCCGGATCGCATCTTCCGGATCGTTGCTGCGTCCGCGCAGCCGCTTTTCCAGCACGTCGAAGGAAGGCGGAAGGACGAAGATCCCGATCGTGCGGTCGGCACTGCGCTTACGGACCTGGCGCGCGCCCTGGACGTCGATGACGAGCACCACGTCCCGCCCGGCGGCCAGCTCCCGCTCCGCGTCGGCTGCGCACGTCCCGTAGAGGTTGCCGAAGACGTCCGCCCATTCCAGGAAGGCGTCCTCCGCGACCATGGCCTCAAAACGTGCGCGTGTAATGAAATTATAGTCCACCCCGTCCGATTCCCCTGCGCGCATAATTCGGGATGTGTAAGACCGTGAAAGGCCGAGGTCGGGCACGATCTGCACGAGCCGCTCCACAACCGTCGTTTTTCCGGTCCCTGAGGGGGCCGAAACGACGAACAGAAGTCCTCGCCGATTACTCGACATTCTGGACCTGCTCCCGCATCTTCTCCAGCTCCGCCTTGAGGGCGACCACGAGCTCGGTCACGCCGGCGCCTTCCGCCTTCGAGCCCAGGGTGTTCACCTCCCGGTTCATCTCCTGCAGCAGGAAATCCAGCTTCCGTCCGCACGGCTCGGGCGAGTCTGACAACGAGCGCCAATGCTCGAGGTGTGCGCGGAAACGCACGGTCTCTTCGGTGATGTCCGAGCGGTTGGCGAACCGCACGATCTCCTGCGCCACGGCCGCTTCGTCGACGGTCGTGTCTGCCTGCAGCTCTTTGACGCGTTCGTGCAGCCGGGCTCGTAGAATCTCGGCGCCATCCGCCGCCGCGGATCCCGCGCGTTCGAACATCTCTCCGAGTGCGGTCCGCCGCGCATCGAGGTCGGCGCGCAGGTGCGCCCCTTCGCTGGTGCGCATCCGATCGAATTCCGCGAGCGCCTCGTCCACCGCACCCTCGACGAGCGGCGCGAGCGACGCATCTTCATCCGCCGCGTCCGCCCGCTCGCGAAGGCACACGGCCTGCGGAAATCGCAACACGTCTCCAGGCGACAGCGGGCCGGTGACGAGGCCGCGCTCCCGCGCGCGATCGAGCGCCGCGGAAAGCGCTTCGAGGATCGCGTCGTTGACCTCGACGTCGACGACCGGCTGCCGCCGCGACTGGACCGTGACGGTGAGCTCGACGCGACCGCGCGCAACGCGCTGCTGAACGAACGATCGAAGGCGCGTTTCGATTGGTGCGAGCGCCGACGGGGTGCGCAACTGCAAGTCCAGGAAACGGTGGTTCACGCCTTTCACCGTGGCGGTCACCGTCGCCGTGTCACCCTCTCGCGTGAGCGACGCAAATCCCGTCATGGACTTGATCATGATGGCTGCTGGCCGCTCAAAGCTGTTGCGGGCGGCTGCGTCTCGCGGCCGAAGATCTGGAGGGCATAGAGCTTCGCGTAGACACCTGCGGGCTTGGCGAGCAGTTCGTCGTGCCGTCCGATCTCCGCGACGCGCCCACGCTCGAGCGCAACGATGGCGTCGGCCCGGCGGACGGTCGACAGCCGGTGCGCGATCACGAACGCGGTGCGGTTGCGCATCAGGTTCGCCAGCGCGTCCTGCACGAGCAATTCGGATTCCGCGTCGAGCGAAGACGTCGCCTCGTCGAGGATCAGGATCGGCGAGTTCTTCAGCAGGGCTCGCGCGATCGCCACGCGCTGTCGCTGCCCGCCCGACAGCCGCTGGCCGCGTTCGCCGATGCGCGTCTGGTATTTCTCAGGGAGCGCCTGTATGAACTCGTGCGCGTGCGCCGCGCGCGCCGCCTCCTCGATAGCAGCGGCCGGCGTGCCGGGCAGCCCGTACGCGATGTTGTTCGCGACCGTGTCGTCGAACAGTACCGTCTCCTGCGTCACGATGCCGATCTGCTGCCGGAGCGATTTCAGCGTCACGTCGCGGATGTCGACGCCGTCGATCAGGATGGCACCCCCGGTGACGTCGTAGAAGCGCGGCAGCAGATTCACCAGCGTCGTCTTGCCCGCTCCGCTGAGGCCGACCAGCGCAATCACGTGCCCTGCTTTTGCGCCAAACGAAACGTTCTTCAGCACCGCCCGCCCCGCCCCGTCGTCATACGCGAAGCTGACGTCCTTGAACTCGATCCCGCGCGTGAGCGGCGCAAGCATCTGCGCGCCAGGACGCTCGTGCACTTCGGAGTGCGTATCCAGTACTTCGAAGATTCGAGTCGCCGCGGCGATCGCCTGTTGCAGGTTCGCGTTGACGCGGCTGAGCCGCTTCACGGGCGTGTAGAGCATGAACGCGGCGGCGATGAACGCAAGGAAATCACCTGACGTCGTGGTGCCTACGGCTATCTGCTTGCGCCCGTACCAGAGCAGTCCAATCACCGCGACGCCGCCCAGGAATTCCATGATCGGCGGCAGTACGGATACGGTGCTCGTGATCTTCAGATTCGTACGATAGAGCCGATCGGAAGCAGCGCCGAACCGCTCCCCCTCGTGGCGTTCCGCGCCGAACGCCTTCACGATGCGATGCCCCGTGAACGCTTCGGCCGTCAGGTGCGACAGATACTCGAGATGCTCCTGACTTCGTCGTGTGGAGCGACGTACGCGCTGTCCAAGGCGAACCAGCGGGTAGACGACGACCGGCGCGCCCACCATCGATACGAGCGCGAGGCGCCACTCGAAATAGAACATCAAGCCGACGTACCCGATCGCGGAAAGTCCTTCGCGCAGCAGATCGCCAATCGTCTCCGACACCGCCTGCTGGACCTGGTTCACGTCGTTCGTGATGCGCGACATGAGCTGACCGGTCGTGCGTCGGCTGAAGAACGCGGCGGATTGGTCGAGGATGTGGCGGAAGAGCCTGTCGCGAATATCGCGGACGACCCGCTGGCCGATGTCGGTCATCAGGTACGTGGAGAAGTACGATCCGATGCCCTTGCCGACGTACCCCACGATGATCATCGCCGCCCAGAACGAGAACGGCAGCGTCTCGTCCCCCGGCAGCACGTTGTCGATGATCGGCTTGATTAGGTACGCGACGCCCGCGCTCGCGCCGGCGTACAGCGTCATCGCCACGAGCGCCAGGACGAACCGACCGCGATACGGCCGGGAAAACGTCAGCAGGCGCCTCAGTGGGTGTTCTTTCACGCGCCTTCGCCGCTCCGCAGCTTTGGCGGCGCAGGCCGCGCGCCTTCTTCATAGCCGCCGGGGTGCGCATCACGCCAGCGCCAGGCGGTGTCGACGATCACGTCGATGTCCTCGTAGCGCGGCTTCCAGCCGAGCTCGCGTTTGATGCGGTCGCTCGAGGCGAAGAGGACGGCGGGATCGCCGGGGCGGCGTGCCCCTTCCGCGGCCGGCACTTTGCGGCCGGTTACGCGCTCGACGCTGTTGAGTACTTCGCGGACGGACAATGGTTTGCCGTTGCCGAGATTGTATGACGCCGACGACCCTCCCGCGCGCAGCGATTCGAGGGCCAGCACATGCGCGGACGCGAGATCGGTGACGTGCACGTAATCCCGAAGGCACGTGCCGTCGGGCGTCTGGTAGTCGAGGCCGAAGATGGCGAAGGCGTCACGCCCGAGCGCCGCGTCTATCGCGCGCGGAATGACGTGCACCTCGGGATGATGATCCTCGCCCAGGATTCCATCCGGATCCGCGCCGGCGGCGTTGAAGTAGCGCAGGACGACGGAGCGGATGCCGTATGCCCTCTCGAAATGCGGCAGCGCGCGCTCGGTCGCGAGCTTCGTTTCGCCGTATGCGTTGATCGGCCGCTGCGGGTGCGACTCGGTGATGGGTGTTTCGACGGGATTGCCGAACGTCGCGGCCGTCGACGAGAAGATGAAATGCTTGACGCCGGATTCAACCGCGGCGCGCAGCACCGACAGTGCGCCTCCGACATTGTTCTCGTAGTAGCCGAGGGGATCCTTGACGGAAGCGCCGACCGACAGCCACGCGGCGAAATGCAGGACAGCATCGACCGAGTGCGCCGTCATCACGTCGCGCACCCGTGCGGTGTCGCTGATGCTGCCTTCTTCGAGCGGCGCGCCTGCCGCCCTGGCGGCGGCGCGATGACCCGCGCTGAGATCGTCGTAGATGACGACGTCGGTGCCCCTGTCGCGAAGCGCCTTGACGGTGTGGCTACCGATGTAGCCCGCGCCGCCCGTGACGAGCACGCTCACCGGCGCCCCATCGAGTAGTACGTGAAGCCGAGCCCGCGGAGCTGATCGGGGTTGTAGATGTTGCGTCCGTCGAAGACGACCGGATTCTTCAGCAGTTTCTTGATGCGCGTCCAGTCCGGCTCGCGGAACTCGTGCCACTCGGTCACGATCGCCAGCGCATCGGCGCTCGAAAGCGCGTCGTAGCTCTTTTCTTTGAAATCAACGCGGTTGCTGAAGATGGCACGGGCGACTTTCAATGCTTCCGGATCGTAGGCCGCGACGGACGCGCCCGCATCGAGGAGCGCGCTGATGAGAGGAACGGCCGGCGCCTCGCGCATGTCATCGGTCTTCGGCTTGAAGGCGAGCCCCCAGATCGCGATGCGTTTTCCGCGCAGCGACCCGAAGTGCTGCTTCATCTTCCCGAAGAGCCGCACCTTCTGCCGCTCGTTGACGGTCTCGACGGCCTGGAGAATCTCAAACTCGTAGTTCTTCGCCGAGGCAAACTTCATCATCGCCTTGACGTCTTTCGGGAAGCAGCTGCCGCCGTAGCCGACGCCCGGAAAGAGGAACGCGGCACCGATGCGGCGATCCGACGCGACCGCGCGGCGGACATGGTCGACGTCGGCGCCGACGAGCTCGCAGACGTTCGCCACTTCGTTCATGAACGAGATGCGCGTCGCCAGCATCGCGTTCGCCGCGTACTTGCAGAGCTCCGCGCTGGCGCAATCCATCATCATGATGGGCGCGCCCGTCCTCGTAAACGGCGCATACAGCTCTTTCATGATCTCGCCCGCGCGCTGATCCTCCGCTCCGATCACGACCCGATCGGGCTTCATGAAATCTTCGATCGCGGCCCCCTGCTTCAGGAACTCCGGGTTGCTCACGACGCTGAACGGATGCGACGTTTCTTTCTTCACGACGTCCCGAACCTTCTCGCTGGTGCCGACCGGCACGGTGCTCTTGTCGACGATGACTTTGTAGCCGTTCATCGACTTGCCGATCTGCCGCGCGACCTCGAGCACGTGGCGCAGATCCGCCGAACCGTCCTCACCTGTCGGCGTGCCAACAGCAATGAACACGATCTGCGAGCTGCGGACCCCTTTGGCCAGATCCGTCGTGAAGGTCAGGCGCCTCTCGCCGCGATTGCGACGCACGAGCTCTTCGAGGCCAGGCTCGTAAATCGGGATACGGCCGCGCTGCAGCGCGCGGACCTTCGCCGCGTCCTTGTCGACGCAGATGACGTCGTTCCCGTTTTCGGCCAGACACGCGCCCGCCACCAATCCCACGTACCCCGTACCGATGACCGCGATCTTCATAAACCCCGTACGCTAACACGATCCGAAAAACCGTGTCAATTAATAGAGGCATAAGGAGTTGGCGCCACAACAGGTTGTGCTACCATTGCCCGGCGTTGCGCATTCTGCTCGACTATCGGCCGGCGCTGCGCCAGCGCACGGGGGTTGGCGAGTACGTTCATGAGATCGCCTCCGCGCTTGCACGTCAGCTGAGCCCCTCGGAAAGCCTGACGCTCTTTTCCAGCTCGTGGAAGGACCGCCTCCAGAACGGGACGGTTCCCGGCGCGAGCGTCATCGATCGCAAGATTCCTGTCAGGGTGTTGAACTATGCCTGGCACCAGTTCGGGTGGCCGCCGGTTGAGCGCTTCGCCGGCAGCGTGGACATCGCGCACTCGTCGCATCCCCTGCTGATGCCCGCGCGCGCCGCGCGGCAGGTGATCACCATCTACGATCTCGATTTCCTGGAACATCCCGAGCGGACGCGGGCCGAGATCCGTCGTGATTACGCGCGGCTTGCCCCCGCGCACGCGCGGCGAGCGGACGCCGTCGTGACGATCTCAGGGTTTACAGCCGGGGAAATCGAGAGGCGGCTCGGCGTTCCACGCGATCGCATTGCGATCTGTTCGCCGGGCGCCCCGAGCTGGACCCCGCGCACAGCTCCGGTCCCACGCGGGCCGATCCTCTTCGTCGGCACGCTGGAACCGCGGAAAAACCTGGACGCGCTGCTCGGCGCCTATGCCAAGCTCCAGCAGATGGATTCGTCTGCGCCCCCTCTCTGGTTGGCCGGCGGCCTGACCGACGCCTCCGCGCCGTGGCTACGGGCCATCGGCGAACCACCACTCGCGGGGCACGTCACCCACCTCGGATACGTCGAGAGCGACGCGCGCTTCGGGCTGTACGCGCAGGCGTCCATGCTCGTGTTGCCGTCACATCTCGAAGGTTTTGGCATGACCGCCCTCGAGGCGATGACGGCCGGTGTGCCGGCGATCGTGAGCCGGCGCGGCGCGCTGCCCGAGGTGGTCGGCGACGCGGCACAGCTCATCGAACCGGATGATATCGACGGCCTTGCCTTGGCGATGAAGCGCTATCTCGACGATCCCGCCAGCGTCGCGGCCGCGACAGCGCGCGGGCTGGCGCGCGCGCGTGCCTATTCGTGGGACAAGAGCGCGGCCACGCTGCTCGAGCGATACCGCCAGATCGCATGAGCGCCGAACCGCTGACAATCGGGATCGATGCGCGCGAGCTGCTGGGCGAGCCGACAGGCGTCGGACGATATCTCGGCGAACTGCTGCGGCGATGGGCGGCGCGGCCCGACGCCGCGTCGCGCCGGTTCGTCCTCTACACACCCGAGTCGCTTCCCTTCGTGAACACCGTGCCGCCGGAAGCGAACGTCCGGGAGATCGTCGCAGGGTCCGGACGTGGAACGTGGTGGGAGCAGACGCACCTGCGGCGCGCGGTGCGATCGAATCCGCCGGACGTGTTCTTCGCGGGCGCCTACACAGCGCCGCTCGCGCTCGGTGTGCCGCTGGCCGTCACCATCCACGACGTCTCGTTCGCGGCGCATCCCGAATGGTTCCGGCCGCGCGAAGGGGCGCGGCGGCGTCTGCTCACACGGCAGGCGGCCCGCGCGGCGGAGGTCATCTTCACGGACTCGCAGTTTTCGCGGCAGGAAATCCAGGATCGATTGTCTGTGCCGGCCGAACGCATCCGCGTGATCCCGCCGGGCGTGACGCACCGGACCCCGGGAACGGCCCCACGGGAACCGCTCGTGCTGTTTGTGGGATCGATTTTCAACCGCCGCCGGCTGCCGGCGACGATCACCGCCTTTGCGGCGGCGACGGCGACGCGACCCGACGCGCGCCTGCTCATCGCCGGCGCCGATCGCAGCTACCCGGCGCTCGATCTTGCGGGGCTCGCGACGGAGGCGGGCGTAGGCCGCCGCGTCGAGATTCGGAACTACGTGACGGAAGCGGAGGTCGACGCGCTCTACGCATCCGCGGCGGTGTTCGTCTTTCTCTCGGAATACGAAGGGTTCGGCCTGACACCGCTCGAGGCCCTGTCTGCGCGCGTCCCCATCGTCGTCCTCGATACGCCGGTTGCGCACGAGATATATGGCGATGCCGCTTGGTACGTGCCCCCCGCGAGCGACGTGCGCAATGCGACAACGGCGATCAAATCGCTGCTCGAAGATCCGGCCGCGCGCGAGCGCGTGCTCACGCCCGCCACCGACGTACTCGGCCGGTATTCGTGGGATATCGCAGCGGATCAGACGCTTGCCGCGATCGAGGGAGCGGCAGACCGGTGAGCCTGCTGTCGATCGTCATCGTCAGCTTCAACGCGCGCGCGGACCTCGTGAACTGCCTGCTGTCCTTGAAGAAAGCACCGCCGTCGATAGCGCACGAGGTGCTGGTCGTCGACAACGGATCCACGGATGACAGCGTGGTGGCCGCGCAGAAGATTCCAGGCGTCCGGGTGATTGAGATGGGGCGAAACGCCGGTTTCTCCGCCGCGAACAACGCGGGCATTCGGGAGAGCCGCGGCAACCTGCTCCTCCTTCTGAACAGCGACACGCTCGTGCCGCCGGGCGCCCTCGACACGCTGATTGCGAGACTCGCCGCGACGCCGGAGGCTGCCATCGCGGGCCCGCGTCTCGTCGATAGCGACGGACGGCCGGAGCTCTCGTTCGGCGCGATGATATCGCCGCTGAATGAGTGGCGGCAGCAGCGCCGCTCGCGGGAGTGGATCGCGCGCGAAACGGCGCGTGAGCACTTCGTCGACTGGGTGAGCGGCGCATGCCTGCTGGTCTACCGCGCGGATGCCGAGCGCGCCGGGCTCCTCGACGAGCGTTTCTTCCTGTATACCGAGGATGTCGATTTCTGCCACTCGGTCCGCCGGCTCGGACGCAAGGTCCTCTTCACACCGGCGGCGGAGATCACGCACCTGCGGGGCCGCTCTCGTGCCTCGCAGCCGCGCCCCAGTGCCACCGCGTACCGCCAGAGCCAGCTCGCGTTTTACCGGAAGCACCATCCCTGGGCGGTCCCGCTGCTCAAACTGTATCTCCGGCTCAAGGGCGAATAGGATCGTAGGGTGCGAATAGCGATCGACGCGCGCAAGCTCCACGACTACGGGGTCGGCACGTACGTGCGGAACCTGCTGCGGCAGCTCGGGCGCCAGGATCACGAGCACGACTATGTCGTGTTCTGCCGTGACCAGGACTGCGACACGATCGAGGAGTGGGGCCCAAGGTTCCGGGCGGTCCTGGAAACCGCGGCGCCCTATTCCATCGCCGAGCAGTTCGCCTTGCCGAACGATCTGCGGCGGGAGGCGGTCGACCTCTTTCACGCGCCGCATTACGTGTTGCCGCCGCTGACTCCGTGCCGGTCGGTGGTCACGATCCACGACTGCATCCACCTGCGGTTCCCGCAGTACCTGCCCAGCAAGATCGGATACGCCTACGCGCGCGCGCAGATGTGGACCGCGACGCACAAGGCGGCACGCGTGATGACCGTCTCGGAAGCCTCGAAGCGCGACATTCTGCGCTACTTCCGCGTGCCGGAGTCGCGCATCGACGTCATTTACAACGCCATCGACGATCGGTTCTGGCTCGAGCCGGCGCCAGAAGAAATCGAGCGGGTCCGGGAGCGCTACCGGCTGACCGATCCGTTCGTGCTGTACGCCGGCAACATCAAGCCGCACAAAAACCTCGAACGTCTCATCGAATCGTTCAACCTGCTGCGGCAGCACAGTCCGGAGCTCAGGGACGTCCAGCTGCTCATCATCGGCGACGAGATCTCGAAGTACGCCACGCTGCGGCGCGCCGTCCACCGCTACAAACTGCACAAACACGTGCGGTTCTTCGGTTTCGTGCCCGATCAGACACTCGCCGCGCTCTATCGGCTGGCCAACGTGTTCGTCTTTCCGTCGCTGTATGAAGGCTTCGGACTGCCGCCGCTGGAGGCAATGGCCAGCGGTACCCCGGTCATCACGTCGAATGTCTCGTCGCTGCCGGAAGTGGTCGGCGACGCCGCCCTGATGATCGATCCCTACGAGCCCGCAGCGATCGCGGATGCCATGCACCGCGTGCTCACGGACCCGGCGCTCCACGCCGATCTGCGCGCCCGCGGCTTTGCGCGCGCCCGTGAATTCTCCTGGGAACGATCGATAAAACGCGTTCGGGAGATTTACGACGAGGTGAGCGCGGGGTGATCGATCCGATGTCCGATATCCGATGGCCGATGTTCGATATCCGATGTTCGATGAACAATGACCTAATGGGGCAATGGCGTGGCTAGCCCACCGAATATCGGCAATCGGGCGGGAATCGAACCCCAGCGAGTGGCGCTCGTCCACGACTGGCTCACCGGCATGCGCGGCGGCGAGAAGGTGCTGGAAGCGATCGCCGAGCTCTACCCCGACGCGACGATTCACACGTTGTTGCACGTGAAGGGTTCCGTCTCGAAGCCGCTCGAATCCCACCCCGAGCGGCGATCGTTCGTGCAGTGGTTACCGTCCGCGGCTCGCCACTATCGGCAGTACCTGCCGCTTTTTCCGATCGCCATCGAGCAATTTGACTTCGATCCCTATGACCTGGTCATAAGCACGAGCCATTGCGCGGCGAAATCGGTGGTCGTGCCGGGACGCGCGCGACACGTCTGCTATTGCCACTCACCGATGCGGTACGCCTGGGATCAATTCGCGTCCTATTTCGGTCCGGACCAAGTCGGGCCGACGCGATCGCGGCTGCTCAGGCCTGTGCTGGCGCGGCTGGCCCGCTGGGATCGGGACACGGCAGGGCGCGTAGACCGCTATGTGGCGAATTCTCATTATGTTGCGGGCAGAATCCGCCGATACTATAATCGCGGGTCGACCGTCGTGTATCCCCCTGTCGATACAGCATTTTACCGGCCGGATCAGGCCAGGAGTCCCGAACCGTTCTTTCTCGCCGTTTCAGCCCTCGTGCCCTACAAACGGCTGGACGTGGCGATCCAGGCGGCGGCGCTGACGAACGCGTCTCTGACGATCGTGGGGCGGGGCCCCGAAGAACTGCGGTTACGTCGTCTGGCCGAGAAGACGGGTGGAAAGGTGGAGTTTGCAGGCTGGCTCGAGGATGACGACATTCGCACGGCCTACCAGCGCTGCCGCGCGGTGCTCATGCCCGGAATCGAGGACTTCGGCATGGTGCCGGTCGAAGCTCAGGCATGTGGCCGCCCTGTCGTGGCCCTCGCGGCCGGCGGCGCGCTCGAAAGCGTCGTGGACGGCGTGACGGGGATTCTCGTACGCGACTCATCTGTTAACGCCTTCGCTGCCGCGATGGCCGATGCCGCCTCGCGCGACTTCGATTCGGCCGCCATCCGCCGCCACGCCGAGTCGTTCGGCAAGGCGCGCTTCCACGCAGAATTCCGGGCCGTCGTTGACGCTACCGACAGTGGATGCAGGGGCTCGCGAGAAGATGATCGTGACGCTGCCCCCCGCCGCTCGAGTGACCCTATTGACGTAAGCAATGCCGCAAGGTATGCGCAAGACCCTACCCACAGCGGATTCAGGAGCTCGCGAGAAGATGATCGTGACGCTGCCCCCCGCCGCTCAAGGGACCCTGTTGACGTAAGCAATGCCGCAAGGTATGCGCAAGACTGTCGCAACCCTGCCGTTCGCGAGAAAAAACAATGATGCGGCGGTATAACCGGCTGCTCGTCGCCTTCTTCGTCTGCAGCGACACGCTGCTCGGGATGGTGGCGTTCCTCGTCGCCTACTTGCTGCGTTTCGAGATCCTTTACGGCTTCCTGCCCATCCACAAGGGCATTCCTCCATTCGCGCAGTACCTGCGGATCGCGCCGTTCATCGGCCTGCTGGTCCCCATCGCGTTCCAGGTCCAGGGCCTGTACCGCCTCCGCCGCGGGCGCTCGCGCGTCGATGATTTCTTCGGCGTGTTCGTCGGCACCATTCTCGCCGTCGTGCTCGGTCTTGGCGGCACGCTGTATTACCAGACCTATTACGTCGCCGAGCCCGCGAAGGACATCGGTCTCTACGAAGTCTCCCAGTGGGTCTGGGTGCTCTTCCTCGTCCTGAACGTGGCGTTCGCCTACGCCTCGCGCGAGCTGATTCGCGAGGCGCTCGAGCGGCGCTGGCGCGCCGGGATCGGCCTGAAGCGTGTCCTCATCGCCGGAGCGGGCGACCTGGGACGGGTCGTCGCCGACAAGGTCCTCGAACATCGCGAGCTCGGTTTCAAGATCGTCGGCTTCCTCGACGACCGCGCCGGGGATCACATCGGCTACCGGGGCATCCCCATGCTCGGCATGCTCACTGAAGCGGACGACATCATCCGGCGCGAGAGCGTGGACCATCTCTACGTCGCGCTGCCGCTTGACGAGCACGTGAAGATGCTCGGTCTGGTCGAGGCCACCAATCGCGAAGGTGTCGACATCCACGTCGTCCCCGACCTGCTGCAATTCATCGCGCTGCGCGCGCGGCTGGAGAACCTCGACGGCGTCCCGATCATCAGCCTGAACGACGTCCCGCTGCGCGGCTTCAACAGCGTGCTCAAGCGCGCGACTGACATCGGCATTTCCGCGACGGCGCTCGCATCCCTGTCGATTCCGTTCGCGATCATCGCGGTGCTGATCAGGCGCGCGTCACCGGGCCCGGTGTTCTATACGCAGGAGCGCATGGGCCTCGACGGCAAGGCATTCGACGTCTACAAGTTCCGTTCGATGCACATCGGCGCGGAGGATGAAACCGGTCCCGTGTGGGCGCGCGACGACGACCCGCGCGCCACGTCGATCGGCAAATGGCTCCGCCGCTTCGACATCGACGAACTGCCGCAGCTCTGGAACGTTCTCCGCGGCGACATGTCGATCGTCGGCCCGCGCCCGGAACGCCCCTACTTCGTCGAGCAGTTCAAGCACCGCATCCCGCAATACATGCTGCGGCACAAGGTCAAGGCAGGCATTACCGGCTGGGCGCAGGTGAACGGCTGGCGCGGCAACACGTCCCTCGAAAAACGCATCGAGTACGATTTGTATTACATCGAGAACTGGTCAGTGGCCCTCGACATCAAGATCATGTGGTTGACGCTCGTTCGCGGACTCCAGAGGCCGGCGTTCTGATGCCGAGAGCAGTAATCACCGGCGCAGCCGGCTTCATCGGCTCGCACTTGTCGGAAACGCTCCTCGAACGCGGCTGGTCGGTGGTCGGCATCGACAACCTGCTGACTGGCAGCGTGGACAACATCGCGCACCTGGCGGGGCGCGACTTCATGTTCGTGAAGCACGACGTCACGAACTACATCTACGTGGACGGACCGGTGGACCTGGTGCTCCACTGGGCGAGCCCCGCGAGTCCGATCGACTATCTCGAGCTTCCGATTCCAACTCTCAAGGTTGGCGCGCTCGGCACGCACAAGGCGCTGGGCCTGGCCAAGGCGAAGAACGCGCGCTTCGTGCTCGCTTCGACGTCAGAGGTCTACGGCGATCCACTCGAGCATCCGCAGAAAGAGACCTACTGGGGCAACGTGAACCCGGTCGGCCCGCGCGGCGTGTACGACGAGGCAAAGCGCTTTGCCGAGGCCATGACGATGGCGTACCACCGGTTTCATGGCGTGGACACGAAGATCGTCCGGATCTTCAACACCTATGGGCCGCGGATGCGGCTGAACGACGGGCGCGCAGTTCCGGCGTTCATGAGCCAGGCGCTGCGCGGCGAAGACGTGACGATCTTCGGGTCGGGAAAGCAGACGCGGAGCTTCTGCTACGTCACCGATCTCGTCGATGGAATCCTTCGGCTCGCCGATTCGAAGGAAAACGATCCCGTCAACATCGGCAACCCGCACGAGATGACGATCGAGGAGATCGCGCGGACGATCATCAGGATGACGGGCTCGAAGAGCAAGCTTGTCTACCGCCCGCTCCCCGAGGACGACCCGAAGGTCCGCCAGCCTGACATCACGCGCGCGCGCACGCTTCTCGGCTGGGAACCGAAGGTCGGCCTCGAAGAGGGCCTCACGAAGACGCTCGAGTACTTCAGGAAGCGTGTCGGGCAAGCGGTCTGACGCTTGTCGGGCAGGGGCCTGACACTTGTCCGGCAGGGGCCTGACACTTGTCGGGGCAGGAGGTCTGACGCTTGTCGGGCAGGGTCTAACGTTTGTCGGGCAGGAGGTCTGACGCTTGTCGGGCAGAACCACTCTGCCCTATGCCCGACGCGCGAAGCACCCCTTGCCCGATGCGCGAAGCGCCTCTATGCCCGACCCGCGAAGCACCCCTTGCCCGATGCGCGAAGCGCCTCTATGCCCGACG
>DASPXV010000113.1:0-59861 GCA_035637115.1 Vicinamibacterales bacterium
ATCGCCGTATCCCGTCGTAAGTCAGGTGATTTCGCGCGGTCCTTAGACTCGCCCGCTCAGGGCGAGTCCCTCGCACGCCGGTTGCATCGACCGCCGCCGGAGGGACATCATGGTGAAGAAACTCGCGCCGCTGGCGCTGGCGCTCGGGCTGCTCGCAGGTTGTGTAACGGGTCACCCGCGTATCGCGGATCTCAAGTACAACCCCGGGAAGTACCAGAACCACTCGGTCACGGTCAACGGTGTCGTCACCAGTTCGTGGGGCGTGCCGATGGTGCCGTTCAAGCTCTACAAAGTGGATGACGGCACCGGCGAAGTCACGGTCGTGTCGCAGGGAAATCGCGCACCCACGAAAGGCGCGCGCGTCAGCGTGAAAGGGCGCGTCACCGAATTCGCGACCTTCGGAGGACAGTCGGTTGGACTGCATCTCCGCGAGGAGCACCTGAAGTTCAGGGGATACTGAATCAGCCGACGATTTTGACGGCAACCGCCGTCATGTCGTCGTTCGGCGGGAAGCCTTCGCGGAACGCCTCGACGGCGTCGAAGATCGCATCCACAGCGGCACGCGGCGTGAGCTGGCGAGACTGCTCGATCGTCGCGAGCAGGCGCGCGGAGCCGAATTCCTCACCATCCACGTTCATCGCCTCGTACACACCATCGCTGCAGAACACGAACAGATCGCCCGCATGCAGCGCGAAGGTAAGCTCGTCGTAGGTCGAGCCCTGGAATGACCCGAGCGGGACGCCGGGCAGTTCGATCTGCGTGACCCCTTCCGCCGACGCGCGAATCGGATAGGGCAACCCCGAGTTCGCGAGTGTCACAATGCGGCGCTTCAAATCGAAGATGGCGTAGCAGAGCGTGCAGTAGTACTCCTCGAGCTGACGCTGGTGCAGGATCGTGTTCACCGACGACAGCACGCTCGCGGGGCCGGAGCGATCGGGCAGGTAGCGGCGGCGGAACGTGCGGCCGCGAACGAGCTCCGCGGCGAACACGCTGTAGAGCGCCGCCGGCACTCCTTTTCCCGAGACGTCGCCAACCGCGACCGCGAGCATGTTCGATTCGGGGGATAGAAAATCGTGGAAGTCTCCCCCGAGCTCGCGGGCGGGCGCAAAGCGGGCGCCGACGTCCACCCCTTTCATGCGCTTTGGCAGTCCGACCGGCAGCAGCGCCGCCTGCACGCGCTGCGCGAAGTGCAGCTCTTTCTCGAGACGAATCTCGTTGGCGCGGACGGTCTCGTACAGCCTGGCGTTCTCGATCGCGACGGCCGACTGGGCGGCGAGCAGCGTGAGGATCTCGACGTCGCGCTTGGTGAACGCGTCGAGCTCCGGACTCTCGAGATCCAGCACGCCGATGCAGCGATCCTTGAGCAGCAGCGGGATCGCAAGCTCGGATCGCACGTCGGCGACGACGTTGATGTAGCGCGGGTCCTGCGAAACGTCGGCGACCAGGACGGGCTCGCGGTGCAGTGCCGCGTATCCTACTAACCCCTCGCCGAGCGGAACGGCCCGCACGTGTCCGTGCTCGCCGTACTGGACGGCATGCTTGATCTGCAACTCCTGCCGCTCGTCATCGAGCAGCCAGATCCCGAAGGTTCGATAGTCGATCACGCGGCGCATCGCCTGCGCGATGCGCGCGAACAGCTCGTCGAGATCGAGCACCGCAGCGACGTCGCGGCCGATTTCGGCGAGCGTTTCGAAGGCGTCGGCGTCCGCGCGGCTGCGCTCGAACAGACGCGCGTTGACGATTCCGACGGCGACGTGCGCGGCGAACTGGCGAAGCAGTTCGACGTCGGACGTGGTGAACTGCTCTTTCCGGTGACTGAGAATGTTCAGCGCGCCGATCGGGCGCTTCTTATGCAGCAGCGGCACGACCAGTTCGGAGCACATCCCTGGAACGACTGCGACGTACCGCGGATCGGTTTCGACGTCGTTCACGAGCAGCGGCATCTGGCTCGCGACGGCCGCGCCGACCAGCCCCTGTCCCTGCTTCAACCGCATCGGCTCCGTTCGTTCCGGGTAGCCGACGGAGTACGCGACGCGGAGCTCCGCGCGCCGCTCCTCCAGCAAGTACACCGAGAAGGCGTCGAACTGAATGAGACGCGCGATCAGCTTGGGGATCTGGGCGACGAGTTCTTCGAAGTCGAGGACCGCGGCGACCTGCCGGCCCAGATCGATGAGCGTCGTGAGCATTTCCTGCTCACGCTGCGCGGTGGTGTCGGGACGCATTCGAACGTGTGATTTGATTATACTGGCAACTTCATGGAGGGCCTGAAACTCCCGCTCGACCACGCCGCGATCGAGCGGATCCTGCCGCATCGCTATCCGTTTCTGCTCGTCGATCGCATCACCGAGATCGAAGTCGACAAGCGGATAGTCGGGATCAAGAACGTCACGCTGAATGAGCGCTATCTGGCGCACCGCGATGGCGAGCTGCCGACGCTGCCGCCGACGATCCTGACTGAGGCAATCGCGCAGGTGGGCGCCATCCTGATTCTCGCGAAACCGGAGAACCGCCAGCGGCTGCCCTTCTTTGCCGGCATCGAGCGGGTCCGCTATCGCCGTCCCGTGCATCCGGGCGATGTCGTCGAGATCGAAGCGCTCGTCCGGCGGCTTCGCAGCCGGATGGGCGTCCTGCACGGCATCGCTCGCGTCAACGGCAAGATCGTCGTCGAGGGGACGATGACGTTCGCCCTGGGCCCGCGGCACGAGACGCCGGCGTCCTAGTGTCCTAGCGCGCGATCAGCACCACGCCACCAGCCTTCGCCGCGCGCGATCCCCACGTCGCCCACTGCGCGTCGGGGTGATAGAACCGCACGACATCCAGAACGGCCGGCAGCAGAATCAACAAGCCGACGTACGGCTCCTTCCATCGCAGCGACTCGGCCATGCCGCGAGTATCGCGCTCGACCGGGCCGGTCCGCGCGAACGCGGCGCCGGCGTAGCTCACCGACGCGATCACATTGAAGGCAAAGACGCCCTTGGTGAACGGCGCATGCTCGCGCCGCAGGTTCGGGCGTCGCGTCAGCAGCACTTCGTTCGTCGCTTCCTGCACCCAGAATCCTGCGGAGTCGATGATGAACTCCCGTCGTCGCGGAAGCCCGGAGTCGTGCGTAATCGCGAAGAACGGAAGCCCGTGAAACGAGACCTTCTTGATGCCGGGATTCGCGTGGAAGATCCCGTCGAAGAGAAGGTGCCCGCTTTCATGCGCGGCGAGTGCGATGGCGCCGCCACCGAGAAACGTCAAGGCAGAGGTAACGCGATGCTCACTAGTAGCAGAGGCGGAGCCAGATGAAGCGGTATCCTGCGCCCCAGAAACTCCCGCGGTAAGCAAGATTCCCGTAAACGCCTGCAGCAGAAGGACAAGCAATCGCCGAGATATAGAAGGGCTCGTGGCACAACGGTTGCTGTTGGGGGGGCCAGGAGTGTGAGCGATGCTTGAGACGATTGCCGTCATTCTGATCATCCTGTGGCTGCTCGGCATGGTCAGCGGCTATACGATGGGCAACTTCATCTACGTGCTCCTGGTCATCGCGATCGTGCTTTTCCTGGTGCGGTTGATCAGCGGCCGTCGCGTCTGAGCGTCTCCTACGCGCGATCGCACGATGGCGACACCGCCCAGGACCAGCGCGGCGGCGGCAGCCATGCGTGGCGTGAACGGCTCGCCGAGGATCGCCACGCCGAGCGCGACGGCGATAATCGGATTGATATACGCGTAGAGCGAGACCAGCGATACCGGCAGATGGCGGAGCGCGTAAGTGTACGCCACGAACCCGCCAATCGCGCCAACGGTCGAGAGATAGACGAAGGCGGCCGTGCTGCGTGGCGTGAACGATAGCGCGCTCCATTCACCCCGGGCAGTGCCGATCGCGAGCATCATGGCGCCGCCGGCGAGCATCTGCGCGGCAGTGGCGCTGAACACGTTGTCGGCGCGCGCGTGCCGCTTGGAATACGACGAGCCGATCGACCAGCCAAGGCAGGCCAGTTGCAGCGCAAGCATGCCGAGCACAAAGTTCCGTCCGCCAACGCCACCGTGCGTCAGCTCCGGCCAGATGAGGAGCACGATGCCGGAGAAGCCTAAAACGAGTCCGATCGCTGTCCGCCACGTCATACGCTCTCCGTCCGCACGAAACGCTTCGACGCCAGCCATCCAGAAGGGGGACGCCGCGACGACGACGGCGGTGAGTCCGCTCGGCACGTAGAGCTCCGCCCACACTACGCCACCGTTGCCGAGCACCAGCATCAGAAAGCCAAGGAGCAGCGCGCCGCGGAGCGCGGCCCCGCTCGGCATCCGCTCTCCGCGGATCGCCATGTAGATCGCAAGGCCGCCGCCCGCGACTGTCCATCGCAGTCCCGCCATGATCATCGGCGGCATCGACTCCAGGCTCACTCGAATCCCGAGATATGTCGTTCCCCAGATCAGGCAGACGGCGAACCACGCGATCAGCGCGAGCCGCCTCTCGCGCGCCGTGGCGGGCGTCATCGCACCGGCTCCATCCGATCGCGCACCGGCAGGCGCGGCGTCTCCTTCACCGTTTCGAGCACGATCGTCGTCCGCGTCGAGCGGACGCCGGGGATGCGCCCGAATCGATGGCGCAACAGTTGGCCGATGTGTTCCGCATCGCGCGCGCGCACCTTGAGCAGGTAGCAGTCGTCCCCCGCGACGTGATGGAGCTCGAGGACTTCAGGACACTGGGCCAGAGCCTGAGAAACGCTGTCGTCACCGGGCGCCTGTTCGCTGCGGACGGCGACGAAAGCCAGCATCGACTGGTCGAGCGCGCGGGGATCAACAAGCGCGCTATACCCGCGGATCACGCCGCGGCTTTCCAGCTTTCGGATTCGCTCCAGCACCGCCGAAGGTGCGAGTCCCACGACCCGCGCGACATCAGCCTGCGAGATGCGGGCGTTTTCCTGCAGAAGATCCAGTATTGCCGCGTCTATATCGTCGATCATTCTGTGTAAAGCCTCTTATACAGAATATACATCAGTTATTGGCCGAGGAAGCCAAACGGACCGCTTCCGAGCCATGTACCGCCGTCCACGGTCAGAATCTCCCCAGTAATGAACCCTGATTGCGGCGCGGCCAGGAAAGCGACCGCATCGGCGACTTCGTCCGGGCGCCCCCAGCGCTGGAGAGGAACCATGGCGGCGATCCGGTCGACCGCTGCCTGGTTCTTCCACAGCTTCTCGGCGGCACCGGGCGATCCTTCGATCGGGCCAGGTGCCACTGCGTTGACACGGATCTTGTGACGCGCCCATTCAGCGGCCAGCGTCTGCGTCATCGACATCACTCCGGCCTTCGCGGCGGCTGAATGGATCGTGCCGGGGCTACCCGTCCAGACGTAGTTTGCGAGGATCGACACGATCGAGCCTCCGCGCTTGCTCGCGATCATGTACTGCCCGGCGGCGCGCGAGCAGTAGAAGCTTCCGTTCAGAACGATCCCGATGACAGCGTTCCAGCCATTCGGCGACAGATCTTCGGCGCGGCAGATGAAATTGCCCGCCGCGTTGTTCACCAGGATGTCGAGGCCGCCGAAGTGCTTCACCGTGCGCTCGACCATCTCGTCGACCTGTTCGGGGATGCGGACGTCGACCTGAACGGCCAGTGCGTCGATGCCGCTCTCGCGCAGCGCGCCGCATCCTTGTTCGAGGTGCAGCGAATTCCGGCTGCCGATCGCGATCCGCGCGCCGAGCGTGCCGAGCCGGCGTGCGATGGCGAGACCGATGCCTGTGCCGCCGCCGGTAATGACCGCGACCTTGTCCTTTAGCAGGTCCTGCACGAACATAGACCGCAATTATCGGTGCTAAGATTGTGCGATGTCGAGCGCGGGCTCCGGACTGTCCGCGAACGTCGAGGCGTTCGCGCGGCTGTTCGAAGCGGTCCACGAGGGCGTTTACATCGGCGCGCTCGACGGGCTCACGACGAGCACCGTCTCGGCCAATCCCCATCTCAAATTGATGTTCGGCTTCGCGGCGGACACGCCCGAGAGGGATGTCCGTCCGTTCGAACCGGATCGCTTCGTCGATCCGCAGGCGCGCGATGGCTTCATCTCGCGGCTGCAGCGCGACGGGTCGGTGACGGACTACCTGCTTCGTCTGCGCCGCGCCGATCGCGTGGCGATCTGGGTCGAGGTCACGGCGCACGCCGAACCCCAGGACGGAGGCGCCACGCGCGTCGCAGCGCTGATTCGCGACGTCAGCGAGCGCAAGCGTCTCGAGGACCAGGCGCGCGATCTCTACCATCAGCTCCTGCAGGCGGAGAAGCTCGCCGCGCTCGGCCAGACGATCTCCGGTGTCGCTCACGAGTTGAACAATCCGCTCGCCACCATCCTCACCTGGGCGGAGCGCCTCTCGCAGCGTCCTGTGGACGACGACACGCGGCGGGGACTCGAGACGATCCTCAGTGAATCGGAACGCGCCGCGAAGATCGTACGTAACCTGCTGACGTTCGCGCGCAAGCGCCATACGACGCGCGCGATGGTGGACGTCAACCAGATCGTCCGCGAGACGCTCGCGCTGCGCTCGTACGAGCAGACGCTGGCGAATATCACGATCGTCGAAGCGCTTGCCGCCGGTCTCCCGCTCGCGTTTGCCGATCCGCACCAGTTTCAGCAGGTGCTCCTCAACCTGATCATCAACGCGGAGCAGGCGATGCTCAGCGCGAACGGCCGCGGGACGATCATCCTACGCACGTGGCAGGACGTCGACGCCGAATCCGTCGTCCTCGAAGTGAACGACGACGGGCCGGGTGTTCCGGAGGACGTGCAGCCGCGAATCTTCGATCCGTTTTTCACGACGAAGGAAGTCGGCAAGGGGACCGGGCTGGGACTGACGGTCGCCTATGCAATCATCCAGGAGCACGGCGGCCGGATCACGGTGAAATCCGAGCCGGGCGCGGGCGCATCGTTCTTCGTATCGCTCCCCGTCAGCGATGCGCCGGTGAAGCCCGCGCTGCCGAAAGAGGTGGAGCGCCAGGATGTCGGCGCGGGAGCGGTAGTGCTGGTTGTGGAGGATGAAGCGCCGCTTGCGGCCGCCGTCGCGGAGTCGTTGCGCGATGCCGGGTTCGCCGTCGATCGCGCCGGCGACGGCGAAGAGGCGCTCGCCCGCGTCAAGGACCGCGTCTACGATCTAATCGTGTGCGACCTGAAAATGCCGCGCGTGGACGGGATGATGTTCTTCCGGATGCTGGAACGCGATCACCCCGATGCCGCGCGCCGCATCCTGTTTGTGACAGGAGATGTCGCGGGCACCGAGGCGGAACGATTTCTCGAAGAGACCGGCTGCCGCTGGCTCGCGAAGCCGTTCAGGCTCCGCGACCTCCTGCGCACCGCGAAAGAGATGATTTCATAGGCACGCGCCGTTTCGACTCGGCTTTCGCCGCGGCCTTCTTGTATGGAAGGACGACCGCCGGAGCTTCCGGCCGCGCACCCTCCTCGCCGGCCGCCTTCGCCATCTTCACGCGGTTCATCGTCTGCTGGAACGAGAGGATCGCGGGGCGCAGCGCCCTCGCCGCTTCCTCCATCGAGCAGTCGGCGCCGAGCGTTTTCTTCAGGCGCTGGATCGCCCGCGCGTGCAGCTGCGAGACGCGCGATTCGTTGACGCCGATTTCCGCGCCGATCTGCTTCATCGTCGCTTCCGCGTAGTAATAGAGGCCGATCACCTTGCGTTCGCGCGGCGGAAGCGACGCGATGGCGGCGCGGACACGGTTGCGCACCTCGAGCTCCTCGTACGCGCGGTCCGGCGCGACGGGCTCGGACGGGACGAGCGCCGGCGGAAGCGTCGAGCCGTCAACGTTGTCGCCCGCAGACAGCGGCGATGTTGATTCGATCGTGTTGATGCGAACGATGGTGCGGCTGAGGCGCGTTTCGTCGGAGCCGACCCGCGCAGCGAGATCCGCGAGTGATGGTTCGGCGCCGAGCTCGCGGCGCAGCTCTTCGCGCGCCGCTTCGAGCTCGCGGCGCTGCCGGCGCACACCGCGCGGCCACGCGTCGCGGCGCAGCGCGTCGATCATCGCCCCGCGCACGCGACGCTCGGCGAATGTCTCGAATTTGATGCCGCGCGCTTCGTCGAAGCGGAAGGCCGCGTCGATCAATCCGAGCATGCCGTCCTGTACGAGATCGCCCAGCTCGATGGAATGCGGCATCGACGACGCGACACGCCGCGCGAGCGATTCCACGAACGGAAGACCGGCGGCGATTCGGGCACGCTGACTGGCGACGAGAGGCTGACGCTGCATCTTGGCTCCTTTGGGGTTCTGTCCGCCCGCCGGCGCGTTACGCGACGGCAGGCGGAAGAGCTCAAGGGCAACGGTGATACCACCTCTGAAGCGAATCAAAGGCGAATGCGGTGTGGGTCAGCTAACCTGCTGGTGTAGAAGCAGTTATTTCCGTGCCGCGATGTGCAGGCGTGTGAAAGGCGCGGCAGGATCGTCATGGATTTGACGGCCTGCGGGGCCGATTTGACGGTAATTTGACGCTTTAGCGGAGGCGAAGCCGAAGTTCGCGTGCCGTCGTCATCGCGTCGAGAACGCTGGCCACGACCTGGGCGGCGCGCGCGCGTCCCATCTCGTCGGCGGACTTTGCCTCGAGCAGTTCGGCGTTGGCGAGGATGATTCCGAGCTGGTTGTTCAAGCGGTGGAACAGCAGGCCGAGATCGTCCGTGTGTTCGTCGCCGGACTTGCGGGAACGATCATTGGCGGCGGGCATCATGAGGCTTCTTTGCGCGTCAGTTCCCCCGACCGTCCCGGCTCACGCCAGAGCGTGTCCACGAAAATGCGGACCGACCCGCCGGCGGTGCGGATGTATTCCACTTTCCCGCTGGCGATCCAGTTGTAGATGGTGCGGCGGCTGACCCCGACCAGCTCGCACGCCTTCATGATTGAAATCGTCTTGCGATCCATCATCGTTATTGGCTCTTCGGGGGTGTTATCGGAATGGCCGGCGCGCGCCTGTAGGGTCGCCGCGCACTGTTTCATTGACCCGCAGGATGGCGGGTGTCAAAATACCGCCGCCGCAGTAAATGCCTGATAACGCGAAACATCTGCTTCTCGTGGACGACGAGGCGCCGCTCCGGGAAGCGATCGCGGAGCGCCTCGCGGATCACGGCTTCGTCGTGGAGCAGGCGGCCAACGGCGAAGACGCGCTCACGCGTCTCGCGGAATTCGCGTTCGACGTCATCATTACCGACCTTCGCCTGCCCGGCGTCGACGGCCGCGCGGTGCTCGAAGCCGCGCTCGAGCGCTACCCCGAGATCATCGCGATCATCATCACGGGATTCGGCACGGTGAAAGACGCCGTCAACGCGATCAAGCAGGGCGCCGCGGACTTCATCACGAAGCCGTTTCAGTTCGATGCGCTGCTGCACGTGCTCAATTCCGCGCTCGAACAGCGGCGTCTCCGTTCAGAGAACGCGTACCTTCGCTCGCAGCTCGAAGAGCGATATCGCATCGACGGCCTCGTCGGTCGCAGCCGCGCCATTCGCGATCTCTCGCAGCTGCTCGAGACGGTTGCCGCGACCGCCAGCACCGTGCTGATCACCGGCGAAACGGGTACGGGCAAGGAACTCGCCGCGCGCGCGATTCACCACAGCAGCCCGCGTCGCAACAATCGGTTCGTGGCCATCAACTGCAGCGCGATTCCCGAGACGCTCCTCGAGGCGGAGCTGTTTGGCCACGCCCGCGGCGCATTCACCGGCGCGGTGGGCACACGCCAGGGACGCCTCGAGCAGGCGCACAAGGGGACGCTCTTCCTCGACGAAGTGGGGACGATGAGCCCGGCGCTGCAGGCGAAGCTGCTGCGCGTGCTGCAGGAGCGCGAATTCGAACGCGTCGGCGACGCGCACACGATCAAGATTGATGTCCGCATCATCGCGGCCACGCACTCCGATCTCACGAAGATGGTCGGCGAGGGGACGTTCCGCGAGGACCTGTTCTATCGTCTGAACGTGATCCCCGTCCAGTTACCGCCGCTCCGCGATCGCCGCGACGACATTCCGCTCCTCGTCCAGCACTTCCTGCAGAAGCTCGGCGCCGAACAGATCCCACCGCGTATCGCGACGATGTCGCAGGAAGCGCTCCGCCGGCTGATGTCGTACCCCTGGCCCGGCAACGTGCGTCAGCTGGAGAACGTCGTCGAACGCGCGCTCGCGTTCAGTCACGGCCGCTCGCAGATCGACGTCGCGGACCTGGGGCCCGACATCCAGAACCTTCCCGCCGCGCAGGAAGGGATGCCGTGGTTTCCCGATGAAGGGCTCGACTTGGAGCGCTACATCGAAGGGGTGGAGCTGACGCTGATCAAGCGCTCGCTGGAGCGGACGCAGGGCAACAAGGTACAGGCCGCCCGCCTCTTGAACCTGAAACGCACGACGCTGATCGAAAAGTTGAAGCGCCTCGAGCGCGCACGGCCGGAACACTAAGTAAGTGCCCCGTCCCAGTGGTTCGCGACATAATTCGCGGACGGGGCATCCCGCCTCGCGCGTTGCTCCTAGCTCAGATACTCCCGGTATCCTCGCTCGTCGCGCCTTGCGATCCGGACGCCGCGGCCGGGACTTATGCCACGATCCACTGGGACCGGACACTAAATGCCGCCACGATTCAACTACTGGACGATCATCTTCGGCAACCAGCCCACGTCGTTTCGCGCGGCGACGCGCGAAGAGCTGCTGCCCACGTTCAACCAGATCCAGGCGAAGCACCCCGACGCCGTGATGATGTGGTTCGCGAGCGGCCGCCTCTGGCGATCCGAGGAAGAAGCGCGCGAGGCCCGCTTTCGCCAGCGCGAAGAACGCCAGCGCAGCCGTCCGCGCCACGATCGTCCGCGTGGTCCGCGCCCCGATCGTCCGCGCGATGCGCGTGCTCCGCGGCAAGAGGATCAGCGTAGCCCGCGCGGTCCGCGCCAAGACGATCGGCGTGGTCCGCATGGCCCGCGGCCCGATCGTCCGCGCGATGCGCGTGCTCCGCGGCAAGAGGATCCACGTGGTCCGCGTGAGCCGCGGCAAGAGGATCCGCGTAGCCCGCGCGGTCCGCGGCCCGATCGTCCGCGTGATGCGCGTGCTCCGGGGCCGGATCGTCCGCGTGATTTGCGTGGTCCGCGGCAAGAGGATCCGCGTGGTCCGCGTGAGCCGCGGCAAGAGGATCAGCGTAACCCGCGCGGTCCGCGCCAAGACGATCGGCGTGGTCCGCATGGCCCCCGGCCCGATCGTCCGCGTGATTCGCGTGGTCCGCGGCAAGAGGAGCCGCGTGGCCCGCGCGGTCCCCAAGATGATCAGCGTGCTCCGCGGCCAAAGCCCCGCGGCCGCGACTGGCGGCCGGGTGGCGAACACAAGGATCCGCGGGACCGCTTCAAGGTCCCGCGCGACGTGAAGCGCGCCCGCTTCAAGTCAAACGCGCGGCGCGATCGCATGCATCCGCGCCCGCGACCGCCGTACAAGAAGAAGGACGAGGAGTGATCGCACACATCGTCCTGCTCCAGCCGCGGCCGGACCTGACCGAGATCCAGCGCGCGGTGGCGCTCGAGGCTGTCGCGCGCGCCGCGGATGATGTGCCGGAGATCCGCCGCTTCCGGCTCGGACGCCGCGTGAAACACGGGCTCCCCGGTTACGAGCAGCTGATGCCCCAGGACTTCGAGTTTGCGCTGATCATCGAGTTCGACGACGTCGAGGCGCTCACACGTTATCTGCAGGCGCCGGCGCACGGTGCCCTCGGCGAGCTCTTCTATACGGCCACTTCCGCGGCGCTCGCCTACGACTATCAGTTCGAGTAAGTCGTCTGTCCGAAGCGCCCAAGACTTCCGCCTAACGGCGGCAGCTACACCCTCGCACCCCTGTACGCTTCCGCCTTTAGGCGGAAGTCTGGCGAACCCCGTACTCGTAGCTTCCCGCCGTTAGGCGGAAGTCTGAGCGCACCCCACCCCACACCTGTGGCTCCCGCCTTTAGGGGAAGTCTGGACGCACCACTCGCACTTGTGGCTTCCGCCTTTAGGCGGAAGTCTCGACGCCCCTGTATTGGTAGCTTCCGCCTTTAGGCGGAAGTCGGCGCACCCTGGCGCAGACGTGTGCCAATTGCGCTCGGTGGCACACGTCGAGCCCTGCGCCACAAGGGACACAACTCTAATCATTTCAGCAGTTTCGCTAGCGTTGGCCCCTTGGCATCTCCTGCGCACTAGGAGAGTGCGGCGCGCGATGGTGCGCGCCTCTAGAAAGGGTCCAAACATGTTCCGTCGCGTCGCCGCCCTCACCGTGATGTTCCTGACCGCCACTTCGCTGACCGTGTTCGCGTCGGAAACCGCAGTGGCCGGAACGCCGCTGAAGTCGGCGGTCGCGCGTGCCGCCAAGGACGCTGACCCCGCGCTCGCCTCCTGGGCGGTGCTCGAATCCTCTTCGAAGCGGCCCGCGACGTTGACGACGCTTTATGCCACCTACGGTGTTGTGCAGGCGCTCGACATCGTTTCCACGCGCCGCGCGCTCGCTGCAGGCGCGAACGAACGCAACCCGCTGATGGGCGGCGGACATTTTGGAACGATGATCGCCGTCAAGGCCGCGACGGGAGCCTCAACGATCTTTTTCGCCGAGCGCATGTGGAAGAAGAACAAGGTTGGCGCGATCGTGATGATGGTTGCGCTGAACGGCGCAAGCGCCGCGATTGCGGCTCACAATCAGCACAACGCGCGCCGCTGATTACGGCCGCGGTTTACGCGGAGTACGCGGCGAGTTGGAAAAAGTCGGCCACGATGTCGCGGAGGTGGTCGATCGACTCGGCGCTGTTGATCGCGATGCGAAGGTGAGAGCCGTTATCGAGGCCCTTCGTATACCAGGAGTTGAGCGCGCGGAGTTTGTTGATAACCCACTTGTGGTGACCTCGCGCCACTGCGGTCCGCTCGGCTGTCGGGCAGGATGCGATCGCAGCCGGGCTGAGCGCAGAGGGCGGCGTGGGCGCGACGTGGCGGAATCCTTCGGCTTCGCCGGTACGCTCGTGAAGAAGAAGATCGATGTATTCGAGCAGAAACTGGCCGCGTTCGGCCGGGCTGATCTCGCGGGGACGCTCACCGCGGGCAATCGCGGCGGCCTGTTCAAAGATCCACGGATTGCGAAGCGCGCCCCGCCCGACGAGCACACCCGCGACGCGGCCGTCCTGGAGCTTCTGCACGAGCTGCGACGGCTCAACGCAATCGCCGCTGCCGAATACCGGGATCGTCAGCGCGCCGGCCACGCGACTAATCAAATCCCAGTCAGACGATCCTGAGTAGGACTGCGCGGCCGTCCGGCCGTGCACGGCGATCGCGGCGGCCCCCGCATCCTGCATGCGACGGGCGAGTTCCGGTGCATTGATTTCCTGATCGTTCCATCCGGCGCGCATTTTCACGGTAACGGGAATCTTCACCGCTTTCGCCATCGCACTGACGACCGCTTGCGCGTGCTCCGGTTCCCGCATCAGACTGCAGCCTGCGTTGTGCTTGGCAATCTTCGGAACGGGACATCCCATGTTCACGTCCACCATGTCCGCGCCCATGCCTTCGACGATTTGCGCCGCGTGCGCCATCTTCTCGGGATCGCCGCCGAAGATCTGGATCGAGACCGGCCGTTCCTCCTCGGTGTACTCGGCGTAGTCCAGCGTCCGGTCGATACCGCGTACCAGCCCCTCGGAACTCACCATCTCGCTGATGACCAGGCCGCACCCGCCGCGGCGCTTCACGAGGCGCCGGAACGCCGTGTCGGTCATGCCCGCCATCGGGGCAAGCGCGAAAGGCTGCTCGAGATTGATTGAGCCGATCTTCATGTTCAGTACGCTTTGACGTCCGCCGCGTCCACTTCCACGCTGACTGCCTGGCCGATGAGATCGACGGAGAGGATCAGGCGCGCGTGCGCGCCCTTTCGCACCAGCCGTCCGACGACCCCCTTCAACGGCCCGTGCGTGACTTCCACCATCATCCCTTCACGAATCAGGGGACACGGATCGAACTGCAGATCGCTCTCGACGAGACGCCGGATGCCATCGATCTCATGCTCGGGAATCGCGACGATCTCGCCGTCGAACGAGACAATGTTGACGACGCCGATGCATTTGAGGACGGGAAGCCGATCGGCACCGTCAAATCGGGCGAAGCAGTAACCGGGGAACAGCGGCCAGTCGATCTGCTTCTTGCGATCCTTCCAGCGGCTCCACTTGGTGATCGTCGGCAGGAATGCTTCGAGACCCTTCCGTTCGAGCTGCTCGCGCACGACCTGCTCGTGGCGCGATCGTGTCCAGATGGCGTACCACGCGGGACCCACAGACACTAGACGCCGCCCGTCGGCTCCGCGGCGATCTGCTTCTCGTACGCCTTCTTGAGCTCTTCGTTTTTCCACTCGATGATCGCCTGGGTGCGCAGCCGCGCGAGGAACTTCCGCATCTCGGTCTGCGTGCGCGCCGCGGCAACCTTGTCGGCGATGAGATCGCGGACGGAGTCGAACGGCTGGACTGCCGCGGTCTTCATCGTCTCCAGCTTGAACAGCTGATAGCCCTTCTGCACACGAAGCGGCTCGGTGATATCCCCCTGCTTCATTTTGTCCACGAGCTGTTGCAGCTGCGGGGACATGTCCGTACGCGCGAAGGGGCCGATCAGGCCGCCGTTCGCCTTCGTCGGTGAATCGGACAGCTCGGTGGCCAGTTTCGCAAAGTCCTCCCCCTTCATCGCGCGCGCGCGAATGCCGGCAATCTTCTTCTGCGCCTCGTCGTCTTTTGCGACGTTGACGCCTCCCTCGGATGCGGGGACCTCCACGAGGATTTCGCGCAGGGTGATCGATGTCGGGTCGGTGAATTCGTCGGGATGGCGGGCGTAGTACTGGCGCGCTTCTTCTTCGGTGATATTCAGCTTCGATCCGACTTCCTGGCGCTGGACCTGCTCGATCAGCATCTGGCGCTCCAGCTGCTTCCGCAGATCCTCCATAGTCATGTTCTCCTGCGCGAGCGCGGCCTGGAACTTCGCATCGTCCTGGAGATTCTGTTCTTTGCGGATGTTCGCGACAATCTGCTTGAACTGGTCGTCCCCCAGACGAAGTCCGAGCTCGCGGCCGCGCTGGAGGAGCAGCAGCTCGTCGACCGCGTTGACGAGCAGTTGCGGCGTGACTTCGGCGAGCATCTTCTTCAGCGTCTCGTCGTTCTTCATCGCTTCCTGATCGACCTGCCCCTGCATCTTCTGCCGCAGGACCGCGACCTGCCGCTGCTCGAGTTCGGTCTTGGTGATGATGTCGCCGTTCACCTTCACGAGGACCTGTTCGAAGATGTCCGCCTGGATCGGCGCCACGGCTGCCGCTGAAACGAGAATCGCCGCCGCGAGAAGCTGTTTCTTCATTATTTTCAATATTTTAGCGTATCCGAACACCCTCGCTCAAGTCCCGGAGGAGGCCGGAAACCCGGCTGAAAACTCCCCCTTCGGCCCGTGGGTCCTCCTTCACAGGCTTCAGGATCTCGTCCCTCGTGAAGCCGGCCGTGACCTCGCCGGCCGTCGCTCGGGCGGTCCACCAGGATCTGGAGCGCGAAGGGCCGATCTTGCCGATGACCTTCATGTCCAGGCGCAGCGTCGCCGGCGGCGTCAGCTGCAGGTCTTTGCGCTGCTGAACGATCTTGAACAGCCACGTCGGATCGAGTCTGGCCTCGGGCCTGAACTTTAAGACGACCAGCTGCCCTTCGCGGTCGATGGATTCAATGCCGATACGGTCCGCCAGGACGCGGATAAAGGCGTATTCGGCAAGATTTTCGATCGAAGGGGGCGGCGGACCGTAGCGATCGCGCACTTCCTCGATGACCTTCTGGAGCTCGGCCTCTGTCCGCACGCCAGCCATCCGCCGGTAGATGGTGAGGCGCTGGTTCATGTCGGGGATGTACGTTTCGTCGATGCGCAGGTCCACGCGCAGGTTGACGTTCGCGCGGATCTCGTCCTCGATCTCCTCCCCCTTCAACTCCTTGATCGTCTGCTCGAGAAGTTTCATGTACATGTCGAAGCCGACCGCCTCGATCTGACCGCTCTGCTCGCCGCCGAGCAGGTTGCCGGCGCCGCGGATCTCGAGATCGAGCGCCGCGACGCGGAAGCCGCTGCCGAGATCGCTGAATTCCCGGATGGCGGCCAGGCGCTTCTTCGCGACCGGCGACAGGTTGTCTTCGGGAGGAATCAGCAGGTATGCATACGCGCGGCGATCGGACCGGCCGACGCGCCCGCGCAGCTGATAGAGCTGCGACAGCCCGTATCGATCGGCGCGGTTGATGATCATCGTGTTCGCGTTCGGAATGTCGAGGCCGTTCTCGATGATGGTCGTCGCCAGCAGGACGTCGAACCTGTGCGCCATGAAATCGACCATCACCTTTTCGAGGTCGTCCTCACCCATCTGTCCGTGGCCGACGGCGATCTTCGCGGCCGGCACGAGACGGTGGAGCAGGTCCGCCATCGAGTCGATGGACTCGACGCGGTTGTGCACGAAGAACACTTGCCCGCCACGCTCCATTTCGTTTCCGATCGCGCGCCGCATCACTTCCTGGTCGAACTTCACGACGTTCGTCTGGATCGACAACCGGTCCTTCGGCGGCGTCTCGATGATCGACATGTCGCGGATTCCGGCGAGCGACATGTTCAGCGTCCGTGGAATCGGCGTCGCCGTCATCGTCAGGACGTCGACGCGCTTCTTCAGCTGCTTGATTTTTTCCTTATGCGCGACGCCGAAGCGCTGCTCCTCGTCCACGATGAGCAGGCCGAGATCGCGGAACTTCAGGTCCTTCGACAGCAGCCGATGCGTGCCGACGATGATTTCGACCTTTCCGGCCTCGAGATCGTCGAGCGTCACTTTCTGTTCCGCTTTGCTTCGGAAGCGGCTGACCATGTCGATCCGCACCGGGAACGCCGCGAAACGGTCTTTCAACGTCTTCTCGTGCTGGAACGTGAGAACCGTCGTCGGGGCGAGGAACGCGACCTGCTTGCCGTCCATCACGGCCTTGAACGCCGCTCGCATCGCGACCTCGGTCTTGCCGTAGCCGACGTCGCCGCACAGCAGCCGGTCCATCGGCGTTGGCGATTCCATGTCGCGCTTGATGTCGTCGACCGCGTTCCTCTGGTCGACCGTGAGCTCCCATTCGAAGGCGTCCTCGAACTCCTGCTGCCAGTGGCTGTCGGCGCTGAACGCGTGGCCGGAAACGGCCTTGCGCGAGGCGTAGAGCTTCAGCAGCTCCTCGGCCATGTCGCGCATCGCCTTCTTGACGCGCGTCTTTGCCTTTTCCCAGCTGGTGCCGCCAAGTTTGTCGAGCGCGGGACGCGACGCACCGGTGTACTTCTGGACGAGATCCAGGCGCTCGACCGGGACGAAGAGCTTGTCTTCTCCCGCGTAGCGGAGCTCCATGAACTCCTGCGTGTCGAGTCCGACGGAAATCTTCTTCAGACCGACGAAGACGCCAATGCCGTTGTCGACATGGACGACAAGGTCCCCGACCTTGAGATCGCGGAAATCCGAAAGAAACGTCTTTGCCGCCGAGCGCCGCTTCTCGTGGGTGACGCGTTCCTCGTCAAAGACGTCCGTTTCCGCCCACAGCTGCAGCCCGGCCTCGGGAAGGCGGAAGCCTTTCGACAGGTGCCCGACGGCCACCAGCACCGCCGCGGAATGCGCGTCTTCACCGCGATCGATCGGCGCGGCGGGGACCTGGTAATCCGCGAGCATTTCGATCACGCGCTCCGCTCGTCCCTGCGAGTGGGCGACAAAGACGACGGTTTCTGCCGTCTGTCTCGCGTTGCGCAGCTCTGCGACCCAGTCGGGCACCCGACCCGACAACTCCATTGCCGGCTGCGTCGCGATGTGCCGAACCTCGTCCTCCGTTCCGAGGGCAAGCGTCTCGAGCGATGTCGCGCTGTTCAGCGCCGGTTCGATCTCTTCCCAGGAAATGACGAGGGAGTCCGGCGCCGGCGCGCGCTGGTTCTTTCGAGCTGCTTCCGCGTAGCTCGCCTCGATGTGCTCGCGCTGCTTGACAAGCGCGGCGCGCACTTCGTCCGGTTCGGACACGAGGATCGTCGGCTGCACGTCTGTGAGGTAATCAACGATCGTGGCGGAACGATTGGGAACATCCTCGTCCAGCAGAAGTTCCTGCAGCGGAACGACGTGCGCCTGATCGATCGGCTCGATCGACCGCTGCGTCCCCGGCTCGTAGGTTCGCAGTGATTCGATGTTGTCCCCGATGAACTCCAGCCGAATCGGCTGCCGGGCGCCGGCCGGATAGAAATCCACGACACCGCCGCGCACGGAAAATTCCCCCGGTTCATCGGTCGGATCCTGCCGCGTGTAGCCTGCATTCGCGAGCCTGTCGCCCAGATCGATCGGCGAAATTTCATCGCCCGGCCGCAGCGTGAAGCCTGTCTCCCTGAACCGCGCCGGAGGTGTCAGTCGCGGCAACAGCGATGGGGCGGACGCGACGACCAGGCGTGCGGTGCCCACGCTCAGCGCATGCAGCGCACCGGCGCGCGCCGATGCAATGTCGAAGTGCGGCGAGAGGCCGCGGTAGGGATCAATTTCGTGCGAGGGAAACGCCACGACAGCGTGCGCCGCGTCGGCGTCCGAGATGCCTTCGAGCGCGGCGAGGAAGAACCGCGCGTCCGACGTCAGCTGTTCGACGTCGGCGTCGGTGGGAACCACGACGACAACACGGTCGCGTCCAACGGCCGCGGCTGCAAAGAACGCCTTTGCCGCAGCCGTGAGCCCGCTGACGCCGCGCCCGGACACACCGAGACCAAGGCGGCCGGCAGCGGTCTTCAGCAAGGCGCGCAGCGTCAGCGAAATAGATGTCGAGGAACTCATTGTCGGGATTCCGGAGCTTCCGGAACCTTCAATTATCGCAGACTTCCGCCTGAAGGCGGAAGCTACTAAGCTGAAGGCGGAAGCTACTAAGCAACTCTGGGTGGCTTCCGGCCTTAGCCGGAAGGATCGAGCTCTTTCGATCGATGAGCGCTGTGATCGCTTGTAGCTTCCGGCTTTAGCCGGACGACTTCGCTCTTTCGATCAGCGCCGTTGTCGAATAGCCCGTCTCGACCGGCTCGAGTATGACTCGCCCGCCACGCGCCTCGACGGTATCGCGACCGACAATTTGATCCGCAGGCCAGTCCGCGCCCTTGACGAGAACTTCCGGCTGGACGCATTTGATGATGTCCGCCGGCGTCTCGTCGTCGAAGATTGCGACCGCGTCGACGCAGTCGAGCGCCGCGAGCACTTCCGCGCGCTCCCCTTCGGGATTAATCGGGCGACCCGGTCCTTTGTTCCGGCGCACCGAGGCATCTGAATTCAAGCCCACTATCAGAAGATCGCCGTGCCGCCGCGCGGCCTGCAGGTACCGCAGGTGGCCGGGATGAAGAATGTCGAAGACGCCGTTCGTGAAGACAATCCGGCGTCCCGCTGCGCGGGCGTCGCGGACGAAGGCGTCCAGGGCCGCGGCGTCAACTACGCGGCACATCTTTAAACTTCACGTCGCCGGAAAAGCGCCACGAGTGGCGCGGGCGATAAATGCCGACATCCTTGACGCGCGACTTCACCCGGAACGTGTGCAGCAACCGGTGGTAGTCGTACGGATATCCGTCGATTTTGTGGATGGCCACATCGACTTTGTAGGTGCCCTCGACGAGATCGAGCGATTCGATCGTGAACGTCGCCTCGCTGTCGCCGGAGATCGATTCGGGCGCCAGCTCCTCGATGTAGGTGTTCGTGCCGTAGCAGCAGGTGCCGTCCGCGTTGAAGATACCGATGCCGACGACGAAGTCGTCGACCGGCAATGGCGCGCGCATCCGGATCTTCACGTCCAGGCGCTCGCCGGAGTGGAACACGTGGCCAGGCTGCGCGTCGGCGCCGATGAAATCGACGTGCGTTATTTCGATCTCGCGGGAGCCCCAGCGTCCCTCCGCCGCGCGGAACATGTCCCCTTCCGCGCTTCCAGTCTCGACGGGATTATCGGGCAGCACGGCGGATGCGGGTTCGTCCGGCGACACAATCACGGCGTTCGCGCCGTCGCGCGCCTTGGCATCCGTCGCCGCAAGCTCCTGTTCTTCGCGCCGCTCGACGTCGGTCACGTAGGCGCCGACGATGCGTTTCGGATCGCCGGAGCCTTTGATGCGGCCGGCGTCCAGCCAAAGCGCCTCGTCGCAGAACCGCTCGACCATGCCCAGGGAATGCGTCACGAGCAGGATCGTTTTGCCGCGACGTTTGAACTCGGCGAATTTGTCGAGGCACTTGTGGGTGAAGCCCTCATCGCCGACCGCCAGGACTTCGTCGACGAGCAGAATTTCCGGGTCGACGTGGATCGCAACCGCGAAGCCGAGGCGCATGTACATGCCGGAGGAGTAGGTCTTGACCGGCGCGTCGATGAAGTCCCGCATCTCCGCGAACTCGACGATGTCGTCGAACCGCTCCGTCACTTCGCGCTTGCTCAGCCCGAGCATGATCCCATTGATGAAGACGTTCTCTCGCCCGGAGATCTCCGGATGGAATCCCGCGCCAAGCTCGATCAGAGCGGAAATACGGCCGTTGACCTTCACCGTTCCTGATGACGGCTTGGTGATTCCGGCGACGAGTTTCAAGAGGGTGCTCTTGCCGGAACCGTTCCTGCCGATCACGCCGAGCGTACGTCCCTTCGGCACTGTCAGGCTGATGTCGTTGAGCGCGGTGAACGTTTCATCTGGCCTGAGGTTCTTGATCAGGCTTCGTGAGAGGAGGGCGCTCTTCAGTGTCGCGAACTGCTTGCGATGGCTGAAGCGGCGGTAAATCTTCGAGACGCGCGAGACTTCAATCGCCTCCATCACACCTCCTCGGCGAATGTGTCCCGCAGGCGGTCGAACACGAAGTAGCAGAACAGAAAGAAAACGACCGCGATCGCGGCGAGCAGCAACAGCCACTTCAAATGACCGACCGGACCTTCGAAGAAGAGTATCTCCTGATACGTGATCGCGAGATGGCTGAAGGGATTGAGCTTCAGCAGCTTCCCTTGCCACGCATTTTCAGGGAACAGGAAGTACGGATAAATAATCGGCGTCGCGAAAAACCAGAACGTGAGCAGGTTCGACAGGATGTCGCGAATGTCGCGGAAATGAACCGTCAACGCCGACAGCAGGAGCGCAAACGCCGTGGTCAGGATCAGCTGCACGAGGACCACGAGCGGGAACACGGCGAGCTCGCTCGCGTGCAGCGGGCGCTGATAGTAGATGAGAAAGCCCGCGAGCACGACCAGGCCGAACAGGAAATGAATCATGTTGGCAAGCACCGTCACGATCGGGAGCACTTCCGCCGGGAACAGGACCTTCTTTATCAGGTTGCCGCCGGAGATCAGCACGCCGGCCGATTCATTCAGCGACGACGCAAACCACGTCCACGGCAGGATGCCGCAGAACATGAAGAGGGGATACGGCACGATGCGCCGGTCCTGCGATCCCACCATCACGTAGCTGAACACGAACGAGTACACGAGAAGCAGAAGCAGCGGATTGATGAAGGACCAGAAGAATCCGAGGACCGATCCGCGGTAGCGGGCTTTCAGCTCGCGCGCGACCAGGCTCTGAATGAGACCCCGATAGCGTGGGAGCTGCGCGAGGTTATGGAGCATCGCTGCCGACGACTTCGAGAACGAGCACGGTGATGTTATCCGGGCCGCCCCCCTCGTTCGCCGCCACGATCAGCCGATCGCAGATCGCCTCGAGACCATCGGTCGATGACAGGATTTTCGCAATCGCATCGTGCGGAACGACGCCGGAGAGACCATCGGAGCACAGCAGGAAGCGGTCCCCTTTTCCCGGCTTCAGTTCCACCGTGTCGATTTCCGGGTCGCTTCCGCCGGACAGCGCGCGGGTGACCACGTTGCGCCACGGATGCTGCCGCGCCGCGCTCGCGGTCATCGTCCCGGCGCGCACCTGCTCTTCAACCCATGAATGATCGTTGGTGATTTGCTCGAGGGCACCGGCGCGCAGCGCGTAGACGCGGCTGTCGCCGACATGGCCGACGCACGCGGTGTTTTTTCCCGCGAGCACCGCCGATGCGGTGGTGGCCATCCCTCGCAGATCCGCGGAATCGGCCATCGCGTTCGCGATCTGGCGGTTCGCCAGTCTGAACGCGGCTTTCAAACGATTGCCTTCGAGGCTGATCGCCGGTTCAAACGGAAACGGCCACGTGCGATTCTTGTCCGCGCCGGCTGTGTCCGTGATGAACGTTTCGATGGTTTCGATGGCGACGCGGGATGCGACCTCGCCGGCAACGTGCCCGCCCATCCCGTCGGCGACAACGTACAGCCCGAGATCCGGACGCGTACAGTAACTATCTTCGTTGCTGCTTCTACGGAGACCGGGGTCCGTGCGAACGGCCCAGGACAGCTTCATTTACTCTCTTAAGCCTGCGGTGGAGGCATCCGGTGCCGCCCGACGCGTCCGGACAGCTGCGCGCGCGAAGACACCTGCAACCGCGCGAGTGATTTCATCAGCGCACTACGCGCGCGCTCGTAATCCACGTCCTTCGCCTGCGCCAGGCGCGCTTCGGCGCGCTTCTTCGCTTCCTCCGCACGCGCCACGTCAATGTCTTCCGCGCGCTCGGCGAGCTGCGCCAGGATGGTCACGCGCTCGGGCAGCACTTCGCAGAAGCCGTACGCCAGCGACAGGTAGGTCTTCTCCTGCCCCTTGCGGTACCACATCTCCCCGACGGCGAGCGACGCGAGCATCGGCGTATGCCCCGGCAGCACGCCGAAATACCCTTCGGTCCCCGGGATCTCTACTTCGTCCACTTGTTCTCGGACCAGTAGCTTATCCGGGGTGACGATTTGCAGTTCGATCGATGTCGGAAGCGCCACGTTTCAGCCCTTGGCCATCTTTTCGGCCTTCGCGAGCGCCTCGTCGATGGTGCCGACCATGTAGAACGCCTGCTCGGGCACGCCGTCGTGCTTGCCGTCGACGATTTCCTTGAAGCTCTTGACCGTGTCGGCGATCGGCACGTACTTGCCGGGGAGGCCCGTGAACTGCTCCGCGACGAAAAACGGCTGCGAGAGGAACCTCTGGATTTTGCGCGCGCGCGCGACCGTGAGCTTGTCCTCTTCCGACAGTTCGTCGATCCCGAGAATCGCGATGATGTCCTGCAGGTCCTTGTAGCGCTGCAGGACCTGTTTCACCGCGCGCGCGACATTGTAATGCTCGTCGCCGATGATGCGCGGGTCGAGGATGCGCGATGTCGACGCGAGCGGGTCGACCGCGGGATAGATGCCGAGCTCCACGATCGCGCGCGACAGGTTCGTCGTCGCATCGAGGTGCGCGAACGTAGTTGCCGGCGCCGGATCCGTGTAGTCGTCCGCGGGAACGTAAATGGCCTGGACGGACGTGATCGATCCGCTCTTCGTGGAGGTGATGCGCTCCTGGAGCTCACCCATCTCCGTGCCGAGCGTCGGCTGGTAACCGACCGCGCTCGGCATGCGGCCGAGAAGCGCCGACACTTCAGAGCCCGCCTGCGTGAAGCGGAAGATGTTGTCGATAAAGAGAAGCACGTCCTTCTTTTCCGCGTCGCGGAAGTACTCGGCGACCGTGAGGCCGCTGAGCGCGACGCGCAGGCGCGCGCCCGGCGGTTCCGTCATCTGGCCGTAGACCAGCGCGGCTCGAGACTTCTCGAGCTCGTTCATGTTGATGACGCCGCTCTCCTGGAACTCGAGCCAGAGGTCGTTTCCCTCGCGCGTGCGCTCGCCGACGCCGGCGAACACCGACACGCCGCCGTGCTTCATCGCGACGTTATGAATCAGCTCCTGAATGATGACGGTTTTGCCGACACCCGCGCCGCCGAAGAGCCCGATCTTTCCGCCGCGCAGATACGGTTCGAGCAGGTCGACGACCTTGATGCCCGTCTCGAACATCTGCAGCTCGGTCGACTGATCTTCCAGGGACGGCGCCTGGCGATGGATCGACCACCGCTCCTTCGAGTCAATCGGGCGCTCGGGAAAGTCGACCGGCTCACCGAGCACGTTCATGACGCGCCCCAGCGTCGCCGTGCCGACGGGCATCGAGATCGGCGCGCCCGTGTCGGTGACCGTCATGCCGCGCCGCATGCCGTCGGTCGGCTTCATCGCAACGGTGCGCACGCGGTTCTCGCCCAGGTGCTGCTCGACTTCGCAGATGACGTCGATGGCATCGCCGGCGTCCCCCTTGTTCGAGGTGATCCGGACGGCGTTGTAAATCGCCGGCAGCTGCCCGCCCGCGAACTCCACGTCGACAACGGGTCCAATGACTTGGACGACTTTGCCAATTTTCTGAGCCGTTGCTGTTTCTGTCGCTGTTGCCATGTTCGACCTGTCTGTCAATTCCCAACTTCACAATTCCCAACTTCCAATTCCCAACTTCCAATTCCCAACTTCCAATGAACTCCCAATTCCCAACTTCCACGACGTTCTTGCGGTTTGTGCTCCTTGAGGAGTTGGGAATTGGGCGTTGGGAGTTGACGGCGTGCTCCTATCAAGCCCCGGCGCCTGAAACCACCTCAATGATCTCTCTGGTGATGGCAGCCTGCCGGACCTTGTTCATGTAGAGCGTGAGCTGATCGATCATGTCCGCGGCGTTTCGCGAGGCCGCGTCCATCGCCGTCATCTGCGCGGCATAGAAGGCGGCGTTCGATTCCAGCAGCGCCCGGAATGCCTGGATCTCCACGTGCCGCGGGATGAGCGTGTTGAACAACTCGTCCGGCGTCGGCTCGTAGAGATAGTCGATCGCAGGCATGCGCGGTCCGCCTTCGCCCGCTGCCGTGCTTCCGGGCTTCGGCGGGACGAGGCTCGATTCTTCGATATCGAGCCTCGGAATCGGAAGCAGCCGCTCGACGACAATGCGCTGCGAAATGACCGAACGGAATTCGTTGTAAACCAGATACACGCTGTCGACCTGACCGGTCGTGAACGCTTCGACGGCTGCATCCGCGATGCTCTTCGCGTGCGAGAACTGAAGCCCGGCGAACAGGTTCACCTGCTCGTAACGGACCTCGAAGCCGCGGCGGGCGAAGTAATCGCGGCCGCGCCGGCCGACGAGGCCAAGAGCCACTTCGCGCGCGGGATTCTCGACAATGAAGGTGCTCGCACCTTTGATCGCGTTCGTGTTGAAGCTGCCGCACAATCCGCGGTCGGCGGTGATGACGAACAGCAGCGCCTTGCCGCCGGCCTTCGGCGTCTTACGCTCATCGAGCAGCGGGTGCAACGCCGGATCGACGCGCGTCGCCAGGCTGTTGAGCACACGGAGCATCTCGGTCGCGAACGGCCGCGCGTGCTGGATGCGCTCCTGCGCGCGCCGCAGCCTCGACGCGGCGACCATCTTCATCGCCTTCGTGATCTGCTGCGTCGACTTCACCGCACGAACGCGGCGACGTATATCCAGGAGTGACGGCATCTACGCAACCTTGGCAGTCGATGCGAATGTCTTTCCGAACTCTTCCAGCGCCTGGTTCAGCTCCGGCTTGATCGCGTCGTCGATCGACTTCTTTTCCGCCAGCGCCGACATGAGCCCCGCCTTGCGCGTTTCGAGGAACTTGTACAGCTCCGTCTCGTACGCGCGCACCTGCTCCACCGGCACGGGATCGAGATAGCCATTCGTCGCCGCGTAAATGATCGCAACCTGCTTCTCGACGATCAGCGGCTGGTACTGCGGCTGCTTGAGCACTTCCACGAGGCGCCGGCCGCGATTGAGCTGGTTCAGGGTCGCCTTGTCGAGATCCGATCCGAACTGCGCGAACGCGGCGAGCTCGCGGTACTGCGCGAGGTCGAGCCGCAGCGTGCCCGCAACCTGGCGCATCGCCTTGACCTGCGCCGAACCCCCGACGCGGCTGACCGAGTTGCCGACGTTGATCGCGGGGCGGATGCCCTGGTGGAACAGGTCCGATTCCAGGAAGATCTGCCCGTCGGTGATCGAGATGACGTTGGTCGGGATGTACGCCGAAAGGTCGCCCGCCTGCGTTTCGATGATCGGCAGCGCCGTCAGCGATCCGCCGCCGTTCTCCTTCTTCAGCTTCGCCGCGCGCTCCAGGAGGCGCGAGTGCAGGTAGAACACGTCACCCGGGTACGCTTCGCGGCCCGGCGGGCGCCGCAGCAGCAGCGAGATCTCGCGATACGCCTGCGCATGCTTCGACAGGTCATCGTAAATCACGAGCGCGTGCCCGCCGCTGTCGCGGAAATACTCGCCCATTGTGCAGGCGCAGTACGGCGAGATGTAGAGCAGCGGCGCCGGATCCGATGCACCCGCCGCGACGACGATCGTGTATTCCATCGCGCCGGCGTCTTCCAGCGTCCGGACCACCTGCGCGATCGTGGACTGCTTCTGGCCGATCGCGTTGTAGATGCAGATCACGTTCTGGCCGCGCTGGTTGATGATCGTGTCGACCGCGACGGCGGTCTTCCCCGTCTGGCGATCGCCGATGATCAGCTCGCGCTGCCCGCGGCCGATCGGCACCATCGCGTCGATGGCCTTGAGCCCCGTCTGCAGCGGCTCCTTGACCGGCGACCGCGCGACGACACCGGGCGCGATGCGCTCGATGGGCATCGACTGTTTCGAAACGATGGGGCCCTTGCCGTCGATCGGCTGGCCAAGCGCGTTCACGACGCGGCCGACGAGCTCGGTGCCGACGGGCACCGAGATGATGCGGCCGGTGCGCTTGACGACGTCCCCTTCCTTGATTTCGGTGTAGTCGCCGAGGAGGACGGCGCCGACGCTCTCCTCTTCCAGGTTCAGCGCGATGCCGTAGATGCCGTGCGGGAACTCGAGCATCTCGCCCGCCATCGTGTTTTCCACGCCGTGCACGCGCGCGATGCCGTCACCGACCGACACGATCGTGCCCACCTCCGCGACGTCGACGTCGACAGCGTAGCTGCCGATCTGGTCACGGATGATTTTGGAGATTTCTTCGGCCTTGATGTCCATTTTTTTCTCGTTCGCGCAGCTCGATTACTGCCCTGCCTCGATCAACGATTGCTTCATCTTCTGGAGTTGCGTGGTCACGCTGCCGTCGTAGACGGTGCTGCCGAGGCGCGTCACGACGCCGCCGATAATCGCCGAATCCACTTTCGATTCGAGCATGACCTTGCGGCCCGTCGCCTGCTGCAGCCCCTGCTCGAGCGACCGGAGCTTCTCCGGCGCGAGCGCGACCGCGGTCGTCACTTCCCCGCGAAGCACCTTCTGGTGATCCATTAACCGCTCGCGGTAGGTACGCGCAATGTCCGGCAGCAGCATCAGGCGATCGCGTTCGGCGAGCAGCAGAATCAGTTTGCCGACCACGGGTGAAATCGTCCCGGCGCGATCGACGAGCGCCCTGGCCACAGCCTTCTTCTTCGACGCGGGAATCGCGGGGTTGCCAAGCGTGCTCGCCAGCACGGGGTGCTGCGCGAAAAGGGCGACAAACTGCTGGAAGTCGGCCTGGACTTTCTCGAGGTCGCCGTTTTCCTTGAGGACGACATCGAAGAGGGCGCGCGCGTAGCGGCCGGCGGCCGCGCCGCTCGTCACTGCCGCGTCTCCCGGCCCGACTGGACCTGCATCACCTGTGTTGCGTAGCGATCGATCATGCGCGCCTGGTCGTCCGCGGTAATCGAACGTTTGATGCGATCCGACGCGACGCCGACGGCAAGATCCGCGGTAAGTTCGAGCAGCTCGCGCTTCGCGACGCGCAGCCGCATGTCGATCTCGCGGCGCGTGTGCTCCATCAGCCGCTGCCGTTCGGCTTCCGCAGCCTGCTCGATGCGCACGCGCTCCGCAGCGAGATCTTCCGCGCCCCGGCGTTTGAGCGCGTCGAGTTCCGCGGGCAGCGCCTTCAGCTTCGCGTCGATCTCGGCGAGCTGCCGCGAGGCTGTCTCGCGCGTCTGCGCGGCCGTTACGAGATCCTCGCGGACTTTTGCGATACGGCCGGTCAGATATCCGGCGAGCGGTGCGCGAAGAAAGTAGACGAGCACGCCCACGAGAATCGCGAAGTTCACCGCCTTCGCGACGACCGCGCCCCAGCCCTCCTCCGTTCCTTCAGCGTGCTCTTCACCGCTCGAGGCTTGGCCGGCGGCGCCTTCGTGTGGCTGTGACGCCTTCGCCGCGGACGGCTCCGCATGCTGTGCCGCGGCCCGCGCCGGCGCAGCAATAGCGAGGGCCGCGAGCACCATCGCGGCGATCAGAAGTCTGTAACGCGTCATCAAATCGTGTGTTCCGTGTAATCCGCGTACCCCGCGGCTCGTGAGAGTCTGTGTGCTCCGCGGATCAAGACGCTTTCCGTCCCAGGATTTTTTCAGCGGCGATCGTGCCCAGCGCCTGCGCCTCGGCCTCGAGGCGCCGCTTCGCTTCCGCACTTTCGTCGTCGAGGCGGCGGGCCGCTTCGGTGACCTGCGCTTCCGCCTCCGCGCGCGTTGCCGCGACGATCTCGGCGCGGCGCCCCTCTGCGGCGCGCCGCATCTCGTCCATCTCGCGGTACATCTCAGCACGCGCCGCGGTCGTCTTCCGATCGAATTCAGCGGTCGCGGCCTGCGCCTCGGTGGCGGAGCGCCGTGCGAGCTCCCGCGCCGACTCGATGGCCTCCTCGCGCTTGCGGATCACGCCCAGCACCGGCCGCAGCAGCAGCCGGTCCACGAAGAACGTCAGCACGAGAATGAAAAATATGACCCAGAGGACGGACAGATTCGGAAGCATGCCAAACGAAGATTTATACCATTCAGCGCAGTATCACGGCAAGGTCGCGGCTCGGTCCGACGACCTCTCCGACCTGATGAGCCGCAACGCCCGCGCGCGTCAACGCCGTGACGGCTGCGACCAGTGCATCGGCCGCGATGGCCACCAGCAGGCCCCCGGACGTCTGCGGGTCGTACAGCAACTGCACGCGGCGAGAGTCCGCGCCGCACTGCGACCCGTCCACGCCTGCCGAAAAGTGCTCGTGGTTGGTCCTGCCGCCACCAGGCGTATTCCGATCCACCAGCTCCAGGGCGCCGTCGAGCAGTGGAACCGATTCGACGTCGATCGCGAGCACGCACCCGCTTGCCCGCGCCATCTCGGTCGCATGGCCGACGATTCCAAATCCCGTGACGTCGGTGCAGGCGTGGATGACGCCGTCAGGAAGCGTCGCGAGCGCCTCTGCGGCCGCGCGATTCAACTGCACCATCGACGCCGTCGCTCCTGACGCGACGGTCTCGCTCGTTCGGTCGAACTTGATCGCCGTGGCGATCACGCCGGTTCCGACAGCTTTCGTGAGCAACAGCCTGTCGCCGGGCCGCGCGCCGGCATTCGTCCATATCCGCGCCGGATCGACTTCGCCGGTCACCGCGTAACCAAACTTGATTTCCTGGTCCTGCACGGTGTGGCCACCCATCAGCGCGACGCCCGCCTCGTCCAGCGCCTGCAGGCCTCCGCGGAAGATCGTCGAGAGGATCGCAGGATCCGCGTCCTTCGGAAATGCCGCAATGGCCAGCGCCGTCAGCGGTCGTCCACCCATGGCGTAGATGTCGGACAACGCATTCGCCCCCGCGATGCGTCCGTACGCGAACGGATCGTCGACGACCGGCGTGAAGAAATCCACCGTCTGCACCAGCGCCCGCCTGTCATCGAGCCTGTACACACCCGCATCGTCCGCGGTCCTGTAGTCGACGAGGACCCGTTTGTCGGACGACACGGGCAAATTACCCAGCACCTGGGCGAGCTCGCCAGCGGCGAGTTTGCTCGCTCAACCAGCGCAGGCTGAATAGTCGGTCAGTTTCTTCATCTTCTACCCGAGGGGCGTCGCCCCTCGGACTCCCCTACACGCTCGCTTGCGGGGGCCCCCTGCCCCACGCTGCTCGCGTGGCTCACTCGCTGCGCTCCGTTTTCTACCCGAGGGGCGTCGCCCCTCGGACTCCCCTACACGCTCGCTCGCGGGGCCCCCTGCCCCACGCCGCTCGCGTGGCTCACTCGCTGCGCTCGTTCGCTTCCGTCGAAGTCATTCGGCCGTGAGACGTTCATACAAGCGCTGCAGTTCGTCTTCATTGACGAAGTCGATCTCGATCCTCCCGCCTTTTCCCCGTCGGTTGATGCGGACGCGTGTCCCCAGCGCGAGACGCAGTTTGTCTTCTGCGGCACGTGTGTGGACGTCGACGGTTTTTGTCGGCTTCTTCTCTTCCGGCGACGCGGCCTTCTTCACGAGCGCTTCGGTCTCGCGCACAGACAGGTTGCGCGAGACGACATCGCGGGACAGCCGCAGCTGCGCGGACTCGTCGTTCAAGCCAAGCAGCGCGCGCGCGTGCCCCATCGTCAGCGCGTTCGACGCGACGTTCGCGCGGACTTCTTGCGGGAGGCGGAGCAGGCGCACGTAATTTGCGATCGAGGATCGATCCTTCCCCACCGCATCGGCGATCTGTTCCTGGGTCAGGTGGAATTCGTCCGAGAGGCGGCGGTAGGCGACCGCTTCTTCGATTGGGTTCAGATCCTCACGCTGGATGTTTTCAATGAGCGCTACGGCGAGTAGGCGATCTTCAGGGATGTCGCGGACGACGACGGGGACCTTGAGGAGGCCGGCGCGCTGCGCGGCGCGCCAGCGGCGCTCCCCCGCAACGATCTCGTAGCCCTGCTCCACTTTCCGCACGACGATCGGCTGGATGATCCCGTTCGCGCGGATCGATCGCGCGAGCTCCTCGATCCTCTCGTCGTCCATCTGCGCGCGCGGCTGGAACTTGTTCGGGCGCAGGAGATCGGAATCGATTTCGAGCGAGCGATCCGCTGCCGCGGGAACGGCCGCGGGCGTGTCGGGGATGAGGGCGCTGAGCCCACGGCCGAGGGCGGGACGCTTTTCTGCCATGTGTTACTCCGTGCCTGATGCTGGTGTTGCGGGCGCCGCTTCGCGCGCGAGAAGCTCCTTCGCGAGCGAGAGATACGCTTCAGAGCCGCGCGACTTCACGTCGTACAAGATTGCGGGCAGCCCGTGACTCGGCGCTTCGCCGAGCCGGATATTGCGCGGGATGACGGTGTCGTAGACGCGGTCCTTGAAGAACTCGCGGATGTCGCGCGCGACCTGCTGCCCGAGATTCGTGCGCTCGTCGTACATCGTCATCAGCACGCCTGCGATGTCGAGCGCGGGATTCAGCGCGGCGCGCACGCGGCGCAGCGTCGCGACGAGATCGGCGAGCCCTTCGAGCGCGAAGTACTCGCAGTTCAGCGGAATGAGTACCGCGTCGGCGGCTACGAGCGCGTTGAGCGTCAGCAGGCCGAGCGACGGTGGCGTGTCGACGAGGATGAAGTCGAAGCGATCGCGCAGCGGCTCGAGGAGATCGCGAAGGCGGCGTTCGCGATTCGGCAGCGAGACAAGTTCGACTTCGGCGCCGGTGAGGTTGCGATCCGCGGGGATGAGCCAGAGATCTTTGACGCGCGTTTCAAGTGCGAATGCCGCGGGATCGTCGACGGGCTCGGGAGAGGTGATCGCCTGATAGATCGTTCCGGCCGCGGCGGCGTGCCCTTTCAGGCCGACGCCGCTCGTGAGATTTCCCTGGGGGTCCATGTCGACTATCAGGATTCGCTGCTCGGCGAGTGCGAGCGCCGTCGCTAAGTTGATGGTAGTCGTGGTCTTACCCACTCCACCCTTCTGATTGGCGACGGTCAGAATGCGGGACATTTGGTTGATTGACCTACTAATGTTTCACGTGGAACGTGATCAGCATAGCAGAACCGAGAATGTTCCACGTGGAACCATCGACGAGCCCGTCAGCCACCGGCACGGCTTCCGATTGGGAGGTGAACACGGCGAGTATGCCGTCGGGCTTTGCTAGGGACTGAGCTAGCCCGAGCGTTTCGGAATTCGGTCGGACCGCACGCATCGAGACAACATCGGCCGAATGTGCGTGGCGTCCGGCAGCTTTCAGCTCCTCAAACCGAACCGCCTCGACGACTGCGGACACCCCGACTTCGCGAGCCGCCTCACGGAGAAACGCAGCCTTGCGGCTACGCGACTCGACCATAACCAGCCGGGGAGATCCGAGCGCCAAGGCCAGTGGAATAGCTGGGGAGCCGCCTCCTGAGCCGAGATCGATGAGAACGGCGCCAGCGGTAAGATGCCGCGCCGCAGCCACGGGCTCGAGCAGCAATCGATCGATAGCCTGAGTGGGGTCTGAGAGGGAAGTCAGGTTGATTTTCCGGTTCCACCGCGCGAGCAACGCGTAATAGTCGAGCAGCCGGGTCTTCAGACCGGCATCCAGAGAGATGCCCGCCAGGCCCGCGCGCGCATCGAGCAGGGCCGCGAGATCCACCATCCTAGCGGGAGAGCTGGCCCGAGACGTGCGCCGCAACGAGCGCGACCGCGGCAGCTGTCAGGCCAGGTATCCGGAGCGCCTGGCCGATCGTCTCGGGCCGCACGGCGGAGAGCCGCTCGACGGATTCGCGCGACAGCCCCGGAATTCCGTGGAAGACAAAATCCGCCGGAATCGCGTGCGCCTCCTGCCGGCGGAGCCGCTCGACGGACTCCTTCTGGCGGCGGAGGTAACCTTCGTACCGGTAAGCGGTCTCAAGGCTGCCGAAATCCACCAGCGGATCCTCGATCTCGAGAGACAGCTGGCCGCCCGCCGCGAGCACGCGGACGTCAACGTCCGGCTGTCGAAGCGCGCGGCTCGCGGGTATTCGTGAGCCGTTGACCGTCACCATCGAACGGCTAATCGCCGCGTGGTTGTGCGCGAGGCGCTGTCGCCGCACTTCGAAAACCGACCAACGGCCGTCCGCGACCAGCCCGACGTCGCGTCCTCGCGGCGTGAGCCGCAAGTCCGCGTTATCGATGCGCAATAGCAGTCGATGCTCCGCGCGCGAGGTGAACATGCGATACGGCTCGAGGCACCCGCGCGTCGTCAAATCGTCGACGAGCACGCCGATGTACGACTCGTCGCGGCCGAACACGACGGATTTCTCTCCGTGGCCGAGTCGTGCCGCGTTGATCCCGGCAAGCAGTCCCTGCGCGGCGGCCTCTTCGTAGCCCGACGTACCGTTGATTTGGCCCGCGAGAAACAGTCCCGCGACACGGTGCGTCTGCAGGCCGCGATCGAGCTCCGTCGGCTGAATGAAATCGTATTCGACGGCGTAGCCGGGTCGAATCATTTCGGCATCTTCGAGGCCCGGCAATGCGCGAACGATTTCCTTCTGCACGGCTGCGGGAAGGCTCATCGAATAGCCGTTCACATAGATCTCGTCAGCGTCGAGACCCTCCGGCTCCAGGAAGATCTGGTGGCGCTCGCGATGCGGAAACCGCATCACCTTGTCTTCGAGCGAAGGGCAGTAGCGAGGACCGATCCCGGCGATCTGCCCGTTGTAGAGCGGCGATTGCGAGATGTGGTCGCGCACGAGCACGTGCACGCGATCGGTCGTGTGCACCAGGTGACAGGCAATCTGCGGGCGCGCGATCGCACCACTGAGAAACGAGAAGGGGACGGGCGGATCGTCGCCGAGCTGCTCGTCGAAGCGCGAGAAATCAATGCTGCGTCTGTGCAGCCGCGGAGGAGTCCCGGTCTTCAGTCGTCCCCACGAGAATCCGAATGATTTCAGCGACTCCGCGAGATCGCGTGACGGAGGCTCGCCGGCGCGTCCAGACGGACGCTGCTCCGGGCCGACGTGCACCAGTCCGTTCAGAAAAGTGCCCGTGGTGACGACGAGCGCGTCGCACGAGTAGGTCTCGCCATCTTCGAGCGCGAGACCGACAACGCGTCCGTGCTCGACGAGAATGCGGCCGGCCTTCCCGATGATCCACGAGATGTTCGGCTCGCGCTCGAGCGCGGCGCGCACCCACTCGCTGTAGCGCCGCTTGTCCGCCTGCGCGCGCGGCGACCATACGGCGGGTCCGCGGCTGCGATTGAGCAGCTTGAACTGAATCGCGGTCGCGTCGATCGCAATTCCCATCAGCCCGCCGAGCGCGTCGATCTCTCGAACGAGGTGGCCTTTCGCCGTCCCGCCGATAGCGGGATTGCACGGCATGTGCGCGATCGTGTCGAGCGAGAGGGTGCAGATCGCGACGTCGCGTCCCATGCGCGCAGCCGCCCACGCGGCTTCGACGCCCGCGTGTCCCGCTCCGATGACGATAATTTCGTGCCGGTTCATTTGGGATGGAATTATTTACCTATACAAAAGCGCTCGAAGATCAGCGCGAGCACTTCGTCCTGCGGCCGCGCTCCGGTGATCTCGTCGAAGCAGGCGCGCGCCTCGTGCAGATCGGAAAGCACAAATTCCTCCGGTACACCTTGGGACGCGCCCGCCGCCGCTCGAGACAGTGCGTCCCGCGCCCGTTCGAGCAGCGCCGCGTGCCGCTGATTCGCAACGGCAGCCCCATCCCGCAACGGCTCGACCCCCGCCGCCGTCACGATCGCCTCCCGCAACGCCCCGATCCCCTGATCGGTGAGCGCAGAAACTGCGATCACCCCGGGGTCAGGTCTGCAAATCGCCCTTTGATCGTGCCAGGTCGCCGAAACCATCGACGGATCCCATGCCGCCGTCAGATCGCTCTTGCTCGCGACGACAACTCGCTCCCGTTCCGCGGTCTCCTTCAGCAGCGTTTCATCCTCGCCGCTGAGCGGACGCGACCGATCCACCACGACGAGCACGACGTCAGCCGCGTCGGCCGCCTGTCTCGCGCGCGCGATGCCTTCTGCCTCGATCGCATCATGCGTTTCGGGACGAAGTCCGGCCGTGTCGACCACGGTGAACGGCACACCGCCAATGTCGATGCGCTCCGTCAGCAGATCGCGCGTCGTGCCGGGAATGGCCGTGACGATCGCGCGGGACGCGCCGGCGAGCCGATTGAAGAGGCTGGATTTCCCCGCGTTCGGGCGGCCGACGATCGCGACCGTGAGCCCTTCGCGAATCATGCGGCCGCGCCGCGCATCCGCAAGCAAGCCCTCGAGCGTCGCGAGCGTCGCCGCGATACCGCGCTCGGCGTCGGCACGCGCAACGAAGTGATAACCCTCGTCGGGAAAATCGAGCGACGCCTCCAGCGGCGCAATGAGTTCGAGCAGCGCCGCATCCATTTCACGCAGCCGCGCCGTCAACGTGCCATCGAGCTGATCGAACGCCACGCGCGCCTGCAGCGGCGTGACGGCGTCGACGAGATCGCCGATGGCCTCCGCCTGCACCAGATCGATCCGCCCGTTAAGAAACGCGCGGAACGTGAACTCGCCGGGATTCGCGAGCCGCGCTCCCTTCGCAATCGCCGCGTCGACGATGGCGCGCAACACGACGGGACTGCCGTGCGCGGAAATCTCCACGACATCGTCGCCGGTATAGGAATGCGGAGCGGGGAAGAAGGTGATGACGGTCCGATCGATGCGCGACTCGTCTCCGCCGCAGATGGTCGTCAGTGTTGCGTGGCGCGGCTCAAAAGATGTGCGCCCGGTCAGCGCGCAGGCGATCGCTGAAGAGGATGCGCCGCTGAGACGAACGACGCCAATCCCGCCGCGGCCCGGAGGTGTCGCGATCGCGACGATCGTGTCTTCAGTAGAAAACATGTCGGTGACTTCCGCCTGGAGGCGGACGCTACAGAATCCAGGAAAAGCCTATTTCTTCGAAATGATTACGGTCTTGAGGAACGCGTCCCCGATGCTCTCGGACGACATCGTGGGATCTTCCGCGACCGTCAGGTGAACGAGGCGGCGCGAATAAGGATTCAGCGGACCCATTTCCTGCGGGCCCGACACTTTTGCCTTCTCCATCGTGAACCGTGTCATCTGCTTCAGCTCGTCGTCTTTTCCCTTCCGATACCCCATGCAGTCCACGACAAAGCTGCGGTCGTCTTCGAGCTCGCGCCGGAAGCCGGTGTTGACGATCTGCTGAAGCGCGTCGAGCGCTTCCCCTTTACGCTTGAGGAGCATCTCGCCGCCGTCGCCGGAGATTTCAATCCGAATCGCGTCCAGCGTGTCGACGACCTGGACGTCGAGCGCGAGGCCCATGGCGTTGACGACGTTGCGGACGAGGGTGGCGGCTTTTTCCTGGACGGTCATCTAGCGCTCCTTCGCCTGGTCGGTTTTGCCGCCGCCGACGTTCTTCACGCGCCGCTCCGCCGGCGGGCGCACGTGGCGCACGACTGCGGGGCCAATGAGACGGTTCGTGATCATCTGCTGGGCGATGCCCCAGACGTTGCTGACCGTCCAGTAAATCACCAGCCCGCTCGCCGCATAGAGGAACATGCCCGTCATCATCACCGGCATGATCAGCATGACCTTCTGCTGGACCGGATCCGCCGTGGACGGTGTCATCCTCTGCTGGATGAACATCGTGATCCCCATCACGATCGGCCAGATGAACCAGGGGTCGTGCGCTGAGAGATCGTGGATCTGCCCGATGAAGGGAGCGCCGCGCAACTCGATGGCAACCGACAGCATCGAGTAGAACGCGAACAGGACCGGAAGCGTCAGCAGCATCGGCACGCAGCCGCTCGCCGGATTGACCCCGCGCTCTTTGTAGAGCGCCATCAGTTCCTGGTTCATCTTGGACCGCGCCGGATCGGTCATCTTGAGTTTCGCGTAGCGGTCCTGGATCGACTTCACTTCCGGCTGCACTTCCTGCATCTTCCGCATCGACACCACGCTCTTGTGGCGGAGCGGGAACATCACCACGTTGATCAGCACGGTGAGCAGGATCAGCGACCAGCCGTAGTTGCCGACGTACGCATTGATCCACTTGAGCGCGCGCAGCAACGGGACCACGAGCCAGGCGAACATGCCGAAGTCGATGGCGCGGACCAGATCGCGATCGACGGAGGCGAGCACGTCGAAGTCCTTGGGGCCGATGAAGTACGCCGCCGACTGCGGCGCCGTCGGATAACGTGCGGACCAGGAGACGTAATGCGCCCCCTCAGGATGATCGGGCAACGTGACGTCAACCGGCGCGTAGTCGATGCGCAGCGGCTGTTTCGGCTTCACGACCGCAGTCAGGAAATAGTGATCGTCCACGCCCACAAATCCGAACGTGCCCTCCTGGACGGGCGCCTCGGCAATCTTCGCTGGCGCCACGCGGCTGACTTTGTTGTCCTTGAAGAAAATCGGCTGCGGCGGCGGATTGTAGCTGCGCGACTTCACCGTGATGCCGCTGCCAATCGCCGGACCCCACTTCAGCGTCGCCGGCACGGACTGTCCGTCGCGCGTCACGGACGCGGTGACATTGACGACGTAGGGCTTGTTCTGCGCGATGGAAAAGATCTTCTGCGCGCGGACACCGTCCGCGTCGTAATCGAATTGTGCCTGCCAGTCGCCCGTCCCGCCGGACTCACTCACGTTGAACGTGGCCGATGCGAGCATCGCGGACAGCGCGGCATCGTCAACGCCAACCGAGAAAGGCAGCGGCGCGTCAGCGGGCGCGTGGCCGGCGACGAGCTCGTAGGGTTGTCCGCGATCGTCGCGATATTTCTTCAGTTGCCAGCTCTTGAGCGCTGCGCCGCGCGTGGTGAACACGGCGCGGACCGCGCTGTTCTCGACGACGATCTCCCGTGCGGGCGCAGCAGTGGCAGCGGTCGCCGGAGCTGGACCCTGCACTGACGGCGTCGTGTTTGGAACGGCCGGCGCGGAGGCGTTCGGCGCCGTCGCACCCTTGCTCGCCTGCACGGGCTTCTTCTGCTCTTCTGGCGGCGACGGGAACATCGCCTGGTAGCCGTACAGCACCAGGAACGACAGCAGCACGGCGATGAGAACTCTTTTTTCCATTAGGGAACCGGATCAAACCCCGATCGGCCAAGCGGGTGACAGGCGGACAGGCGCCGCAACGCGAGCGCGGATCCCCGAATCGCGCCGTGCGTGCGCAACGCTTCGATGGCGTAGCTGGAGCAGGTCGGCAGGAACCGGCACGACCCTCCGAGAAAAGGGGACAGCGTGAACTGGTAAACGCGAATCAGAGCGATCAGGAGCTTCGCTGTCATTACTTTGACAGTCCCATACGCTTCAGCGTGGACGCGTAGTCCCCGGCGATGTCCGTAGCCTTCGCTTTCGTGGCGGCCGCCTTTGGGATAACGACGAGGTCCACGGGCGCCGCCAGCCCGATGTTCGTCCTGAAAGCCTCTCGAATCAATCGCTTAGCCCTATTCCTCACCACCGCTCCCCCGAGCTTGCGGCTGGCGACGATGCCGAGGCGGCTGTCGGGGCCAGGAGCGGGGGACGCGATGATGGTGAGGTAACGGCCGTGAGCCCTGCGCCCGGCGTCGAAAACGCGCTGGAATTCGCCGCGGCGGCGGAGACGCCGCGCCGGCGGCAGGGGATGTGGCGGCACTATCGGGCGTGCGTGACGGCGAGCCGCTTGCGGCCCTTCGCGCGGCGCCGCTTCAGGACCAGGCGCCCCTTCTTGGTCGACATGCGGACCAGGAAACCGTGCGTCTTTTTCCGGTGCCGCCGGTTCGGCTGAAATGTACGTTTGCCCTTCGCCATGAATTGAAAACCTCTGGACCGGAACTCGCCGAACGGAGAAACACAAATAGTAGCGAACGTGGCGCTGGAGTGTCAATTGCGAGCGTGGAAAACGCTATGCTATCGTCCGCGTTTTGGTCTTGCCTGTGCTGGGTCGGCGTGCGCGGGCGGCGCGTCACCGGGTGCTCGTCCGTAGGGGCTCCCCCCGAAGTTTTCCACAGCTGTGGAAAAAATTGTGGAAAAGCACAGGGCGAAAGTCGGAAATGCCCTGTAAATAGCGTGTAAAAAATGGAACTCGGCCGTTCGCGTCCCTAGAAGGAACGGGTTACCCTGGGGCGAAAGTCCCGGAATTACGAAATATGAGCGGCAGTAATATCTGGGACCAGGTCCTTTCCCGCATCGAGACCAAGGTCAACCGTCACAGCTTCTACACCTGGTTCAAGCCAACGGCGTTCGTTGCGGACCGCGAAGGATCCATCCGCGTGCGCGTTCCAAACGCGCTCTTCCGCGACTGGCTCACGAAGCATTACGCCGCCGTGATCGAAGAAGCGCTCGCCGAAGTGCAGCGCCCCGGTGCGCCCGTGGCATTCGTGACCGAGGACAGCGCGGAGCCGCTCGTTCCCGAGATGCCGGGCCCGGAAGACATCAACGCCGCTGTCGGCGAGGAAGAACTCGAAGGTGACGACCTCGGGATCCTCAGTCCGCGCTACTCGTTCGACACCTTCATCGTCGGGTCGTCGAACCAGTTCGCGCACGCCGCCTGTCGTGCGGTCGCCGAAGCGCCGTCGCGATCGTACAACCCGCTGTTCATCTACGGCGGGGTGGGACTCGGGAAGACGCACCTGATGCACGCCATCGGGCACTATGTCGTCACGCACATGAAAAATTTGAAGCTGACTTACATCTCGTCCGAGCGGTTCATGAACGAGATGATCAACGCCGTTCGCTACGATCGCATCCTGGATTTCCGCGAGCGCTATCGCAGCGTCGACGTGCTGCTCGTGGACGACGTGCAGTTCCTGGCGGGCAAGGAAGGCACGCAGACGGAGTTCTTCCACACGTTCAATGCGCTCTACGATTCGCAGAAGCAGATCGTGATCAGCTCCGACTGCCCGCCGCACGAGATTCCGCAGCTCGAGGAGCGGCTGCGCTCGCGTTTCGAGTGGGGATTAATCGCTGACATCCAGTCGCCCGATCTCGAGACGAAGACGGCGATCCTCAAGCGCAAGGCGGAAACGGAAGGCGTCCATCTACCGGACAACGTCGCGATTTACATCGCGGGCAAGATCAAGTCGAACATCCGCGAGCTCGAGGGATCGCTCATTCGACTGATCGCGTATGCGTCGCTGACCGGACGCGAAATCACGCTTGCGCTCGCGCAGGACGTGCTCCGGAACGTGCTCCAGAACGACGATCGCGCGGTGACGATCGAAGGCGTCCAGAAAGCGGTGGCGGATCACTATTCGCTGAAGGTCGCGGAGCTGAAGTCGAAGAACAATTCGAAGTCCGTCGCCATGCCGCGGCAGATCGCGATGTACTTGTGCAAGAACCTGACGAACGCGTCGCTTCCGGAAATCGGCAAGAGCTTCGGCGGCAAGCACCATTCGACGGTGATCCATTCGATCCGCAAGATCGAAGATCTCCGTCAGAAGAACGGAGATTTCAACATGCTTATCAACAGCCTCCTGGAGTCGTTCAGGTAGAGATTTCCACAGCCCTTTCCCCGCCTGTGCTGTGCACGTTCTGTGTGTTCCCGGCGGGTCGAAAAGACTCACAAAAAGCTGCGGAAAAACCCGCCGCCGTACCGGAAAGGCGTCCACAGTCTAAGTGCCACATTCTGAACGACTAACGGGCGCTAAAAGGCTTTTCCACAACGCCTATTCTTTGTTATAATTATTTGTTCCTGTTTCTCTCCTCTAATTTCTGAGATCAATAACCATGGAATTGGTCGTCCGCAAGACCGATCTGCTCCGCGAACTGCAACTCTTCCAGGGCATCGTCGAACGCAAGAACACGATCCCGATTCTCGCCAATGTGCTGCTCGAAGCCAACGGCGCGGAAATGAAGATGCTCGCGACAGATCTCGAGGTCGGGCTGCGCAGCAAGTGCCCGGCGACCGTTTCCAAGAGCGGTTCGCTGACGCTGCCGGCAAAGAAACTGTACGAGATCGTCAAGGCGCTGCCAGAAACCGACGTGCGGATCGAGGAGGACAAAGGCGGCGTGAAGGTCGCGGCGGATCGCTTCGACTCACGCATGCAGACGCTGCCGCGCGAAGACTTCCCGACGCTCCCCGACGCCGCGGGTGCAGCGACCGTAGAACTTCCGCGCGAAGCGCTGCGGCAGATGATTTCGAAGACGCAATTCGCGATCACCGGCGAGGATACGCGCTACTTTCTGAACGGCGCACTGTTCCTGCAGCGCCCCGACGCGCTCGGCCTGGTCTCGACCGACGGACATCGACTCGCGCATATCACCGTCGCGCGCGAGGGGAAGCCGGCCAAGGGAGCAAAGGCGGATGACGAGAATCGCGTCATCCTGCCACGCAAGACGCTGCTCGAGCTCGGCCGCCTGCTCGCTGAAGGGGGAGAAGGGCCGATCCTCTACGAGCGTGGTGAGAATCACTTGTTCTTCACGGTCGGCGATCGGCTGCTCATCTCGCGGATGATCGATGGTCAGTTCCCGGCATTCGAACGCGTCATCCCGAAGAACAACGACAAGCACGTCGAATTCGATCGCGATCGGCTCACGAGCGCCGTCAAGCGCGTGGCGCTGCTCTCGAACGAGCGCTCGCGCGCGGTGAAGTTCCAGATCGACAAGGGCAAGGTCGAAATCGCCTCGAGCAGCCCGGAGTTCGGCGAGGCGAAGGAAGTCCTGATGGTGGATTACGCCGCGGCGCCCGTGACCATCTGCTTCAACGCGCAGTACGTCCTCGACTTCCTCGGCGTCGTCGAGACGGACACGGTGTCCCTCGACTTCAAGGACGAAATGAGCCAGGCGGTCCTGAAGCCCGTGGGCGGCGAGGGCTACGACTACACGTACGTGATCATGCCCATGCGCATCTGAGCGGCGAACGAAATTCTGAATGAACCAGTTGAACGAACATAACGAGCCGCAGCCGCACGCCGACAAGGGCGTGTCCCCTGCGAACCCTGAAACTGCGTCCGGCTCCAACGGCAACGGCAGCGGTTCCGACGACTACGGCGCGGACAAGATCAAGGTCCTCGAAGGCCTCGAGGCGGTCCGCAAGCGGCCCGCCATGTACATCGGGACCACGGGCCCGCAGGGGCTGCATCACCTGGTGTACGAAATCGTCGACAACTCCATCGACGAAGCGCTCGCGGGGCATTGCGACCAGGTCAACGTCACGATCCACATCGACAACTCCGTCACGGTCGTGGACAACGGTCGCGGGATTCCAGTCGATCGACACGAGAGTGGCAAGTCCGCCGCGGAAGTCGTCCTGACGGTGCTGCACGCGGGCGGCAAGTTCGACAACGACAGCTACAAGGTCTCGGGCGGTCTGCATGGCGTCGGCGTTTCCGTGGTCAACGCGCTCTCGGAGACGCTCGAACTCGAGATCTGGCGCAACGGCCACGTCTACCAGCAGACCTACGAGCGCGGCGTGCCGGCCGGCGATATCGAGGTCGCTGGGACGACGAAGAAGCGCGGCACGAAGGTCACGTTCAAGCCCGACACCCAGATCTTCGAAGTCACCGACTTCAGCTTCGACACGCTCGCGCAGCGTCTGCGCGAACTGGCGTTCCTCAACGGCGGCGTCACGATCACCATCGACGACGAGCGCGATGGCGGCAAGGGGCACAAGTTCCTGTACGAGGGGGGCATCGTCTCTTTCGTTCAGTACCTCAATCAGAACAAGTCGCCCGTCAACGAGAAGCCGATCTACATGCGCGGCGAGAAGGATGGGATCGATACCGAGATCGCGCTGCAGTGGAATGACGGCTACGCGGAAACGCTCTACTCGTTCGCGAACAATATCAATACGCACGAGGGGGGCACGCACCTGTCGGGATTCCGATCGGCGCTGACGCGCACCGTCAACTCGTACGCGGCAAAGAACAATCTGACGAAGGACCTGAAGGACGCGACTATCAGCGGCGACGACATCCGCGAAGGGTTGACGGCGGTCATCAGCGTCAAGATCCCGCGTCCGCAGTTCGAGGGTCAGACCAAGACAAAGCTCGGGAACACCGAGGTCAAGGGCATCGTCGAGACAGTCGTCAATGACAAGCTGGGCGCGTTTCTGGAGGAGAACCCGAACGTCGCCAAGCGCGTGATTCTCAAGGCGGTAGATGCGGCGCGCGCGCGCGAGGCGGCGCGCAAGGCCCGTGACCTGGTTCGCCGCAAGGGCGCGCTGGACAGCAGCACGTTGCCGGGCAAGCTCGCCGATTGCCAGGAGCGCGATCCCTCACAGAGCGAGCTGTACATCGTCGAAGGGGAGTCCGCAGGCGGGTCGGCCAAGCAGGGACGCGACCGCCGCTTCCAGGCGATCCTCCCCATCAAGGGAAAGATCCTGAACGTCGAGAAGGCGCGGTTCGACAAGATGCTCGGCAGCGACGAGATCAAGACAATGATCGCGGCGCTCGGCACCAGCATCGGCACGGAAGACTTCGATGTCGCGAAGCTCCGCTACCACCGCATCATCATCATGACGGACGCGGACGTGGACGGCTCGCACATTCGCACGCTGCTGCTCACGTTCTTCTATCGCCAGATGCGTGTGCTCGTGGACTCAGGCTACGTCTACATCGCGCAGCCGCCGTTGTTCCGCGCAAAGCGTGGACGCACCGAGACCTTCATCCGCGACGAGCGGGAGCTCGAGAACTGGCTCATTCGCCGCGCCGTGGAATCGCGCGTCGTCGTGCTGCCTGACGGTTCGGAGATCGCGGGCGGAGAGCTGGAAAAGAAGCTCGAGAAGCTGATTCACTTCCGCAAGCTGCTGCAGGTCGTGGAGCGGCGCGGTCCGACACGTGACGTGATCATCGGGCTGCTCGACCAGGGCGTCCGCGGCGGCGACAAGGCGTTCTTCTCCGATCGAGAAAAGCTGCAGGCGTTCGCCGATTCGCTGAACACGAAGACGCGCTCGGCAAGCGTGCAGCCGGATGAAGAACACCAGGCGCACGGGCTGGTCATCGAGGATCGCACCGGCGGGTATCCGAAGTATCACCGGGTGGATCTCGACTTCGTCACGACGAGCGAGTTCCGCACGCTGGGCAACACCTACCAGGACGTCAAGGGCATCCGCGGGCCGATCGTGGTGAAGACCACCGCCTCGCAGACCGATGCCGAGGACCAGGCGGCGGCGGACGACGCCGGACAGGCGGCTGCCGGTCAGACGGCGATCGGCGGCGTGCCGCTCGACGAAGCCACGAAGCTGGCGGCGGAGCCGAAGATCCCCGACGCGAGTTCGATGCCCGGCGCGGTCAAGGCCGCGGCGAAGGGAAAGGAGCTCGACGTCAAGGTCGAATCGCTCGACGAGCTCGTCGAGTTCTTCATTGCCGCCGGCAAGAAGGGGATCGCCGTCAATCGTTACAAAGGCCTCGGCGAGATGAATCCGGAAACGCTGTGGGAGACCACGATGGACCCCGCGAAGCGCACGCTCCTGCAGGTGAAGGCGGAGGATCACACCGAGGCGGACCTGATGTTCACCACGCTCATGGGCGATCAGGTCGAGCCGCGCAGGAAGTTCATCGAAGACAACGCGCTCGACGTCAAGAACCTCGACATCTAATCGCATGACCGACATCGCTCTCAGCAAGGTCCCCGTCAACATCGAAGACGAGATGAAACGCTCGTACATGGATTACGCCATGAGCGTAATCATCGGACGAGCGCTGCCCGATGCCCGTGACGGGCTGAAGCCGGCGCACCGGCGCGTGCTCTACGGCATGCGCTCGATGGGGCTCGCGAGCAACCGCGCCTACCGCAAGTGCGCGAAGATCGTCGGCGAAGTCATGGGGAACTACCATCCCCACGGCGACGCGTCGATCTACGACACGCTCGTCCGCCTCGCGCAGGACTTCAACATGCGCTATCCCCTGGTCGACGGCCAGGGGAACTTCGGATCCATCGACGGCGACCCGCCCGCGGCGATGCGCTACACGGAAGCGCGTCCCGAGGCGCTCGCCGAAGCGATGATGGGGGATCTCGACAAGGAGACGGTCGACTTCGTCCCCAACTACGACGAGACGACGGAAGAGCCGACGGTTCTTCCGACGACCTTCCCGAACCTGCTGGTCAACGGCTCCGCCGGCATCGCAGTCGGCATGGCGACGAACATCCCGCCGCACAACATGCGCGAGGTGATCGACGGCGTCATCGCCGCGATCGACATGCGCGGCCAGCCGAAGGACACGCGGCTGAAGACCGTGATGAAGGCGGTCAGCGGTCCGGACTTCCCGTCAGGCGGATTCATCGTCGGTCGCCAGGGAATTTACCAGGCTTACATGACAGGCCGCGGATCGGTCACGATGCGCGCGCGCTCGACGATCGAAGAGAGCAAAAAGGGGGACAAGCAGTCGATCGTCATCACCGAGATCCCCTACCAGATCAACAAGGCGCGCCTGATCGAAAAGATCGCGGATCTCGCGCGTGAGAAGACGATCGAAGGCATCAGCGACCTGCGCGACGAGTCCGATCGCGACGGGATGCGCATCGTCATCGAGCTGAAGCGCGGCGAGATGCCGGACGTGGTGCTGAACAATCTCTACAAGCACACGCCGCTGCAGACGACGTTCGGGATCATCATGCTCGCGATCGCGGGCGGCCGCCCGAAGGTGCTCAGCCTGCTCGAGGTCGTCGAGCAATTCGTGGAGTTCCGCCGCGAAGTGGTCCGGCGCCGCACCGAGTTCGAGCTGCGCAAGGCGGAAGCGCGTGCGCACATCCTCGAAGGCCTGAAGATCGCGCTCGATCACCTCGACGAGGTAATCAAGCTGATTCGCGGTTCGAAGAGCCCGGCGGAAGCGCGCGAAGGACTGCAGACGCAGTTCAAGCTCTCGCAGCTCCAGGCGCAGGCGATCCTCGATATGCAGCTGCAGCGCCTGACCGGTCTGGAGCGGCAGAAGATTCTCGACGAGCTCCTCGAGCTGATGAAGACGATTGAGCGGCTGCGCGCAATCCTCTCCAGCGAACAGCTCCTGATGGGACTCGTCGTCAACGAACTGAAGGCCGTCCGCGACAAGTACGGGGACGAACGCCGGACCGAGATCGTCGACGAGAGCGGCGAGCTGCGCATCGAGGATCTGATCGCCGACGAAGACATGGCGATCACGGTGACGAGCACCGGCTACATCAAGCGCACGCCGATTTCGACCTACCGTGCGCAGCGCCGTGGCGGCAAGGGACGCATCGGCATGCGGACGCGTGAAGAGGACTACGTCAGCCATCTCTTCATCGCCTCGACGCACGCTTACATCATGATCTTCACGGACCGCGGCCGGGCGTACTGGCTCAAGGTCCACGAGGTTCCGGACGTCGGCACCTACGGGAAGGGCAAAGCAATCGTCAATCTCGTCCAGTTCGATTCGCCGGACGAGAAGATCGCGGCGCTGCTGGCGGTGCGCGAGTTCCCGGAACAGGACGATCAGCAGTACGTGGTGATGGGCACGCGCAAAGGCACGGTCAAGAAGACCGACATGACCGCGTTCAGCAATCCGCGCCCGAGCGGCATCATCGCGATGGGCGTCGAGGAGGGGGATTCGGTCATCGCGGTGGAGCTGTCCGATGGTAAGGAGCAGATCTTCATCGGCACCCGCGACGGCATGGCGATCCGCTTCGAGGAAACCGACGTGCGCCCGATGGGGCGCAACGCCTATGGCGTTCGCGGCATCTCCCTCCGCGAAGGGGACGAGGTCGTCGCGATGGAGGTCGTGCGCGAGGGAGGCACCGTCCTCACCGTCGCGCAGAACGGCTACGGCAAGCGCACAGGGCTCGAGGAATACCGTCTCCAGTCCCGCGGCGGCGTTGGCATCATCAACATCCAGACGTCAGATCGGAACGGCAAGGTGATCGGCATCGCCTACGTGCATGACGACGACGAGCTGATGCTCATCTCGCAGCAGGGGATGATCCTGCGCATGAAGGCGGGTGACATCCGCACTATCGGCCGTGCCACGCAGGGCGTTCGCTTGATTGAGATGGAAGAGGGAGACGCCGTCGTCTCGGTCGCCAAGCTGGCTGAAAAAGAAGAAGAACCTGAAACAGGAGAAACAGGAGATCAAGAGAATTAACCTCTCCTGAGCTCCTGGCCCTCCTGTGAAAAATTTCAAGCAGGTTCAAGTTTTGCAAATCTGGCGAGCAGCTTTTTCTGCCCGACGGAGTTGAACCGCACAGTGATCTTGTAATCGTCGGTGTGTTCCTCGACGGCGAGGACCACGCCGACACCGAACTGCGCGTGCTTCACGCGCATCCCGACCCGCACGCCTGACGCTGACTGATCCTCGTCTTCGTACGAGTACTTAGGGCTGCTTTCCTTGAACTTCCCCCCGCGTCCCCCGCGGCCGTACGGGTTGGTTCGGAATTCGTAGTGCGCATGCGCGAAGTTGCCCTGGTTGGCGGAGAACGCCGGCGTGATGCGCTCGACGAGCTCGCTCGGGACCTCGTCGATGAATCGTGAGGGCTCGGTCGACTGGTACTCGCCGAAGACGCGGCGCCGCGCGGCGCTGGTCAGGAACAGGCGGCTTTCCGCGCGCGTCATGCCGACGTAGAACAGCCGGCGCTCCTCTTCGAGCTCGTCCTCGTCTTCCGACGAGCGTGAATGCGGGAAGAGGCCTTCCTCCATTCCCGCGATGAATACGACGGGAAACTCGAGCCCTTTCGCAGCATGCATCGACATGAGCCAGACGCGCGCGTTCTTGCTGCCAGACTCTTCGTCCGCTTCGGAGAGGAGCGACAGACGATCCACGAATCCGCCGAGCGACGCCTCCACATCTCGAGCTTCGTAGTCTCGCGCGGCTGAGACGAGTTCCATCAGGTTTTCGGTCCGCTCGTTGGCTTCCTCGGTATTTTCCTCGCGTAGATCGTTCAGGTACCCGGAGCGGTCGAGCATCTTGCCGATCGCGATCGATACCGTGTCCGTCTTCGCGTCGTTCGCCAGGCCGACGATCAGGTCGCGGAATACGCGCAGCGATGAAACCGCGCGGTTTCCCAGCTTGCCTTCGTCCACCGCATAGACGAGGCGCGCCCAGAGGGAGCGGGCCGAACTGACTTCCGCGAGACCGGCGGCCAGCAGCGGAGGCGCATCCGCGGCGATCGCGTCCGGATCGATCGCCTGCAGCGAGTCCATCACGCCTTTGCCGACGCCGCGCGCCGGCACGTTGATCACCCTCCGCAGGCTCACGTCGTCATGCGGGTTGATGATCAACTTCAGGTAGGCGAGCGCGTCCTTGATTTCCTTGCGCTCGTAGAACCGGACGCCGCCGATGATCTTGTACGGGATGTTTTCCCGCATCAGTTGATCTTCAATGGCGCGGGACTGCGCGTTGGTGCGGTAGAGCACCGCCATCATCGTGTCGACGTCTTTCGCGCGCGCCTGTTTCGCGGACTTCGCGATGAAGTCTGCTTCTTCGAGCTCGTCGCTGCCGCGGTAGTAGACGATCTTCTGTCCGCCCTGGCGATCCGTCCAGAGCCGCTTGTCCTTTCGATTGCGGTTCTGCTGGATCACCGCCGTCGCCGCGTCGAGAATCACCTGCGTGGAGCGGTAGTTCTGCTCGAGCCGGACAATCTTCGCGTCGCGAAAGTCCGTTTCGAAGTCGAGGATGTTGCGCAGGTCCGCGCCGCGCCACTTGTAGATGGACTGATCGGGATCGCCGACGACCGCCAGGTTGCGATGGATCTCCGCCAGCCGCTTGATCAGCAGGTACTGCGGTCGGTTCGTGTCCTGGTACTCGTCGACCATGACGTACTTGAACTTGTGCGCGTAGCGCTCCCGAACCGGCGTCGAGGTCTCGAAGAGTTCGACGGTCTTCAGCAGCAGGTCGTCGAAATCGAGAGCGTTGCATTCCTTGAGCGTCGCCAGATACTTCTCGTAGATCTTTGCGATCTGCTCGTCCCGCAGGTTCCACGCACCGCGCAGGGACTCCGGTCCCTCCATCCGATTCTTCGCCTGGCTGATGCGTGATAGCGCAACCCGAGGGGGCACGAGCTTGTCGTCGATACTAAGTTCGCGCGCCGCCTGCTTCACAACCGCCACCTGGTCGGACGAATCGTAGATGACAAAGTCCCGAGACAACCCGATGTGCGGCGCCTCACGCCTCAACAGCCGCGCGCACAACGAATGGAATGTGGACAGCCACACGCCATTCGCGTCCTCACCAAGCAGGCTCTCGACACGCTCGCGCATCTCGCCGGCTGCCTTGTTGGTGAACGTGACCGCCAACACCTCATCGGGCCTCGCATGACCGTTGCCGATGAGATATGCAATGCGGAACGTGATGACGCGCGTCTTCCCCGATCCCGCACCCGCAAGGATCAGCAGCGGACCTTCAATATGAAGAACAGCTTCGCGTTGTTCGGGATTGAGCTTGTCGAGGAATTGCATGTGTGGATAGCGGCGGAATGTTCAGTATAGCGGCGAAAGGCCGATGGTCGATGGCCGATGGCCGATGAATATGGCTTGCGACGCCTGGCGCAGAACTTGAAACAACCATCGCATGAGCAAGTACAACAACGTAAACCCGGGGCAGTACAAGGTCGCAGGTCGCCTCCGTCAGGACGAAGATGATCGTACTGAAGAGGCCAAAGCGAAGGCTTCGATCACGGAACATCAGCTACGAGAACAGGCGCATCGCCGTAAGCCCAAAAACAAGAAGTGACGGGATCGTGGTGCCGGCACTGGCGAGCCGGCGCTCATGTTCCCGTCGCATGCCGTATAGCATTTGACGCACGCGTTCCAACTGAGCGTTGAGTTCGCGCGTCGCATCCGCGGTTACGAATCCAAGGCGACGCGCGAGCTCGAGCTGTGTATCGACGTCCGCGGCCGATCCGATGGCGATCCGAATGAAGTGAAGCCCGAACCGCGCCGTTCCGCGGGCTTGCCCCTCCGCAATATTCGACGGAATGGAGACAGCGGACCTCTGCATCTGCGAGAGATCAACCGATACCGTTCCATGTCGGAAACACCGCCGTCAGTCGATACGTGAGTTCCACCAGATTCATCGCCACGTTCCACGCATCGAGATCCCGGTAACTCCTCGCGGTCGCCATGTGACGTTGCCCTTTCTGCAGCAGTCCAACGGCGGCGTTCCACGCAGAAAATGCGTGGATCTTCGGTAAGTTGTTGCAACGAGCTACTGCGGTTGGCGGCTGAGCAACCCGCGCGCCACCATTGCCGCATCGGTCATCGAACATCGGCCATCGGACGCGAACGTCGTGCTACGATCCCCTTTTCCCTATGGCAGCAACGCTCTTCGAGAAGATCTGGAACGCGCACGCAATCAGGCGCCTGCCGAACGGTCAGCAGCAAATCCTGATTGGTCTCCACCTCATCCACGAAGTCACGACGCCGCAGGCGTTTGACATGCTCAAGGCGCGCGGACTGCGGGTCGCGATGCCCGAGCGGACGATTGCGACGGTGGACCACATCGTCCCGACGCTCGATCAGCGCAGGCCGTTCCTGGATGTGATGGCGGAGGACATGCTGTCGGCGCTGGAGCGCAACTGCCGCGAGCATGGGATCCGGTTGCTCGGGATCGACAGCGGCCATCAAGGGATCGTGCACGTCATTGGGCCGGAGCTCGGATTGACGCAGCCGGGGATGACGATCGCCTGCGGCGACAGCCACACGTCGACGCACGGCGCGTTCGGAGCGGTTGCGTTCGGCATCGGCACATCACAGGTGAGGGACGTACTCGCGTCGCAATGCCTCGCGATGGAACCGTTGAAAGTGCGGCGCATCGCGGTGAACGGACGGCTCGCTCGCGGTGTCTACGCGAAGGACGTGATCCTGGAGATCATCCGCCGTCTTGGCGTGAAAGGTGGCGCGGGCTACGCCTACGAGTACGCGGGCGACACCGTCGGCCGGATGTCGATGGACGAGCGCATGACGATCTGCAACATGTCGATCGAAGGTGGGGCGCGCGTCGGCTACGTGAACCCGGACCAGACGACCTACAACTACTTGCGCGGACGGCCGTTCGCGCCCCAGGGGGATGCGTTCGAGCGGGCCGTGCAGTGGTGGTCGTCGACTGCGTCGGATCCAGGCGCGAGCTATGACGACGAGGTGACGCTTGACGCAGTGGCGATCCGGCCGACGGTCACGTGGGGAATTAATCCGGGCCAGTCGGTCGCTGTCGATGAGAAGCTGCCATCGAATGCGGATCCCGAAGCGCTTGCGTTCATGGGGTTCCGTGCGGGGGAACCGGTAAAGGGCACGCGGATCGACGTCGCGTTCGTCGGATCGTGCACGAACGCGCGGCTCTCGGATCTCCGCGAAGCCGCGCGCATCGTCCGCGGCCAGCACGTCGCGAAGCACGTGAAGGCGCTCGTCGTCCCCGGGTCGCAGGCCGTCCGCAGCGCCGCGGAACGCGAGGGGCTCGATCGCGTATTCGTGGAGGCAGGTTTCGAATGGCGCGCCGCCGGCTGTTCGATGTGCCTGGCGATGAATCCGGACCGCCTGGAGGGACGAGAGATCTGCGCATCCTCCTCGAACCGCAATTTCAAGGGACGGCAAGGAAGCCCGACCGGCCGCACGCTGCTCATGAGCCCCGCGATGGTGGCGGCCGCGGCTGTCGCGGGCGAAGTGGTCGACGTGCGGGAGTTCTTGCCCGCGGAGATGGCCCTTGGCCGTTGAACGTATTCGTCAGGTTCGCGGGACCGGGCTTCCGCTGCGCGGCGACGACATCGACACCGATCGAATCATCCCGGCGCGGTTCCTCAAGTCCATCAGCTTCGAAGGTCTCGAGGACCATCTGTTCGAAGACGATCGGCGTGAAGCAGAATCCGCCGGCGGGTCGGTACATCCAGTCTCGAATCCGGCCTACCGCGGCGCCTCGATCATGATCGTCGGCGCGAACTTCGGTTGCGGTTCCTCGCGCGAGCACGCGCCACAGGCGATTCGCCGTCGGGGCATTCGGGCCGTAATCGGGCAGTCGTATTCCGAGATTTTTTTCGGCAATTCGATCGCGCTCGGCATGCCCTGCGTGACAGCGTCGAGAGAGACGCTCGACACGTTGATGGATCTGGTGGAGAAAGATCCGTACGCGGAGCTGCTACTCGATCTCGATGCGATGCAGATCGGCGCTGCCGGACGAACTCACAGCGTCGCGCTGCCGGCCGCGGCGCGTGAAGCGTTCATCCACGGCAGCTGGGACGCGACGGGCCTTCTGCTCGAGGACTTCGACCAGGTGCGCGCGGTCGCGTCGCGGCTGCCGTACGTGAGCGGCTTTACCCTTTAAGCAGCGACAGGAAGGCGTCCGACGCGCGGCTGCGCTCGCCGGTGCGCCGGAACACGAGACGCACCTGTCTCGGCGCGCCGAGTTCCGGCACTTTGATCGCCACGAGAGAGCCGCGGGCGATTTCGGTCAGCGCGCATCTCCGCGGCAGCAGCGCGACGCCAATTCCCATTTCGACCGCGCGCTTGATCCCGTCGAGACTCGGCAGCGACAACTGGATATTGAGTGACGTCTGTCGCCGCTCGTACGCGCGCAGCACGCGATCGCGCGTGGGCGACGGATCGTTATGCGCGATCACGACCTGGCGGCCGACCTCCTCGATCGTGACGCGCCGCTTCGATGCGAGCGGATGATTCGGAGCGGTGAGGAGCACGATGTCGTCCGTGCCGAGCGGCAGCGTTTGCACGCCGCGCGCAGCCGGATGGAATGTCAGCACGCCGAAGTCGATGCTGCGGTCGAGGATCGCGCCGGCAATCTGCCGCGACGGAACGCGCCGGACTTCGATGCCGACCTGCGGATGCTGCGATGCGAAGCGCTCGATGTGCGGGAGGAGGCTGTGCACAGCGGCCTCGTTGGCGCCGATAATGACCCGTCCCCGCCGCATCTGTTGCAGCTCCTGGACGGCAGTCTGGGCCTCGCTCGCCAGGCCAAGCAGCCGCTGGGCGTAGTCCTGCAACAAACGACCGGCCTCGGTCAGGGTGCCGTCACGAGAAGAGCGGTCGAATAGCCGCTCGCCAAGCTCATCCTCAACCCGGCGCACCGCCTGGCTGATGGCCGGCTGAGTGCGATTCAGGCGCCTGGCGGCCGCCGAAAAGCTGCGATCGCTGGCCACGGCAAGGAATGCGGCGAGGTCTGCCAGCTGCATAAGTTATTCTAATCCTAATCAAATAACTATAAATTGGACTTGTGGACGCCAGGATCGATACAAAGGTAACAGGAGATATCTCGATGTCTGGCAATCGTCTGACCATCTTCGACACGACCCTCCGCGATGGCGAGCAGGCCCCCGGATTCTCGCTGCGCATCGACGAGAAGCTGAAGCTTGCGCACCAGTTGAAGCGGCTGGGCGTGGACATCATCGAAGCCGGTTTCCCGATTGCGTCCGAGGCCGACGCGGAAGCGGTCCGGATGATCGCGACGCACGTCCGCGGCCCGGTGATTGCGGGCCTTGCGCGCTGCCATCGCAAGGACATCGAACGCGCCGGCTGGTCGCTCGCGCCGGCGGAACGCCGCCGCATCCACGTCTTCATCGCCACGTCCGATCTGCACCTCGAACGCAAGCTGCGGATGTCGCGCGAGGAGTGCCTGCGCACTGCGATGGCGGCCGTGAAGCTCGCGCGCAACTACACCGACGACGTGCAGTTCTCGGCGGAGGACGCGACGCGCACGGATCCGAGGTTCCTGTGGCAGGTGATCGAAGCCGTCATCCAGTCGGGCGCGAAGACGATCAACCTGCCGGATACAGTCGGCTATTCGACGCCGGACGAGATCACCAGCTTCTTCGAGAGTGTGCTCGCGCACGTGCCGAGCTCCGACCAGGTGACGTTCAGCGCGCATTGCCACGACGATCTCGGTCTCGCGGTTGCGAACACGCTGTCGGCGATCAATGGCGGTGCGCGGCAGGTCGAGTGCACCGTCAACGGCATCGGCGAGCGCGCGGGAAACGCGTCGCTCGAGGAGATCGTGATGGCGATCCGCGTGCGCGCCGATCGCCTGCCGTTCGCGACTGGCGTCGACACGCGCGAGATCTTCGCGTCGAGCCAGTTGCTGACATCGCTGACAGGTGAAGGCGTTCAGGCGAATAAGGCGATCGTCGGCCGCAACGCCTTTGCACACGAAGCCGGCATCCACCAGGACGGCATGCTCAAGGATCGCCGCACCTACGAAATCATGCGGCCGGAGGAAGTCGGGGTGTCGGCGACGCTGGTGCTCGGCAAGCACTCGGGCCGGCACGCTGTCCAGCGCCGCTGCGAGCAGATCGGGCACACGCTCGAGCGGCACGTGCTCGACGACGTGTACCGGGCCGTCATCGCGCACGCGGACCGGGAGAAAACGGTCAGCGACGCCGATCTCGCGTCCATCGTGGCCCGCGTGACCGGCGCCGCTGCTGCGTCAGAGCGTTCGAAACCGCTTGCGACCGCGGCCCAGGATTTCGCATCGACGCCCGCCGAAGTCGGCTACGGGCACGGCGTCTGATAAATCTGGAAATTTGGAAATGTAAAATTTGGACATTTGATATCTCGGTTTCCAGATTTCCAGATTTCCCAATTTCCAAATCGGAAGGGTCACGCGATCTTGGTTGGTGGCGCGTCAGCAGACGCGGCGAGCGCATCGTGGCGCAGCGCTGCCGCGCCGAGCAGACCGCCCATCCCCATCGACTCGACCGCGGAGCTCGGCACCAGCATCAGCGCCCCCTTCTCCTTCAGGCCCTCGTAGAGCATGTTCATCGCGCGCAGGTGCAGCGCGGTCGGGTTGTTGTGGTACGACTCGGCCGCCTTCGAGAAGCTGTTCGCGATCTCGACTTCCGCCTGGCCGAGGATGACCCGCGCCTGTTTTTCGCGGGACGCCTGCGCTTCGCGAGACATCGCGTCCTGCAGCGACTCGGGGATGATGACGTCGCGCATCTCGACCGACTGCACCGTCACGCCCCACGGATTCGATCGCGAGTCGATCAACTTCTGCAGCTCCTCTTCGATCCGCTCGCGGCCGCGGAGAAGATCCGTCAGCGACGTGCGGCCGATGATGTCGCGCAGCGCCGTCTGCGCTGCCCAGCTCACGGCCTGCTGGTACTCCTGGACTTCGAGCGCCGCCTTCTCCGGGTCGTAGACCAGCCAGAAGAGCACCGCGTCCACGTTCACCGGCACCGTATCGGACGTCAGCGTCTCTTCCGCGGCGAAGCTCGTCGTGATGACGCGCTGATCGATCCATTTCGTGACCGCGTCCACGAAGGGAATGATCCAGAACAGCCCGGGCCCGCGAAGACCTACGTATCGTCCCAGGCGCAGCACGACCGCGCGTTCCCATTGCTTCGCCACGCGTGGCGAGAGCATCAGCGTTCCGCCGATTAGCGCGCTGGCGAGCATCGGCGTGGGGTTGTCGATCCGAATCGACCACGCGAGGCCGACAGCCAGCGGAATGATCAGCAGCAGGACCGAGATGACGTTGACCCGGACGTCTTTCGCCGGAACCATCTCCTGCTGCGCGCGCTTACCGAGTGGCAATGTGACAAGACCCACGTTCATGCTCCTTGTTGGCGCCGCCGCTCGATCTCGGGGAGGGCGTCGTCGACGCCGAAGCCGTGATGCGAAAGGTCGGCAAGAAAGCGATCCACGAGGCGGTTCAGCTCCGTTCGCCGCAACGAGTCCTCCTGGGAATTGGGCGTCCGCGCCGCGATGAAGGTCCCGACGCCGCGCCGCGTCTCCAGCACGCCCGCGCGCTCGAGGTGCGCGTAGACCTTGGCGACGGTGTTGGCGTTCACCTTGAGGTCTACCGCGAGCTGTCGGACGGTTGGGAGCTGATTCCCGACCGCCAGCCGTCCGGCCGCGATCGCCGACCGGATCCCACGCTCCAGCTGCGCGTGAACGGGGGTCCTATCGGCGGCATCGAGCGCGAAATCGCTCCACGGACTCACAAGTCACAATGTACTACTACAATAGTACAATGTCAACTCAGGTCGGTCCGTCGGGAGACCTGACCCCGGTTTGGGGCGTTTTACAGACCTGACCCCCGGGCGGGCTACTCGACTGTGACGCTCTTGGCGAGATTCCGGGGCTGGTCCACGTCGCAGCCGCGGCGGACGGCGATGTGATACGCGAGTAACTGGAGCGGGACGACCATCAGGACCGGCGTCAGAAGTGGATGCGACTTCGGAACGGTGATGAGGAAATCCTGCGCGGGGTCGAGGAGCTGTTTGATCCCGTCGTTCCCTTCGGTCGTGAGCGCGATGACCGCGCCGCCGCGCGCCTTTGCTTCCTGGATGTTGCCGATCATTTTCTCGAAGACGTGATCGTCTGGCGCGATCGCCACGATCGGCATGTGCTCGTCGATGAGCGCGATGGGACCGTGCTTCATCTCGCCGGCGGGATACCCCTCGGCGTGAATGTAGGAGATCTCCTTCAGCTTCAGCGCCCCTTCCAGCGCAATCGGATAGTTGATGCCGCGCCCGAGAAAGAGGAAGTGGCTGCGCTGATAAAAGCGCTTCGCGATCTCCTCCACCGTCGACTCGCACTTCAACGTCTGCTCGAGAAGCAACGGCAGCTGCGTGAGCGCCTCGAGGTGCGGACGCGCCTCGTCCGGAGTCAAGGTCCCGCGGATCTGGCCGAGATACACCGCGAGCAGGTGGACTGCGACGAGCTGCGACGTGAACGCTTTCGTCGACGCCACGCCGATCTCTGGACCCGCGTGCGTCAATACGGTGCCCTCGGTCTCGCGCGTCGCCATGCTGCCGACGACGTTGCAGATCGCCATGCTGCGCGCGCCTTTGCGCTTGGCCTCGCGAAGCGCGGCGAGCGTATCGGCCGTCTCTCCTGACTGCGTGATGACGATCGCGAGCGTGTTCTCCGAGACGATCGGATCGCGATATCGATATTCCGACCCATAGTCGACATCCACGGGAACACGCGCGAGCGACTCGAGCAGGAACTTGCCGACAAGGGCCGAGTGCCAGGACGTGCCGCAGGCGAGGATCACCACGCGTTCGACGTCGCGGAGCACTTGGTCCGGAATAGCGATCTCGTGCAGGAACACCTTGCCGCTCTCGACCGACGCGCGTCCCAGGACCGTCTCCTTCACGGCCATCGGCTGCTCGAATATTTCCTTCAGCATGAAGTGCTTGTATCCGGCCTTCTCGGCCATGACCGGATCCCACGAAATCCGTGTGCTCTTCTTCGACACGGCGCGGCCGGAATAATCGGTGAACTCGACGCCGTTCGCCGTAATGACGGCCATCTCCTCATCGCCCATGAACACGACATCGCGCGTGTGCGCCAGGATCGCGGGAATATCGGACGCGACGAAGAACTCGTTGTCGCCGAGACCGACGACGATCGGCGGGCCGTTGCGCACCGTCACGATCTTGTTCGGGTCGTCGGCCGAAATCAGCACCAGCGCGAACAGGCCGCGCATATAAAGCAGCGCGCGACGGACGGCATTCTCCAGGCCGTCTTCCTTCATCTCGCGCTCGACGAGGTGCGCGACGATCTCCGTGTCCGTCTCGGTGACGAACACGTGTCCCTCTTTCGCGAGCTGCTTCTTCAGATCGAGATAGTTCTCGATGATCCCGTTGTGAACGACGACGATGCGGCCGGTGCAGTCGCGGTGCGGATGCGCGTTCTCTTCAGTCGGACGACCATGCGTCGCCCAGCGCGTGTGGCCGATGCCGTACTCGCCATCGAGCGGATTGTCCGCGATCGCCTCCTCGAGCCGCGCCAGCTTGCCGGCGCTGCGGCGCAACTCGATCGTGCCGTCGCGCACGACCGCGATGCCCGCCGAGTCATAGCCGCGGTACTCGAGGCGCCGCAGCCCGTCGATCAGGATGGGGAGAACCTGCTTCTCGCCGATGTAGCCGATGATGCCGCACATGGTCTATTCCCCGACGTCCGATGTCCGATGGCATCGGCCATCGCCCAGTCGGTTATCGGCTCTTCTTCTTCTTCTTCTCGACCCAGCCGCTCTTGTTCACCTGCTTGCCTCGCGCGATGCCCAGCGCGCCGGCAGGGACGTCTTCGACGATCGACGAACCGGCCGCCACGTACGCATCCTTGCCGACGCGGACGGGAGCCACGAGCTGTGAGTCGCTGCCGATGAACGCGCCGTCTTCGATCACGGTCTGGTGCTTGTGCGTGCCGTCGTAGTTGCACGTGATCGTGCCGGCGCCGACATTGACTTTTTCGCCGATGACCGCGTCACCGAGATAGGAAAGGTGATTTGCCTTGGAGCCCCTTCCAAGCCTCGTCTTCTTCAGCTCCGTGAAGTTACCGACGTGCGCCCCTTCGCCGATATCCGACTGCGGCCGGATGTGCGCGAACGGACCGACTCGCGCGCCCGTGGCCACGTGCGATTCGGAGATGACGCAGTAATTGTTGATGACCACGCCGTCGTCGATCGTCGAGTCCACGATGCGTACCCCCGCATGGATCTCGCAGCTCGATCCGATTCGCGTGCGTCCTTCGAGGTAGACATTCGGATGGATCACCGTGTCGGGCCCGATCACGACATCCGGACCGATCCACGCGGTCGCGGGATCGACGATGGAGACGCCGCTGGCCATCAACCCGTCATTCTTCGTCGTCTTCAGAATCGCACTCAACTCTGCGAGCTCCTTCCGGCTGTTCACGCCGAGGATTTCCCGCGAATCCTCCAGCACCACCGTCTCGACCGGACGTCCCTGCGCGCGGTAGACGCCGATCAGATCCGGCAGATAGTACTCACCCTGCGCATTCGTTGATCCGATCGACTTGAGGGCGGCGAACAGCGGCTCCAGCGCGAACGCGTAAATTCCGCTGTTGATCTCGTCGATGGCGCGCTGCGCCGGCGTCGCGTCCCTGTGCTCCACGATCGCGGAAATCCGGCCGTTCTCACGGACGATGCGCCCATATTCGTGCGGTCCGCTCACGTGCGCCGTCAGCACCGTCGCCGCGGCGCCGCGCAGCTCATGTGTACGAACCAGCTCCTGCAGCGTGTCAGAACGCAACAGAGGGACGTCGCCGGACAGCAACACAACTGTGCCGGATGCGCCCGCCAAGTGCGGCTCGGCCTGCAGTAACGCATGACCGGTGCCGAGTTGCGGATCTTGCAACGCAAAGCGCAGGCCCTGCCGTTTCTGGAGCGCCGCCTTGACCCGATCGGCAAGATGCCCTACGACGACCACCGTTGTCGCGGGGCGCAGCCCGTCAGCAGCACGAAGCACGTGTTCGATAAGGCGCAACTCGCCGACGCGATGGAGGACCTTGGGATCCGCGGACTTCATGCGGGTCCCCTTGCCGGCGGCGAGAATGACGACGTGAGTATCCGGCATGCCGGACGAAGGATATCCTAACGAGGCCCTGCCTCAGACCGTCGAGCATGTGTCCTAAAACCAAGCGGGGAGGCCGGTCTGAGGCAGGGCCTCGTTAGAAAAAAGAGGAGCCCCGGGAGCAAGGCAGGGTTGTACCCTGCGCCTACGTAATAGACCCTGTTCGGGTCGGTGGCCACATGGGCCGCGCTCTCCGGGAGCTCCATCACGATGATACGCAAAAGTGTCGCTGAAATCCTCGACCACCATGTGACCTTCGAATTGGAAGCGATCGACCGGATGTACTTGAACGGGTACGTGCCGTCGCTGCAGTCGGGCGGCGGGGTCGTGTACTTCATGAAGCAGCATCTGGGGGCCCGCGTCCCGTCGACGATGATGGTGGCCCCGCTCAGCGAGCGATTCGTGCACGCGATGGAGCGCTTCGTCCAGACGGAAGGTGTCGATCTGGTGACGTTCAAGAAGGGCCAACGGAAGGATGACGTCGCGCAGGCGTACCTCGCCTCGTTCACCCATAACGAGGGCGTCTTGTTCGTCGGCAAAGCCCAAGAGAAGGCCAGCGTCTTTCGGACCGAGAAGCGCCGGCGGCCCGATGGGTCGACGTACCCCTGGATCTACCGGTCGACGACTCCGGTCAATCACTACTACGTCTACCTCCTCGACCACGATTTCGGCCCGCTCTTCATCAAGTTCTGCTCCTACTTTCCCTACGCGGTGAAGATCTGTCTGAATGGGCACGAGTGGCTCAAACGCCAACTCACCCAGCGCGGCATTTCGCACGAGCCGTTGGACAACGGCATTCGCTCCAGCGACACCCCCGCGCGCGTGCAGCGGATCGCGAACACCTTGGATGCGGCGAAGATCGACGCCGTGTTTCGCAAGTGGCTCCGCCGCCTGCCGCATCCCTTTACCGCCGCCCACCGCGCCGCGGGCTATCGGTATCAGCTGTCGATCCTCCAGGCGGAGTTCGCCTTGACCCAGGTCCTCGATCGCCCCCGCACCGGGCGCGGCTTCTTCGAAGAAGTGATGCGCGAGAATCTCGATCTCGGCCGGCCTGATCAGATGCAACTGATCTTCAATCGCCGCGTTACGCGGCAAACGCCCGGCCCATTCCGCACCCGGATCCTCACCGA